>PMBT01000102.1 GCA_003153035.1 Opitutia bacterium
CAGGCGAAGCTTTCGCTGGCGGAAACCATGCTCGCGGTCGACGTGCAGGTCCGGCAGGCCTACTCCTCGCTGGTCGAGGCTTGGGAGCTCCTCCAGGCCTCCGCAAAAACGGTCGAGCAGGCCGAGGAAGCTCTGCGGGTGGCCAACGTCCGCTACGGTGCGGGCACGGCCACGCAGCTCGACGTGCTCACCAGCCAGGTGGCGCTCACCGAGGCGCGCCTGAACCAACTCCAGGCCTCCTACGGCTATCACGTGGCGCTTGCCGCATTGCGGGAGTCGATCGGCCAGGCGGATGAGTTTGTACATTCCTGAGGCAGCGCGGCTGATGGAAATGGACGGACCCGCTCTTCCAGGGCGGCGGACAGTTGTTTTGAGCGGACGGCACGAAACTCCCGGGCGGGAAACCATCGGCGGGAAGCTTAAACCCGGTGGGGTCTCGCTGGACCGCGGTGTCCGCATTTGAACGGCGGGATTAGTCCACCTTCTGTTGCCGGGATGTGCGCCGGATTTGACGGTTTCGACTTGTTGGAGTAGTTAGGAGCCATATTATCTGCCTCCTTACTGTTTCCCTGCCTAACCATTCCACCTGAGAATGCTCCTGCTCAAAGAAGTGCCCAAATACGAATGCCTGCTCGAACGGGCCAAACGGTATCCCGAGCTCGATCCATCGGCCATGGAGGCCTTCCTGCATTTCCTGCGGACGAGCACCGAGATCCTCGAATCGATCAAGGCGGCCCATGCCAGCCACAATTTCTCGGACGGGCGCTTCGGGGTGATGATGCTCTTGAATCGCGACCCGGGAAAGCCGGTCAATCCCGCCGATCTGGCCGACCGGGCCGATGTCACCCGCGCAACGATGACCGGGCTGATCGACACGTTGGAGCGCGATGGGTTTGTCAAGCGCGAGCATGCCCCGGATGACCGCCGCATGATGCTCGTGCAACTCACGACCAAGGGACGGAACTTCCTCGACCAAATCCTGCCTGATTATTTCCGTCGCGTGGCGGTGCTGATGAGCCCGCTGACGGCGGCCGAGCGCAAGACGCTGGTGACGCTAATGGGAAAGATTCAGCAAAGCCTGCCGGCCGCCACGAAGGGCGTCAGTTCCGCACGCAGGGCGGATTGAAAATCCCCCACGCGACCGATTGCCACGGATAATTGTAGCCACGCCATTTTTTCACCATGCTCAAGAAATTCCTCATCACCATCGTGGTCCTCATTGCATTAGTGGGCGGGCTGGCCGCCATGAAGATCTCCCAGTTCAAGACAATGGGCGAAGCCGCCAAATCCGCCGTGCAGCCCCCCGAGGCGGTGACCTCCATGGAGGTGCGAGAGGAGAAATGGCAGCCAACCCTGACCGCCGTCGGTTCGCTGGCCGCCTACCAGGGCGTCACCGTGACGACCGAGGCCGCCGGGATCGTGTCGGAAATCGCTTTCGAGGCGGGTTCGCGGGTTCGGGCGGGTGATCTGCTGGTGAAGTTTGACGTCTCGGTCCTAGAGGCGCAGCTGCAGTCCGCCCAGGCCCGGGCCGAACTGGCGAACCTGAATGTCGACCGTGCTCGCGACCTTTTCGCCCACAATACGACCTCCAAGGCCGAACTGGATTCCACGGAAGCGCAATTCAAGCAGGCCCAGGCCGATGTGAACGCGACCAAAGCGGCGATTGACCAGAAGATCATCCGGGCACCCTTCGCCGGCCAGCTGGGCATCCGGCAGATCAACCGCGGTCAGTTTGTCGACCGCGGCAACCCGATCGTCTCGCTGCAGGCGCTTGATCCGATCTACGCCAATTTTACGCTTCCGCAGCAGCGACTGGAGCAGATTGCGACCGGCATGCCCGTGCAGCTGACCTGCGACGCCCTCCCTGGCGTGGTGGTGGAAGGCAAAATCACGGCGATCAACGGGGAAATCGAATCCTCAACCCGCAACGTCCGGGTGCAGGCCACCCTGCCCAACCACGATGAGCGGCTCCGCCCCGGCATGTTTGCCAATGTCGCGGTCATCCTGCCAAACATCGAGAACCTGCTCGTGATCCCCTCCGCCGCGGTGCTCAACGCCCCTTATGGCGACTCGGTCTTCGTCATCGAGGAGAAAAAAGACGCGGCCACCGGCGTGGCCTCCAAGGTGGTCCGGCAGCAGTTTGTGCGGCTGGGGAGAAGCCGGGGCGATTTTGTGGTCGTGATCTCCGGGTTGAAAGCCGGGCAGACGGTCGTGACGACCGGCGCGTTCAAACTGCACAACGGCGGGGTCGTGATCGTCGACAACAAGCTGTCGCCGGCCTTCTCGCTCACGCCGAAGCCGGAGGATTCATGAGCGCGCTGCTCGCGTCCCTTCCCGCCGCATTTCGCGCCTAGCGAGTCTCGCCCGCCATGAAATCATTTACCGACATCTTCATCCACCGTCCGGTCCTCGCGATCGTAGTCAACCTGGTGATCATTGTCGCCGGCATTCAGGCGTACCTCACGCTGAATGTGCGCCAGTTCCCGGTCAGTGAAAGCGCGACGATCACGATCACAACCATCTATGTTGGGGCCAATGCCGACCTGGTCCGCGGCTTCATCACCTCGCCGCTTGAGCGGGCCATCACCTCGGCGGACGGCATCGACTATCTCGAGTCGTCGAGTTCCCAGGGCATTTCAACCATCACGGCCCATTTGAAGCTGAACTTCAACGCGACCGCCGCGCTGGCCGACATCAGCTCGAAAGTCGACAAGGTCCGCCGCGATCTGCCACCGGAAGCCGAGGTGCCGGTGCTCGACATCCAGACGGCTGACTCCCAGTTCGCCAGCGCGTACCTCAGCTTCAGTTCGAACGTGCTCGCGGCCAATGAAATCACCGATTATCTGGTCCGCGTCGTCCAGCCGCGCCTGGCGTCGCTTCCGGGCGTCCAGCGTGCCGACATTCTCGGCGGACGGGTGTTCGCGATGCGGATGTGGCTGAAGCCCGATCGGATGGCGGCGCTCGGCGTCACGGCGGCCCAGGTGCGCCAGGCGCTCGCGGCGAACAATTATCTTTCCGCGCTTGGCCAGACCAAGGGTGCGATGATCCAGGTCAACCTCACCGCCAACACTGATTTGCGGTCGGCGCCCGAGTTCAAACAGCTGGTCATCCGTCAGGAGGGTGGCACCATCGTCCGGCTCGAGGACGTCGCCACGGTCGTGCTCGGCGCGGAGGACTACAGCACCGAGGTTCGGTTTTCCGGCGAGAACGCGGTCTTCATGGGCATCTGGGTGCTGCCCAATGCCAACACGCTTGACGTGATCCAGGGGGTCCATGCGGTCCTGCCTGACATCCAGCGAAACCTCCCGACCGGACTCGAGAACCACATTGCCTGGGATTCCACCGGTTACATCAACGACTCCATCAGCGAGGTGAAGAAGACGCTCCGCGACACCCTGCTGATCGTCGCTGTGGTCATCTATCTTTTCCTCGGGTCGTTCCGGTCGGTGTTCATCCCGGTGATCGCGATTCCCGTTTCCTTGATCGGCGCGGTCTTCCTGATGCAGGCGTTCGGGTTCACCCTGAATCTGCTGACCCTGCTCGCCATCGTGCTCTCAGTCGGTCTGGTGGTCGACGACGCGATTGTCGTGGTGGAAAATGTCGAACGACATCTTCGCGAAGGCTTGAAGCCGTTTGATGCCGCCATCAAGGGCGCCCGCGAGCTGGTGGGTCCGATCATCGCGATGACGATCACGCTGGCCGCGGTCTACACGCCGATCGGCCTGCAGGGCGGGCTCACCGGCGCGCTCTTCCGCGAGTTTGCGTTCACCCTGGCCGGCGCCGTGCTCATCTCTGGGGTCGTTGCGGTCACGCTTTCGCCCGTGATGTGCGCGAACATGCTATCGCACAAGGTGGAGGAGGGGCGGTTCACCGGCATGATCAACCGGCACTTCGAACGATTCCGCGAGATCTACGGCGGGGTCCTTGACCGCGTGCTCGAGGCGCGCTGGGCGGTTTACCTCGGATGGGTGGTACTGTCGCTCTGCATTCCCCTGATGTTCATGTTTTCGGCCAACGAGCTCGCGCCGACCGAGGACCAGGGGATCATCTTCGGGCAGCTGGAGACCTCGGCCAACGCCACGCTCGATCAGAACATCATCTACTCCCGGGCGGTCTACGACCAGGTGATCCAGACCACGCCGGAGACCGCCTATGCGTTTCAGGTCACGTTTCCCACCGGCGCGGTTTTCGGCCAGGTGCTGAAGCCTTGGAAGGAGCGCGACCGGAATATCTTCAAGATCCTGCCGGAGGTGCGGGCGAAACTCCTCCGGATTCCCGCCGTGCAAGTCAATGCCGGCCTGCCGTCGGCCCTGCCCGGCGGCGGCGGCATCTTTCCCGCCTCGATCGTCATTGCCTCGACCGCCAAGGAAACCGAGCTGCTCACCTTTGCCCGGCAACTCGTCGACACCACAACCGCCGCGGGCCTGTGGGCGGTCCCGCCCCGCCTTGACCTGAAGATCGACCAGCCGCAGTCGCAGCTCATCATCGATCGCGACAAGGTGGCGGCCCTGGGGCTCAACCTCTCGCAGATCGGCGGCGATGTGGGCGCGATGGTCGGCGGCAACTTCGTCAACCGTTTCAGCATCGACGGCCGCAGCTACAAGGTCATTCCCCAGGTGGAGCGTGCCGGACGCCTGAACGCCGAGCAGCTGAAGGACATCTACGTCTCCGGACCGGGCGGGCAGCTCATCCCTTTGAGCACCGTGGCGACAATCAAGAACTCCACCGAGCCCCGCGTGCTCAACCGGTTCAACCAGCTCAACGCCGTCACGATCAGCGGCTTTCCGCGCGGCGCGCTCGGCCAGGTGCTCGACGCGTTTGAAAAAGAGGCCCGCCAGGTCCTTCCGAAGGGATATGTCATCGATTACAAGGACCAGTCGCGCCAGCTGAAGACGGAGGGCGCCAAATTCCTATATTCGTTCGTCCTCGCGATCATCCTGATCTTCCTGGTGCTCGCGGCGCAGTTCAACAGCTTCCGCGATCCCTTCATCATCCTGCTCGGTTCCGTGCCGTTGGCGTTGTTCGGTGCGCTCATCTTCACGTTCCTGAAGATGCCCAACCCGAACATCCCGTACTGGACCGACGGCTGGACCACGTCGCTCAATACCTACTCCAAGATCGGGTTGATCACGCTGGTCGGGCTGGTGGCGAAGAACGGCATTCTCATCGTGGAGTTCGCCAACAAGCTCCAGGAACAGGGCATCGCCAAACTCGACGCCATCCGCCGGGGCACCCGCCTGCGACTGCGGGCCATCTTGATGACGAGCGCGGCGACGATTTTCGGCCACCTCCCGCTGGTTTTCGTCAGCGGCCCGGGCGCCGCCGCTCGGAACAGCATCGGACTCACGCTGGTGACGGGACTGACCATCGGCACGTTCTTCACCCTCTTCGTCGTGCCTTGCATCTATATGCTGATCGCCAAGGATCACACGGCTGATGTCCGTCTCCGGGGCGGGGAAACCCGCCTTGCGGAAGCACCCGCTCCGGCCAAATAACCTTTGATCTTTTCCATGAACTCTCATCCCAGCATTTCCCTGATGACCCCGGGCCGTGGGCTGCAGCGCGGGCCGGCCCTCGTCGCGATTGCGTTGTTGCTGGCTTCACCCGGTCTCCGGGCGGAGCAGCCAGAATCCACCGCGCTGGATCTGAAAGGCACCGTGGCCTTTGCGCTCGAGAACAATTTCACCATCCGGCAGGCGCGCGAACGCATCAAGCAGCAGGAGGGTGTTGAGATTCAGGTGCGGGCCCGGCAGATTCCCAACGTCAGCGCCGCCGGCAGCTACACGGGCAATTCCCGGGAGATATCAAGCTACTCTGTGGCGCCCGAGGCTGCGTGGAGTATCGGGCTTCAGGCGAGGCAGGTGCTCTACGCCGGGGGCGGGGTGCGGTCCTCGGTGAAGAGCGCGCAGCTGGCCCGCGAGGCAGCGATGCTCGAGCTCGAAGGCGTCATCAACCAGCAGCTGTTGTTGGTGCGCATCCAGTTCTATGCCGTGCTGCTGGCGAAGGAACAGATCAAGGTGCAGGAGAATAACGTCAACCTGTTCGAACAGCAGTTGAAGGACGCGAAGAACCGGTTTGAGGCAGGAACAACGTCCAATTTCGAGGTATTGCGCGCCGAGGTCGCGCTGGCCAACGGCCAGCCGCCGTTGATCCAGGCGCGCAACGACTACCGAATTGCCATCGAGCAGCTGCGGCAGCTGGTCGGCTTTGTGGGCGGCCGCACGGCCACCGTGACCAATGCACCGGAATTCGTCGGTACGCTGGAGATCGGGCAGCCCGTTACCTACCAGCTGCCCGACGCGCTGGCGGCGGCCCATGCCCACCGGCCCGAGCTGCAGCAGTTGGCCAAGCTGACCGACGCTGGCGAGCAGAACGTGAAAAGCACCCGGGCCGGCTACTTTCCGGAAGTAGATTTGGTTGGAGGCTATTCCGTGATTCGCAGCCCGTTTTCCGTGGCGTGGGATAATCGCGTCTCCGGCTGGACGGCCGGTGTGCAGGCGCAGTGGAACATCTTTGACGGCCGGGCTACCGCGGGCCGGGTGATCCAGGCCCGTTCGCAGCTCGAGCAGGCAAAACTCTCGCAGTCCGCGACCACGCTCGCGATCGAGGTTCAGGTGCGTCAGGCTTATTCTTCCCTGATCGAGGCGTGGGAGTTGGTCCAGGCGTCAGGCAAAACGGTTGAACAGGCCCAAGAGGCATTGCGTCTCGCCAACGTCCGCTATGGCGCCGGCACGGCCACGCAGCTTGATGTGCTCTCGAGCCAGGTTTATCTGATTCAAGCGCAGCTGAACCAGCTCCAGGCAAATTACGGTTACCATGTGTCGCTCGCGACGATGCGACAGGCGATCGGACTGGCGGACGAGTTCGTCCATTCCTGAGCATGTTCAGCTGCGCCGAAGACTGGGCGCTGCGGGTGGCGGCGCTCGGGAAATCCCGGGACGCGGGATGGTGATTCTCCGCCCACCTCCCGCCTCGCGGATTGTGGTCGATGATTGCCAAGAATGGCGTCAAGCTGAATGCTTTCATCAACTGTGAAAACGGTCCGGGTTTTGCTCGTCGTGGTGGGAGTGGTGATCGCGCTGGCCGCGCTGGCATTGGCCGTTGCGTTCCTCCCGTCGGTCCAGCGCTGGGCGGCCCTGAAGGCCGCCGGCAGCCGGCCGGGATTGAAACTAGAAGTGGCGCGGCTGGTCATCAGACCCGGATCCATGACGATTCATGATCTTCGGATGGACCAGCCGGGCCGGCGGGTGACGCTGACGGACGCCTCGGCCGAGGTTTCTTTCTGGGAGCTGATCGCCCATCGACGCGTGGTGCTGCGTGATCTCCGGGTGGTCGGATTGAAAGTGGACCTCACCGGCCCCGCAGGGCCACCTCTGACCTCGGGCGGTGGCGACCACGGACGGGCCGGTGTTACGGGTCCTTCCGCGGGGGCACCGCCAGCCGGCTCTCAGTTTGTGTCCGCGGCTGGCCCCGAGCGGCCGGTGCCGGCCTTCGAAGGCGCTTTCAAATACCTTCGTCCGCCGGTTGAGGTGGTGATTGGGTCCTGCAACGTCGAGATTGAAGTCCTTTTTCCCCAGGCCGCCGGCAAGTTGCCGGGTGAGGCGCGTTTGAAATTGACCGGCGGCCATTTCGCGCCCGGGCAGGAGGCGAAATTCGATTTTGATGCCACGATTCGCAATCCGGACCCGGGTTCGCCCTTCAACAAGGTGGCCGTGGTGGGCGAATTGACGGCGACGATCAATGCCGGCTTCGTGCCCGAACGCCTCGGTGTCCATCTTGAGGCCGAGGCGAGTGGTCCTTTGCTGGCGGCCAACGCACGCGGGCAGGCCGATGTCCTGCTGGCGCGCACTTCGGCCGGCGAAACCTACTCGGTCACGCTGAACTCCCTGGAGGCGGGCGCGGTCAGCCGTTTGCTCAATCTCAATGTCGACTATGTCGCCGGATCGGCGCGGCTTGCCGGCTCCTGGCAGGTGCTGGCCAACAACCGGCAGGTGGCGCCGTTTGCCCTGGGGCTGACGCTGCCGGAATTCTCCATTGCGGGGGAGGGCCGGTTTGAGGTCAATTCCGCTACCTGGGATGTCCGACTGGCCGGACGGCTGACCGGCGACGCCAGCCGGCTCGAAGTCGCCGACTCGCGGCTGCGCGAGCTTGGCCGACTCGGCGCCACCGCCGCCTTTGACGTGGAATACAACGGCAGCCAGGTGCATGCGACCGAACTGGCGCTGAACATCAGCGGCCGCAGCCCGGTGCTTTCGCTGCAGACGATGCAGCCGTTCACGGTGAAGCTGGCCACGGGCGAGACGGTGGCGGAAGATGCGCAGCGCGAGCTGGTGCATGTCGCCCTTGATGGCATGCCGGTCGCATGGGTTCGGCCCTTCCTTCCCGGGTTTGAGGTGACCGGGGGCGAGATCAAGGGGGAGTTCATTGCTTCCATGCGCACGGCAGACAAAGTGTGGTTGCGCACGACCGCACCACTGACCGTGTGCGGACTCGCGGTGTCCCGCGCCGGCCGGCCTATCCTGCCTCCCAGCGACATCAGCTTTCAGGCCGAGGCGGAGAATTCACGGAGCGAGACCCGGGTCCGTCTCGGCGGTCTGAGTCTGACGACCCCGGCCGGCGACCGGCTTGAGGTGAAAGGCGAGCTTGCCATGACGGCAGGTGCGGCGTCGCCGGCGATTTCGGTGCAGGGAGAGGTTGACGCGAACCTTCCGACGCTGCTTGCCGCGTATGCGCCGGTTGGTCCGTTGATCGCGCACGGTTCGGTCGCGTTGTCGCGTTTGGGCGACCTGGTCCAAGTGGACCGGCTTGATGCGCGGGTCGCGACGCCGGAGGGGCGTTTGCTGCTCGGTTTTTCATCGCCACAATCTTTCCGGGTCAATCCCGCCCGCCGCCAGATCACCGCTGTTTCGGGAAAGCCTGGCGAAGTCTTGCGAGTGAAATACGGGCGTACGCCGCTCGGGCAGCTCAAGGCGTTCTGCGGTAATCTCGAACTCAGCGGTGAACTCAGTGAGGGTGAGCTGGTCGTGCGAACGGATGGGGAGAAGCTGCAGATCGCGGCGGCAGCGCCGCTGCGCGTGGACAAGCTGGCCGCCGGCGTTGGCGGGCAGGCCTGGTTCAGGGACCTGACCGTTGAGATCGACCCGGCTGCCGAATATTCCGAACGGGGGGCGACGGCGAGGCTGGCCGCGTTGCGCGTCCGCACCAGCGCGGGCGACAACCTCATTTCCGGACAGGCCGAAGCAACCATTGGGCCGGACTTCGCCCAACCCAAGTTCCAGGGCACGGCGTCGTTCGACCTCGCGGTGTCGGCGCTGGCCGGGCAGCCATTCCTGGCGGGAGGGGCGGTGCCGCGGCAGGGAAAGCTGACCGGCGAGGCGACCTTCTCCTCCGACCACGATCTCCTCGCCGAAGGCCGGCTGACCCTCAACGGTTTTTTGTCCGCCGCCACTGGCGAACCGCTGCCGGTGGCCAACCTGTCTTTCCGGGCTGGCTTTAATGAAAAAGGAGAAATCGCGCTGCAGGTGCCGCTCCTTATCGACCGTGCGGGCGAACGGTCCGATCTGACCCTGGCCGCGACCCTGCGCCCGGCCGCGAAGGGCCGCACGATTGATGTCAGGATCACCAGCGAGCATTTCGTGGTGGATGATGCGCTGCTACTGGCCCGGGCCTTTCCGAGCGGGCCTGCTGGAAATCCCGCCACCGATGCGCGTGGTAAGGAAGCCCCGCCGGCAAAACCGACGGAACCCGTCCTGCGCCCGGCTCCGGCTGCCGCCAGTCCCCCGCCAGCGCCGCTCGCAGCCGCGACGGCGGTGCCGGCCGAACCGGAATGGGCCGGTCTGGCCGGGCAGGTGGCCATCAACGTCAAGTCACTGGTCTGCGGCCGCAGTTTCGAAGTCACCGGATTGACCGGGCGGGCCACCATCAGCCCGCTCCGCATCACCGCGGAGAACGTCACGGCGAAATTGGGGACGGAGGGTCAGCTGAAGCTCGATGCCGAGACGAAGTTTGTGGCTGGCGGACCGCTGCCGTACGCTTCAAAGCTCAATCTGGATGTAAAGGAGTTCGAGGTCGGTCCGGTCTTCAAGGCGTGGGATCCCAGCAAGGCGCCAACGATCGAGGGCCGTTTCAATGTGCGGTGCCAGGCGGAAGGCGCGGGCCGCACGCTGGTCGACTTGATCGAGCGCACCCAGGGCGTGTTCGTGATGCAGAGCCGCAAGGGGATTTTTCGGGGCTTGCAGCAGGAGGCGACGACGCTGTCGCTTGCCGCCCGCCTCCTCGGGAGTTTCGGGGAGAAAGTTGAGGTGATTGCCTCGGGGGCGGAGCTGGCGCAGGAGCTTGCCAACCAGCTCGCTGAAGTCCGTTTCGACCAGCTGAACGTGCGCATGTCGCGCGACAAGTCGCTGAATACCCGGCTGGCGGATTTCTCATTGGTCTCCCCCGTCATCCGCCTGCAAGGGCAGGGCGAAGGACTCATCACCTACGAGGCGGGCAAGTCGCTGGTTGACGAGCCGCTGCAATTGCCTGTCTACATGGGGGTGATGGGCCCGGTGGAGACAAAGATTTCCAAATCCAAGCTGCCGGTCTTATCGGACGAGCGCGACGAACTCGGCTATCTGAAGCTGCGCGAACCGTTCACCGTCACCGGCACCCTGGCCCGGCCGAATGCCGGCCAGCTCTACTCGCAGATCCGGCGGTCCTTGATCGACTCCCTGTTGCATTGAACGAGGGACCTGTCGGGGCCGGCCGGCCGGGGGACTCACACTAGCAGCAGCGCGGGCTTTTCCAGCAGCTCCTTGAGCGCGGCGAGGTACCGCGCGCCGGTCGCGCCGTCGACCACCCGGTGGTCGCACGAGAGGAAGAGTGACATGCGCTGGCCAACGACAATCCGGTCATCCTGCACGACCGGTTTCTTCACGGTCGCGCCGACGGCGAGGATGGCGGCGTTGGGCGGGTTGATGATGGCGGTAAACCGTTCGACGCCCATCATGCCTAGATTGGAGATGCAGAACGTGCCGCCGGTGAACTGCTCGGGCTTGAGTTTCCTGGCCTTGGCGAGTCCGGCGAGCTCCCGCGCCTCCACGCTGATCTGGAAGATCGTCTTGAGATGCGTGTCCCGGATGACCGGCGTGATCAGCCCGTCGTCGATCGCCACGGCGAACGCGACATGCGCGGCGGCGTGATGGCGGATCCCTTCGTTCTCCCACGAGCAATTGACAACAGGCACGACGCGCAAGGCGGCGGCACTGGCCTTGAGGATGAAATCGTTGATCGACAGCTTGACGCCGTCCTTCTCCAGTCCGCTGTTGAGCTGGGCGCGGAGCGCCAGGAGTGGTTCCGTGTTGACCTCAACCTCGACATAGAAGTGGGGAATCTGCGTCTTCGATTCGACCAGGCGGCGCGCAATGGTCGCCCGCATGTTGGACACTGGCACGAGTTCGTCCTGCTGGATCGGTCCCTTGGCGAGAAGCGACGAAGCCGCGGACAAGGCCGAAGACGGCGCGGGCGGGGCGCTGCGCGCTCCGTGGACTGCGGACAAAATGTCGGCCTGCACAATCCGCCCGCCCGGACCGGTGCCCTGGATTCCCGAAAAATCGACGCCCTTTTCGGTGGCCAGCTTTCGGGCCAGTGGAGAGATGCGGATGCGTTCACCTGGCGCCGCCAATACCGGCGAGCGGAAATTAGAAGGCGGATTGGAAACAGGTTGCGGGGCGGCGGGTGCTGCCTCGTTCTTGCTCTCCGATTGGCCGGCCTGACTCTCCGGTTTTGCAGCCACCGGCGGCGGTGCCGCGACCGCCGGCTGGGGAGGGGCTGGAACCGGAGCGGTGGCGGATTTCGCCGGGGCGGGCAAAGCTGGCGGGGTCGCGACCTTTTCGCCTTTCTCTCCGACGGCGCAAAGCGCGGCGCCAATCGGTACCTGGGCCCCCACCGCGACAAAGTGCTTGAGCAGAACGCCGTCGAAGAACGATTCAAGCTCCATGGTCGCCTTGTCGGTTTCGACCTCGGCGAGCAGGTCGCCGGATTTCACGGTCGCGCCTTCCGGCTGCAGCCATTTGACCAGCGTGCCCACCG
>PMBT01000138.1 GCA_003153035.1 Opitutia bacterium
ACAGGCTGCTCACGAGTTTGGCTACGCGGACGGCTCTCCCCCATTGCCGCGTCTGTGAGGACGCGGAGGGATACGGAAATAGGCCCCTCCCTTGTTGGGCACCTCCGCCCTCGAAAAGGCTCAGGGTGCTTTCGCCCCGACCACGCCTAGCGATTTCACCTCGCCGACTTCGACCTTCCCTTCGGGCACTGCCTTGCGGACCAGGCCGTGACTGTTCTGGCCGAAGTATTTGGACGCTTCCAGCGCCATCGCTACCAGTTGCTGGTCGAATCGATTTCGCTGTTCGCCGATACTGAAGCGCGTCTCCCAGACCAGCTTGGTCTTCTTCTGTTTCCACATCAGCTGGAAATCGTAGGCCATCAACACCACAAAATAGCGGTTCTTCTCCAGCTCATCGACCATTTCCTGCCAGCGGGCTTCAAACGGCGTTCCTTCGAACCGGGCCGTTGCGTCCCACCAGGAGTCATATCCGAGCATTTGGGCGTTCAATGAATCGGCCTGATGGCGCCGGGTGTCCTCCATGTGAAGCGCGGCAAATGCGGAAGAAAAGGCGGCATCTGCTGCGGCGATCTCAGCGGGGCTCCCCAGGAGTCTGGCGCGGTCTACATCAGCCCGCGCCTGCCGCATATTCTGAAATGCGTTTGTAGCGCTTTCGCTCCCGGGTGCCTGGGTCGTTCCCCAATAGATCATGATTAAGAATTTGGTCGTCCGTGGGTCCTTTGTCGGAACGTAGCCCTGGCGCTCAAGCGGACCGGCGATCGTCCGCGCCACGTCCATGAAATTCATCTCGTCGATGGTCTTGTCGCGCAACGCGCCGCTCCAATAACCGCCTTTCCCGAATGCATAGGTTTCGGGTTGGAACGATCCGTCGGCCAGTCTGGTGCGGACGTAGTCGTCACTCACCCTCGAAGACACCGTGGCGACCTCATCCGCGCGCGCGGCAGCCCAGTTCAAAAACGCCGTGCCGCAGCCCATCAGCAAAAATGCGGCCCATGGACAAAGGTGCCAAGTTGTCATCGCGTGTAGTGGAGTCTTCCTTCGCGTTGCAGTCAGCCAAGGAGGCTTGCGCCTAGGTCAGCGTCTCGCCTCTCCACTCAGGCATCCTTGAAGATCTCGTCGAAATCATCGTTGAACGCGAAGACATGAACCTCCCAGCCGTCCTTGGTCCTGAAGAACATCATCCGCCAGAAGAGTGGCGCTCCCGAGGTGTGGTAAGTGATGAACCGATAGCGGATGAATGAAGGGCCGAATCTCTTCTCATCGACCTGCTCCATCCGCTCGACGTTGCCATAGACCTTGATGGCTGTCTCGAACTGCGGGATGAGGGCGGCAATTTGCGCCCCCTTCTGCTTTTGCAGCAGGCTTCCTCCGATCAGTTTGTCGACGGCGGCTTGAGGACCGTCTGATTTCAATGCCTCAATGAAGGCGCTGATTTGTTTTTCGGGTGCTGGGCGTTCGGCATAGGCTCCGCCGCAGCCGATGGACAGTCCTAGCGCGATTAGTATTAGTATGCGGTGCATAAAGGTTTCCCTGCGTTAACGGTTAATCCCAACAGAGGAGGCCGACCCATGAGGACGATTAAACGATTCGTCGGTCTCGATGTCCACAAAAACGGAGGGAACTGGGCATCTGCGCATTGGGTCATTGACTATTGACCAGGAGCTCTTGGACGTCCGGGCCGGAGCGCAGCGGCGGTTCGTCGGTCCACCCCATTCCCAGCGGAAACGCCGCGGCGAAATAGTCACCGCTTCGCCGGCCAGAGATCGCCGGGACAACGAGCCGCGGCGCCAGACGACACTTTCCTCAAGGCCCCCCTGCCGCCGCCACGGCATCACCGTCGGCCGTTTGCGGAAACGGGGCGAACCAGGCGAGGATGATCGGTGGGATCGAGGCCAGCAGCACGAAGAGGAAGAAATTCGGGTAGTTGTGATGGAACAGCTCGTAGAGCGGGCCGCTGATCCAGCCCGTGCACATCTTTGTCAGCGCCATCACGCCCGTGGCGAAGGCGTAGTGCGTCATCTTGAACGGTCCGGGCGCAATCTGCTGCATCATATACAGCATGTGGCCGACGGACCCAAAGCCGAACCCGAACTTTTCAATCGTCACGACCACGGAAACCAACACCATGTTGTCGGGCATCGCATGGCTGAGGAAGTAGTAGGTGACGTGCGGCACGTTCAGCGCGACAGCGAGGAAGAAGAAGGAACGCCGCAGGGTGAATCTCGCCGCGAAGAGTCCTCCGAGCAGCGCGCCGGCCAGAAAGCCGATGGTGCCGTAGGTGTTGTAGATCCCGCCGATCGCCTGGTTGTTGAACCCCATCCCGCCGACCGCGCGCGGATCCATGAGGAAGAGCGGGCCAAAATTCTCGATGAAGCCCTCTCCGAACCGGTACATGAAAATCACGAGCAGCATCAGCCAGATGCTTTTCTTCTGGAAGAACGTCACCCATGATTCCTTCAGCGCCAGCCAGGCTCCAGCCATCCCGCCGCCGTGCAGGGACGACGGTTCGCCTTCCGGCAGGTTCCACGCGTGCCACAATCCCAGGAGTGCCATGGTGCCACCGAGCAAGCCCATCACGATCATCCACGCGTGCGTCCAGTCACAACCGTAGTTGTCATGCAATCTGCCGGTGATCACGACCAACGGACCGGCGGCAAGGATGCTGCCGCAGTTCCAGCAAATCCCCTGGATGCCCATGTACTTCGCCTGGTCTTTCTGCGGCAGGGTCGTGAGATAAACCGCATCGGCCGCGATGTCCTGGGTGCCGGAGGCGAATCCGGCGATCCAGAACATGGACAGCGAAATTCGGAAAAAGCCGGGCAACGGCAGCACGAACGCCACCGAGCCAATCACGATCGCCATCAAGAACTCCATCGTCAGCACCCAGCGGCGCTTTGACAAATAGGGTTCCAGAAACGGCGACCAGATCGGCTTCAGCACCCACGGCAGGTACATCAGGCTCGTGTAGAGCACGATGTCGGTGTTCGTGATGCCGAGATTCTTGTACATGATCTTCGACACCACCGAAACCGTGGCGTTCGGAACGCCCATCGCGAGATAGAGCGACGGCACCCAAAACAGCGGATGCCGATACGGGGGTCGGGGTTGGCTCATGAAGGAAAGTCCGTCGAACTTGATCAAACGACGGCGGATAGTCAGGTCGAAACCGCCGGGAACACAGGGAGGCGGAGAAACCACGGGTGAACCCCTCTTGCCCGGAAACCAATCCTCGCTTTATCGACGGGGTGAACCGCCTTCACCGATTGCGGCGCCGGGCCTGGACCGGCCGGCGAGTCCGCTTGCCGCGCGCCGCCTTTGTGTTTCTCATCGACCGCAGGTGTCTTCTCGTTTCCGCAACCTTCTGCCCCTGCACTGGCGTTGGCTCGTTCCGGTGGCCGTGCTGATTGCCGGGTTTCATTTTGTCCCCGGGGGCGCGACGCTCGACCGCGCGTTTCTCGATTTCTCCAGCCGCCACCCGCTGCGCGATCCGCCCCCGCCTGATGGCTCGGCTCTCGTTCTGGTCGATCGGGCCACGATGGATGAGCTCGGGCGCGAGCCCTATGCCATGCGGTGGCCGTTTCCGCGGGCCGCGTTTGCCGCGCTGATCCTCGCGCTGCACCAGGCAGGGGCGCAGCACATCGTCGTTGATTACATTTTCTTCGACCAGTCGGACGCGGCCGAGCAGGACCTGTTGCTCGGCGCCATTGCGGCCGCCGCGCGCCCCACCGTTCTGGCCCGCACGCCGAAGCAGGCGCCAGTGATCTGGGATGACGCCTTCCGCCGGCAGCACGCGGCCTTTTTTCCGTCGGCCCGTCTTGGCAATGTCGAATTCCTGGCTGACCCGGACGGGGTCGTACGCCATTACCGCGCGCCCGGCTCGCTCGCCGCAGCCGCGTTCGACCCGCCCGCGACGGCGCCGGGCGGATTGGTGCGGTGGTATGGCGGCCTCGCCCAAGTTAGCGCCCGGGGCGTGCCGGTCCTGTCCGCCGGGCAGTTCATCAAGGCGGGCCTGCTGATCTTCGGCCGGGTCAGCGCCCAGGCGCCGAATTTCACGCCGGAGGAAATCTCCCGCGCGCTGGCCACCGAGCCCGAGCTGACCGGTGAAACGGCCGCCGCTGTGCGCGGCCGCACGGTGTTTGTTGGAGCCAACGCCGAGGGCACCTTTGACGTCAAACCATTGCCAGTGGGCGGAAGCGTCGAACCCGGGGTGCTGATCCATTGGACCGTTTGGGCCAACCTGAAGGGACACGGTTTCATCCTCGAGGTACCCCGGTGGGTCGCGCTGACCGGCGGATTGCTGGTGGCCGTCTTGATCGGCTTCTTCGGCCGGCGTCACCGCAGTCTGGTCGCGCCGGGGCTCGCCGCGGGCGGCCTCGCGGTGCTGTGCCTCGCCGGAGCCTACGCCGCCCATTCTGCCGGCTGGTTCTTTCCTCCGGCCACGCCGGTGGCGGGCGCCCTCTTCGCGCTGCTGGGCGTCACCGCGGAGAGTTTTCTGGTCGAGCGGCAGCGCAAGCGGGAGATCCAGGCGATCTTCGGCAGTTACGTGGCTCCGGAGGTGGTGACCATGCTGGTGCGCGACCCGGCCGCCATCCGCCTCGGCGGCGAGCGGAGGGAACTCACGGCGTTGTTCTCCGATCTCGCCGGATTCACCGACCTCTCGGAGAAGATTCCACCGGAACAGCTCCTCGCAGTGGTGAATCTTTATCTGCAGGAGGTGAGCGACTGCCTGTTGGCGAACGGCGCGTATATCGACAAATACATCGGTGATGCCGTGATGGCCGTTTTCGGCGCTCCGCAATCGCTGACCGATCACGCCGCGGCGGCCTGCGAAGGCGCCCTGGCCGCCCAGCGCGTGTTGGCGGGGCTCAACCCCCGCTTCGAGCGCGACTACGGTTGCACGCTGCGCATGCGCATCGGCATCAACACGGGCGACATGATCGTCGGTAATATGGGATCGGAACGAAAGAGAAACTACACCGTGCTCGGCGACGCCGTGAATCTCGCCTCGCGGCTGGAGGCCGCCAACAAGGAGTTCGGAACCTCCATCCTGCTCGGCGAAACGACCGCCCGCCGCGTCCAGGACCGGTTCGCCACGCGCCCGCTCACCCGGCTGCGGGTCAAAGGCAAAACCGAGGCGGTGGAGGTTCACGAGCTCGTCGGCGCCGCGGGCGCGCTCACCGGGGCGCAGCAGTCCTTCCTGGACGCCTACAATGCCGGTTATGCGGCCCTGACCTCACAACGGTTCAGCGAGGCGGCGGCGAGCTTTGCGCGCGCGCAGTCCCTCGCCCCCGATGATTTGATGGCCCGGGCTTGGCATAAGGAAGCTGCGGCATATACTGTTGATCCACCTCCTTCTGACTGGCAACCCTTGCTCAAGCTCACTTCAAAATGAAGATCCCTCTGCTCGTCGCGATCGCGGCCTTCCTGGCCGCGCCAGTGTACGCCGGCTTTGCCCCCGGGGGCACCGCCTACACCAAGCGGCTCGAGACCGCCCTACTGGCCGAGCCGGCGCCGCTCGCCCAGACGCTGGCCCGGATCGGTTACGCGCACAAACTCAAGGTCGAGGAGGTACGCGGTGCTTGGTTGCGGGTCAGCGAGGGCAAGACCGCCGGCTGGGTTTTCGCCGGCAATCTGGCCGAACAGAAACCTTCGGAAAACAAGGGGCTCGATGGCCTGCCGGTTGCCGCCAGCGAAACCTCCGCGGCCGCCGCGGCCCGACCGCTCGCACCCGCCGCTATCGATTACGCCGGCCGCCGGGGCCTCGCCCAGGCCCGCAGCGATGTCGAATGGATGGAACACACCAGCGATGCCATCAAGAACGACCAGGTGCAGGCCTTCCGGCAGGCCCAGAAGAAAGGAGAATTCCAATGAACGCCCTTCGTTTTCTCTGCCTGCTCTTGGTCCTGACGGCCGCCTCCGGTCTGCGCGGGCAGTTCGGCGGGCTCGATCTCGGCAAGGTCGTCGATACGGCCAAGAATGTCGGCAAGGTGGCCAAAGGGGTCGCCGGCATCGGTCCAGAGGAAGAGCGGGTGATCGGCGGATCGGTCGCCGTGGAAATCGCCGGCACCTATGGCGGGCTCGTGCGCGACGAGAAGATCATGCGGCGCGTCAATCTCATCGGCCGGACGCTGGCGGGATTTTCCGACCGCCCGGGGCTCACCTGGCGCTTCGGTGTGCTCGCCAGCAATTCGGTCAATGCGTTTTCCGCGCCGTCCGGCTACGTTTTCATCACCCGGGGACTTTACCAGATGGCAGCCGACGATGATGCGCTGGCCGCCGTCCTCGCCCACGAGATCGCCCACATCACCGCGCGCCACGCGCTAAAAATTGTGGCCCGCGGCGATTTCCTAGCTGGGGCCAGCAGCATCGCGGCGAGCCAGAGTGGCAACGTGCGCAACCTCGAGGCCCAGCTCCAACAATTTGACCTCGGCGTCAAGCAGATCACCGAGACGCTGTTTACGAAGGGATTCGATCCGCAGACCGAGTACGAGGCCGACCGCATCGGCCGCGATCTCGCCGCGGTCACAGGCTACTCGCGCGACGGCCTCCGGCTCATGCTGCAGCGGCTGCAGTCGCAGTCCACGGCCGATAGCAAGCAGGTCTTCTCCACGCATCCGCCGCTGGCGGAACGGATCAAGCGGCTGCAGTAGCCGGGGGGCAGATTCCCGAGACCCCGCCCCAACGCGTCAGATGTGAATGGCCTCGCCGCTGGCGGCCGCCGCGGCCTCCATCACGGCCTCACCAAGCGTCGGATGCGGGTGAATGGTGGTGTGGATCTCGTCGATCGTCGCCTCGAGCGTCATCGCCAGGCTGAATTCGGAAATCAACTCGGTGGCGTCGGCGCCGATGATATGCGCGCCGAGAATTTCGCCCGTCTTGGGGTCGGCCAGCACCTTGACGAATCCGTCGATCTCAACCGCGGCCACGGCTTTGCCGGAGGCGAGGAACGGGAATTTGCCGACCTTGTACGCAACGCCCTTCTCTTTCGCCGCCTGCTCCGTGAGGCCGATGCTGGCGATCTGTGGCTGGCAGTAGGTGCAGCCCGGCGAGTTCCGGTCCCGGCGCGGCCGGCTGTGGCCGAACATGCCGTTGACGGCATTGACCGCCCGGAACATGGCCACGTGCGCCAGCCAGGGCGGACCGATGATGTCGCCCGCCGCATAAATCCCCTTCACGTTCGTCTGATAGTCGTCGCCCACCTTGATGAAGCCGCGATCGAGCTCGAGCTTCACCTTGGGCGACAGCGCGCCCTCGAGATTCGCCGTCACGCCAATGGCCACGAGCACGGTTTCGACTTCCAGGCCCTGGCGCTGGTCGCCTTTCACCAGGTCAAGCGTCACGGATTTTTCGCCGACCTTGAGGTTCTCCGCCCTGGTTCCGGTGTGGATGACGATGCCCTGTTTCTCAAAGATGCGGTGCAGCAGCCGGGCCACCTCCTCGTCCTCCGCCGGCACGACCTGCGGCAAGACCTCAATGATCGTCACCTTGCTCCCAAAGGTCTTGAAGAAATAGGCAAACTCCACGCCGATCGCCCCCGCCCCGATGATCGCGATGGACGCGGGCGGCCGGGCCCGCGGCACCAGCGCCTCGCGCGAAGTCATGATGCGCTCGCCGTCGACCGGCACGTCGGGCAGCCGCCGGGCCTTGCAGCCGGTGGCGAGCAGGACGTGCGAAGTCTGGAAGAACTTTCCCTGGTGCTCGCCGGCGGTGATTTCGACCATGCCGGGCACCGTGACCTGGCCGCGGCCGATGAAATAGTCGACCTTGGATTTCCGGAAGAGGAACTCCACGCCCTTGGCCATCTGGTCGGCCACCCCCCGCGAGCGCTGCATAACCTTTTCAAATTCGAACGACACGCCCTGGGCTTTGAGCCCGTAGGTCTCCGCCTTCTGCATCTTGGCGTAGAGCTCGGCGCTCTTCAGCAGCGCCTTCGAGGGGATGCAGCCCCAGTTGAGGCAGGTGCCGCCGGCCCGTTCCAGCTCGATGCAGGCGACCTTCTTGCCCAGCTGACCGGCGCGAATCGCGGCGACATAACCGGCCGGCCCACCGCCAATCACAATCAGATCATAAGTGGTGGTGTCAGCCATGGGCACACAGTCGACCGAATATCAATTGGACGCAACCGTCGCCACAGCTCAAATGTCGATCACGTCGTCAGGCTTCCGCGGCGGCGGGGGGCGCGGCCACTGTTTGGTGCGGAGCAGCCCGCTCAAGATCAGGTTGGTCGCGCTGACGATAAGGGAGCCCCACAGCGCCGCCCAGAAATCGTGCACGTGGAATCCGACGACCAGCTTGGAAACGGCGAGAAACAACCCCGCGTTGATGATCCAGATGCCGAGGCCAAGCGTGAGCACCACAAACGGCAGGGTGAAGAGCACCAGAAGCGGTTTGAGAATCGCGTTGAAGAAGCTCAGCAAAGCCACGACAACTAGCAGCGTCACACCGTCGTCGTAGGTAATGCCCGGCACGATCACCGCGCTCAGGGCCACGCCCACGGCGATGACCGCCCAACGTTTCAGAAGGTTTAACCAGGGATGACGATTCATCTGCGAGCATCAGCACTGTCGCCAGGCCGACCGGCGGATCAATGAAAATCCTCGTCATCCAGGATCACCTGCGCAGCGGCGGCACCGAGCGACAGTCGATTCTGCTCGCGCGCGCCTTTTCCGCGGCGGGCCATCCGACCACGCTGCTCACCTTCCGGCCCAGCGGCGCACTCGCTGGGGAGCTGGCGGGCATCACCCACCGCACCCTGCAGCCGTTCGACCTGGGTTTTGACTGGTTTGCCCCGCGCCTGCTCCACGCGGTCGCGGCCGCCGGGCCCGATGTGGTGCTGTGCATGGGACGCATGGCCAACTGCTATGCCGGATTCGTCCAGCAGCAACACCCTCCGATCGTCGTCGTCGGCACCATGCGGACGGGAAAACCCCTACCCCTGCTTTTTCGCCGGTCGATGCAGCGCGTGCGGCACGTGGTCGCCAACAGCCATGCGGCGAAACAAACGCTCATCGACACGCTGGACCTGGCGGCCGTCAACATCACCGTCATCCACAACTCCCTGGTGTTCCCTGCGTCCCCGAGTCTCGAGCGAAACGACGCGATGCGCACGGCAGGCGGCGCCGGCCCGGACACTACCGTGCTGCTCTGTGTCGCGATGTTCCGCCGGGGAAAGAACCAGCGGGAACTGGTGGAGGTTGCAGCGGATCTCTCGCCCGATCTCGACTGGCAGCTCTGGTTCGCCGGCGATGGCTTCACCCGGCCGGCCTGCGAACAGGCCGTGCGGCTCCGGCGGCTCGGGCATCGGGTGAGATTCCTCGGCTGGCAGCGGGACCCCAGCCCGCTCTACCTGGCGGCGGATATCGCGGTGCACGCCTCCCGCACCGAATCCCTGTCGAATTTCGTGATCGAAGCCCAGGCGCATGGCCTTCCCGCCGTGGTCTTTGAAGCGCAGGGTATTGGCGAATGCTTTGTGCCGGGCGACACCGGCTTCGTTCTGCCGCGGGGCGACCATGCCGGATTTCGGGCCGCAGTCGAGCGGCTGGCGCGCACGGCAAGGCCGGATCGCCAGGCCCGCGCCGAACGCGCCCGCACCCATGCCGCCACCACCTTCGATCCGCAGCGGCACGTCCGCGAGTATCTGGCCCTGTTTGCCCGCCTCACCGGAGGTGGCGGATAGCTCCGCAGGGCCGGAATCCTGCATCCGTGCAGGGGCGCGCTGCCGGCCAGCAGAGTCCCTCCGTCCAAAGTGGACGCAGCGATTCCGCGCCCCTACGGTTGATTGTTATCGCGCTTACTGCTTGGCGCTTTCCGGCTTACGGCTAACAGGTTTACGTTTACCGCCCACAGCTAACCGCTTCCGGCCCGCTGCCTGCCGCTCGATTCGATCGGAGAGTTGCTTTTCGCGCATCGGTGCTCATCGGTTGCGTCCGTGACTAACGGTCATTCCAGCGGATTCATCCGGCTGCGGGGCGTCCGGCAGAACAACCTTCAGGGCTTCGACCTCGATCTCCCGCTGGGAAAATACATCGTAGTCACCGGCCTGAGCGGAGCGGGCAAGTCCTCGCTGGTTTTCGACACGCTGCACGCCGAGGGCCAGCGCCGCTACGCCGAGACCTTCAGCGCCTATACCCGCCAGTTCCTCGAGCTTTTGCCCAAGCCGCTGGTCGAGGCCATCGAGAACATCCGGCCCTCCATCGCCATCGAGCAGACCAACACGGTGAAGACTTCGCGCTCCACCGTGGGCACGATGACGGAACTGGCCGATTTCTTCAAAGTCTGGTTCAGCCACGTCGCAGAATGTTTCGATCCGGAAACCGGCGAGAAGGTCGAGGATGACAACCCGCAAACGATCTGGGCGAAGATGTCGGCCGCGCATCCCGGCCGCACGACGATAGTCGCGTTTAAAATCGCCCGACCCGGCAAGCTCGGCTGGCCGGAGATTCTTTCCAGCCTGCAAGGCCAGGGTTATGGCCGCATTCTCGTGCCCGACCGCGATGGACAACTGGTGGCGGCAAGAACTGAAGAGGTGGCCGCCCGGCCGCCGGCCCTCGATTTGCGGCACTCCCCGCATCTGTTCGTCGTCCAGGACCGCGTCGCGCTGTCGCCCGACCGGCAATCTCGATTCTGTGAAGCGGTCGAAACCGCCCTCCATTTCGGACAGGGGGAAGTCCGGCTGTTCGCCTCTCCGGCCGCAGCGGCCGCCGGCCGGCAGTTTGAAGAGATCGGCCACTTCTCCCGCGGCCTGCATTCGCCGCGGACCGGCCGCACCTTTCGCGCCGCCACCCCTGCGCTGTTCTCCTTCAATTCTCCGCTGGGCGCGTGTCCGCAATGCCGGGGCTTCGGCCGGACCATTGATGTCGACTACCGCCTCGCGATTCCCGACCACTCGCTTTCGCTCGCCGCCGGCGCCATCCGGCCGTGGGAGGGCGAGATTTACGGCGAATCGAAGAAAGACCTTTTCGTCTTTGCGCGAAAGCGAAAAATCCCGACCGATGTGCCGTTCGCCGCCCTGACGCCCGAGCAGAAGGATTTCGTCATCAATGGCGATCCGGACTACAATCAGCCCGGCAAGACCTGGCCCCATGCCTGGTACGGCCTCAAGGGATTCTTTCGGTATTTCGAGACGAAAACCTACAAGATGCACGTGCGGGTGTTCCTGTCCCGCTATCGTGCCTACAACACCTGTCCGGCCTGCGGCGGCGCGCGCCTCCAGCCCGAGGCGCTCAATTGGAAGTGGCGCGGGCACACCCTGCCGATGCTCTACCAGCTCCCGGCGTCGGATTTGCTGGCGTTGATCGGGGACGCGTCCCCCTCGGCCGGCCATCCCGCGCGGCTGCAGACCCACTCCGCCGACCTCGCCTATGAGTCGATTGTCACCCGCCTCCGCTACCTCCAGCAGGTGGGTCTCGGTTACCTCACCCTCGACCGTGCCTCCCGCACCTTGAGCGGAGGCGAAGTGGAGCGCGTCAATCTCACTTCCTGCCTCGGCACGTCGCTGGTGGACACGCTCTTCGTGCTTGATGAGCCCAGTGTTGGCCTGCACCCGCGCGACATCGACCGCCTCATTGGTATCATCCGTTCGCTGACCGCCGCCGGCAACACCGTGATCGTCGTCGAGCACGACGATGCCGTGATTCGCGCGGCTGATCATGTCATCGAGGTCGGCCCCGAGCCGGGCGCCCGCGGCGGGCACATCGTTTTCCAGGGTCCGGTCGAGAACCTGCTTCGCACGCCCGGCAGCATCACCGGCGCGTATCTTTCGGGCCGGCGGCAGGTCGCTCTGCCTGCCGCCCGTCGCCCGGTCGTACCTTTCGAGCCCCAGTCCCAAACGGGGAATCCAACATCCGAGCCGACTCCGTGGCTGGAGTTTCGCAACGTCACGAAGCATAACGTCGCCAGCCTGACTTTCCGCCTGCCGCTCCGAAGGCTGGTCTGCCTGAGCGGCGTCTCCGGTTCGGGCAAATCGACGCTCCTCGATAACGTCATCCACCAGGGGCTGCTCGCCGAGCGGCTCCAGCAGCCGGAGGATCCCGCCGTCATCGAGGCGATCCGTTCCGATCTTGATTTCGATGAAATCGTCCTCGTCGACCAGTCGCCGGTCAGCCGCACGCCGCGGTCCAACCCCGCGCTCTATTCCGAGGCTTGGGAGCCCATCCGCGAACTCTACGCCGCGACCCCGGCCGCGCAGGCGGCCGGCTGCAGCGCCGGCAGCTTTTCCTTCAATAGCGGCGACGGCCGGTGTGATCACTGCCAGGGCCTCGGCTACGAACGCATCGAAATGCAGTTTCTGTCCGATGTATTCGTCCCCTGCGCCGTCTGCGAGGGCCGGCGCTTCAAACCCGAAGTGCTGGCGATCGCCTGGAACGGCCGCTCGATCGCCGACCTGCTCAACACCACCATCAGTGACGCGCTGCCGCTGTTCGCCGGCCAGACCGGCGTCGAGCGGCGCCTCGCCGCGCTTGCCGAGGTCGGACTCGGCTATCTGACGCTGGGCCAGCCGCTCAATACCCTCAGCGGTGGTGAAGCCCAACGACTCAAACTCGTCCGTTACCTCGGCGGCCTCGGCACGGAGTCCCGGTCGGCCGGCGCACATTCAAAGGGCCCGGGCGCCGCGCTGCTCCTCCTCGACGAGCCCACCACGGGATTGCACAAGCACGACGTGCGGCGCCTGCTCGACGTGCTGCAACGGCTCGTTGACCGCGGCCACAGTGTGATTGTCATCGAGCACAACCTCGACGTCCTCAAGACGGCCGACTGGATCCTCGAGGTCGGCCCGGAGGCCGGTGCCCAGGGCGGCCGCATCGTGGCCGAAGGCACGCCGGAAACCATCGCTCGCGCCGGCACCGCCACGTCGCCGTTTCTCCGCGCCGCGCTCCGATCTTGTCATTTGACAGATGACAAACTGTTTGGGGCGGACGACGCTCCGGACGGCTCGGAGGTCAGTGTTCAGAGTCCCGGGCTGATGGCAGCTGAGGCTCCCGCGACCGACCAGCCGGATCTCCAAACCCTGGGCCCAGAACCCCGAACCCCGAACCCTGAACTCACCATCCTCGGTGCACGCGAAAACAACCTGAAGAACCTCTGTGTCAGGATCCCCCACCACCGGCTCTCGGTCGTCACCGGGGTCTCCGGTTCGGGCAAGTCGACGCTGGCGTTTGACATCGTGTTTGCCGAGGGCCAGCGCCGCTTCATGGAAGCGATGTCCCCCTACGCGCGGCAGTTCGTCGAACAGCTCCCGCGGCCGGCGATCGACCGCCTGACCGGCATACCCCCCACTGTCGCCATCGAACAACGGGTCACGCGCGGCTCGCGCAAGTCGACCGTGGCGACGATCACCGAGGTGGCCCAATACCTCCGCCTGCTCTATGCGCGCCTCGGCGTGCAGCACCATCCCGAGACCGACCGCCCCGTCACCCCGCTTTCCCGCGGACAGCTTCGCCTGCTGCTGCACGAGGTCCTGGCCACACCCCCGGCCCGGCGCGCCCGGCACCTTTACCTCTGCGCGCCGCTCGTCCGCGGTCGCAAGGGCCACCATCAGCCGATCGCCACCTGGATCGCGCGGCAGGGTTACGAGCTCATGCGCGCCGACGGCCGCCTCGTCTGCGCGGCCGATTTTCAAAAGCTCGACCGCTACAAGGAGCACGACATCGAGGTCGTCGTCGCCGATCTGAAGCGCGGCATTGCCGCGCCGCTTCACGCTGCCAACTTGAAGCTTCAGGCTGCTGAAGCGCTCAGCCGGGCGCTTAGCCTGGGAAAGGGCGCGTGTTTTCTGCTGTCGTCCGACGACCAGATCCTGTCCTGGTTTTCCACCACGCGCACCGATATCGAGACGGGCGAGTCCTTTCCCGAACTCGATCCGAAGCACTTCTCCTTCAATTCACCCAAGGGGTGGTGCCCGGCCTGTCGCGGCCACGGCCGGATCTACGACTGGATGCTGGAGCCACGCGAGGATGACGAACTGCCACCCGAAATCGCCGACCTGGCCCGCAGGAGCGAATCCGGAACCGAGGGCACGTCCGGCCGCCTTTGTCCGTCCTGCCACGGCGAGCGTCTCAGCCGCCTCGCCCGCGCGGTCAAACTGCACTTTCGGACCGGGCCGCCGCTGTCGCTGCCGGCGCTCCTGCGGCTGGCGCCCGCGGCACTGCTGGCCCGTCTGCGCCGGCTCGCCCTCGACGCGCGCGGCCGCGCCATCACCCAGGATATTGTCCCGCAGATTGAAGAGCGCCTGAAGTTTCTTGACCACGTCGGCCTGGGTTATCTTTCGCTCGAGCGCCCCACCGAGACCCTCTCCGGCGGCGAGGCCCAGCGGATCCGCCTCGCCGCGCAACTCGGCTCCAACCTGTCCGGCGTGCTTTACGTGCTGGATGAGCCCTCCATCGGCCTGCATGCGCGCGATAACGAACGGCTCATCGGGACGCTGGAATCGCTCCGCGACAAGGGCAACACGCTGCTCGTGGTGGAGCATGACGAGCTCATGATGGAGCGAGCGGACCACATCATCGACCTCGGTCCCGGGGCCGGCACCCATGGCGGCGAGCTCATTGCCAGCGGGACGCCGGCCGAGCTCAAACGCAACCGGCAGTCGCTGACCGGTCTCTATCTCGATCACGGTCTGCTCCATCCGCTGCGCGGCGCGTACCGGGAAGTGCCGCCGTCGGGCGGATCAAGCTCAAGTCGCTCCCGGCGCCCGGAAAACACCGCGCCCCACCCGGGCTGGCTCACCCTCACGGCCGCCCGATATCGCAACCTGCGGGAAGTCGACCTACGGCTTCCCCTGGGGAGGCTCATCATGGTCTGCGGTCCGTCGGGCGCAGGCAAGTCGACGCTCTTCGGCGATCTGCTCCATCCCGCGGTCGCCTGCGCAATCAAGCATCGGCGGGACCGACTCACCGGCCGCGAGTTTGCGCGGCTGACGGGCTTCGCGGCGGATTCGGCGGAGTCGGGACCGCCCGCCGCCATCGCATTGGCGGGACGCCGTCCGGTCTTTGCCGACCTCAGGGGCGCCCGGGCGTTCAAGAACGTGATCGAGGTCGATCAGGCGCCGATCGGCAAGACGCCCCGCTCCACACCCGCGACCTACCTCGGCATCTTCGACCTCATTCGACACTTCTTCGCCTCACTGCCCGAGGCGAAAATCCGCGGCTACACCGCCTCGCGCTTTTCGTTCAACACCGCGGGCGGCCGGTGCGGGACCTGCCAGGGCGCCGGCCGCATCCGGCTCGAAATGGCCTTTATGCCTGACACCTATCTGCCGTGTGAGAACTGCGGCGGCCTGCGCTACGGCCCGGAACTCGCCGACATCACCTGGAAAGGCAAAACGATCGGCCAGGTGCTGCAACTCACGTTCGAGGAGGCGGCCGCGTTTTTCGATTTCCACGCCAAACTTAGCGAAGTGTGCCGGCTGATGGGCGCGTGCGGACTCGGCTACCTCACGCTCGGCCAGAGCAGCCCCACCCTCTCGGGCGGCGAAGCGCAGCGGCTCAAACTGGTGAGCGAACTCGCCCGGGGATTGCAGACGTTCAACGAGCGCTCGCATGGCGTCCAGCCGCGCAATCTTTATCTGCTTGAAGAGCCCACGATCGGCCTCCACCTCAGCGACTGCGAAAAACTCATCCGCGTCCTGCACGGCCTCGTCGACCAGGGCCACACCGTCGTCGTGATCGAGCACCACCTTGATCTGCTGGCGGAGGCCGACTACTTGGTGGAGCTCGGCCCCGGGGGCGGACCCGCCGGCGGGGAGATTCTCTACCAAGGGAAGCTCGCCGGCCTGCTCCAGGTCCAGCGCAGCCCCACCGCGCCCTATCTGCAGGCCAAGCTGAAAAGGTAGGCTGGTCTCAGTCCTTCCGATACCCCAGCACCACGGAGGTCACCAGCGCGGCGAACAGCAGGGTTGGGACGATGACCCACGCGGGATGAACCGGAATCTGCCAGTGGGCCAACGCCCACGGCACCGCGAGGCATTTTGCGATGATCACCACCCAGCCGATAATCAGAAACAGCCGGACCCGGCGGGGAACGCCGGTCGGACGGGCAAGGGACGCCTGCATGGTATCACAATAGCACAACCGGCCGGCCACCGCTCCGCATCGCGTGAAAATGCCTGCGCAATTTTTGCGTCCTCCCGCGCAGATATTGCCCGGCCACCCAGTCGCAGCCGGCGCAATGTCCTCGCCCCGGCGCGGCGCGAGCCGCTCTGGTCAGCCGGGGGTCTGCCGCACCGCCACGTCGTGGAGCCGGGCCGCCTCCTGCACGACCTTGATCAGCTCCCCAAGCGAGATCGGCTTCAGCAAATAGCGGAAAAGGGCGGCTTCGTTCACGCTGCGCAGGAGCATCTCCGGCTTCATATAGGCCGTCACGAGCACGCGCTGCATCTCTGGGTATTCTTCCCGCGTCCGCACGAGAAAGCTCATGCCGTTGCCGCCGGGCATCAAGTGATCCGACACGACCACCTTGAACTTCCGCTTGCGAAGGATGGCTTCCGCCTCCTGAACCGAGGTGGCCGCGACCACGTCGAAATGGGGCTCAAGCGCCGCCGCATAGACGGCCAGCAACGGCTTTTCGTCGTCAATGATCAGCACGGCGTCCTTGCCCGCGTCGGCGATGTCTCCGGGAGCGCTTTCAGGAGCGTTGGTCATGCAATAATCGTGGCCCGGGACTTGGGGTTGGCAAATCCAATTAATTGGGTCCCCTTGCGTGTCCCCGGGATCCGCCCCATGTCGATTGGGTTTGCCTACCCCAGGGCTCTGCCCTTCTATTCCGCCTACGCTTCGAAGCATGGAAGAACCAAACCTGCACGCTGCCATCCGCGAGGGGACGCTCTTTCAGATTCCGGTGGGCCAGCTCACGGTTGAGAATCTCACCGCGCCCAACGCCGCCGGCAATACTCCGCTGCACACCGCGGCGCGCTACGGGCGCCTCCGGGCGCTCCCGGCCTCCGTCCTGACCGCGGAACACCTGCTGCGCCGGAACAAATCGGGCTACACGCCCCTGCACCATGCCGCCGAGGCCGGCCATCTGGATCAGGTTCCGCCAGCGCTGCTGACGAGCGAGATCCTCTTCACCCGCAGCAACAGCGGCTACAGCATCTTTCATGTGGCGGCGGCCCACGGTCATCTCGAGCAGCTTCCGGCCGAGCTGCTGGCTGGCGACGTAATCACGCACAAGACCGAGCTGGGCAACACCTTGCTGCACGAAGCGGCCGAGAACGGCACCCTGGGGCAGGTGCCGCCGGCGCTCTTGACCGCTGAACTGCTCGCCGAGCGCAACATCAGTGGGGAGACGGTTTTTCACGTCGCCGCCCTCAACGGCCACCTCAATCAGATCCCAGCCCAGTTCCTTGTCGCGGAGAATCTTCTCCGGCCGACCTCCGCGGGGGATACGGTGCTGCACGCGGCCGCCATTTCCGGCAATCTCGGGCAAATTCCCCCCGGGCTCCTGGTTCACGATAACCTGGTTCTGGCGAGCAGATCGGGCTATACGCCGATCCATGCCGCCGCCGAGACCGGCCAGCTCAACCAGATTCCCCAGGCCCAGCTCACGGCCGATCTCCTGTTGACCCGCAACGATCACGGAGACACCGCGGCGCACGCCGCCGCCTTTTTCGGCCACCTCGATCAGATTCCGGCGGCCCTGCTTACCGCCGATTTGTTGAGCGCACGGAATTACGACGGCATCACGCCCATCCGAACCGCCGAACGCAGCGGCCACATCCTCCAGATTCCGGAAGCGTTGCGGCCCAAGCCGCCTGGTCCCTTCCGGCGCCTGCTGCAACGAATCGCGGACACGCGGACACCGTGGGGATAGGAACCTGCCGGATTTCAGGGACTTGGGTTTTCGCCCAAGTGATTGCGTCATTCTGCCTTCCAGGCCCCCGGTCGGAAAAACGCAAGTCGACCGCATGCCGGCCATTAGCTTGGCTGCGCACTGGTGGCACGGCGGGTTTTGCCTTCCCCTAGCCCCGCCGACCTCCTATTGCGTTGGATCTTACGCCCTTTCCCATGAATACTACCATCACTGCCATCACCGCCCGCGAAATCCTCGACTCCCGGGGCAA
>PMBT01000128.1:0-7818 GCA_003153035.1 Opitutia bacterium
TGCCGCCCGGCAGAAGCTTGAAGCCGAACAGACGATCGCCAAGCAGGCTGTTGCCAAGGCGGAGGCCGCGCAGCGCGAAGCGGGGCGGTCGCTGGAGCGCGACAAGGCCGACCTTGTGACGGAACGGGCCAAGCTGGAAGCGACGCGAACCCGACAGGCCGCGGAACTGAAGGCGCAGCAACAGCGGTTCACGGAAGCGGAAGCCAAGCTCAAGGCGGACCGGGTCAGCGTGGAAGAACTGCAGGCAGAGCTGGAAGTGCAGTCCAAGACGCAGGCCGCCGAGGGCGCGCGAATGGTGGCCGAGCAGACGGAACAGCTGGAGATGGAGCGAACGATGCTCGATCAGCAGCGGCAGGCCGTGACCAAGCAGCAGGCGGCGCTCAAGGAAGAGGCGGCCCGGCTGGAGGCGGCCCGGAAGAGCTCCGCCCAGGAAGGTGCCCAGCGGGAGCAGGCGATTTCGGCCAAGGAAAAATCCCATCAGGAGCAGCTGGCCGCGCTGGCCGCCGCCCGGCAGAAGTTCGAGGCCGAGCAGCTGGCCGCGAAGCAGGCGGTCGCCAAGGCGGAGGCCGCGCAGCGCGAGGCTTCGCAGTCGTTGGAGCGCGACAAGGCCGCCCTCGTCGTGGAACGGGCCAAGCTCGCGGCGGAGTTGGAAAAGGACCGTCGCGACTCGGCGGAGCTCCGGCGCTCGGTGGACAATGAACGCAAGCAGGCGCAGGCGCAGATGCAGACCCTGGCGGAGCAGGAGGCCGGATTGCAGGAGAAGGAAGCCAGACTACTGGTCGAGGCGAAAGACCTCATGCAGGAGATCTCCCGGTTCAAGAACGACCGGCAGCTGTTCGAGGTGGAAAAAGCGGAAATGGAGGGAAAGGCCGCGGAGCTTTCCGCGCAAACCACCCAATTCGAGCAGAAGCGCCAGAAGTTCCAGGAACAGATGAAGAAATTGCTGTCGGTCGACTGAAGCAGCGTGGTAGCCGCGGCAATTGCCGCGATCTGAGAGTTTTGTGTCGCGGCGGAAGAGGCGGTCTGTTTTTTTCGCCCGATAATGACCCCAATCAATCGATTCCTCCTGCAACCTAGTCTACGCATTGCGCAAAATCCGTGTGTGTCGCCGGATTTCTGTCTCGACTGGGAGACGCTGGCGGCGGCGCTGAGGACGGGCGGAGCCGGCACGAAGAAGTGGACCAAGAGCGGCTTTGAGACGGCGGCGGGCGCCTGGCAGCTCGTCGAGGACATCGCGACGGGGGACTGCGCGTGGCGGCTGGAGCCGCGGGCCGGCGTGAGCGGAGCCACCTTGCTGGTCGATGGCGTGGCGCTCGATGGAGGAGCCTGGGCATTTCCGGCGACCTTCGAGAACCTGCTTGGATTGAAAAACTTGATCCAGGAGCACGATGCCACGTCGACGATCTTTCCGACCGCGGGCGCCAGGCTGGGGCAGAGTACGCTGGGCATTGGGGCGCGCTTCACGACCCTGCACTGGCCCGCGGTCGAGTGGGCGATGAGTGCGCTCGAGCTAGGCGTCACGGCCAATCAGAACTCCATTCCGCGCGAGCTGGTCTATGATGTGGATGCGATGCTGGAAGGCCGGCTCGACACCGTGCCGTTCCCGTTCATCGGGACCACTGTCCCGGAGGGACACCAGGGCCAGAGCGTCGAGGGCATGAGCCACGGCTGCGTGCTGTCGAAGCTCAAGACCGGATTCCACCGCCGCGCCATCGCCTGGAGCTTTAACGCCGACCACCAGCCGATTGGCGGCAAGTATGACAGCCGCGAAGACCAGCTTGTCACCGGTTGCGTGTTCGCGAGCTACATCACATTCGACCTCTCGCCGGAACTCGCCCAGACCGAGGTTCCGGAGGGCGCCGCCGCGCAGGGCGCCTTCGTGAAGTCGCAGGTTGACGCCACGTTGGTGCAGCGGGTGAAGGCCCGCGTGGCGGCGTGCGGGCTCCGGCTCAACGAGGAACAGTTCAACGCGCTGCTGTGCTATGTCTGGCCGGCGCTCAAGAAAATGAAAGTGCGCGACGATAAGTATCGCGCCGCCCGGGAGCGCGCGTTCACCACCGCGGCCGGTCGGAGATACCTGCGCGAGCTTTCGATCGATGAACTGCCCGGCCTGACTACGCCGGAGACGACCGCCATCATGCTGGCCTTGTGCGAGCTCATGGGCATGCCGATCAATTTCATCGCGCCGGCCTTCGGCTTCCAGAAGAACATGCCATATCCCGATAGTGCGGCGCTGCGCACGCTCATCGAGAAGCAGTGGACGGTGTGCAAACAGTTTGGCGCCAGCATCGGCTTTCATTCCGGTTCCGGCAAGTCGGCGGAGAATTACCAGGTGATGGGCCAGGTGACCGGCGGCCGGCTGGAGGTCAAAACCAGCGGACGCTACACCTACGAAATGGGCGTGGCGCTGTCCCAGTCCAGAAACCCGGCCGACCAGGCGCTCTGGCGCGGCTGGTACCGGTTCACGGTTGAGCTGGCGCTGCAGGGCGCATTCAGCGCCGACGCCACCGAGCAGAAGATGGCGCGCGTCTTCATTACCGATGCGCTCACCCGGGCCGGCCGGCGGGCTGACGTGTTTGCGTCGCCGGCGGCAACGCGCGCGGCGGTGGAGGCGCTCCCCGCCAGCCCGGACCACATGTTCTGGTTCGAGTACAACTTTCTCTTCGTGCTTGCCGCCGATGGCCGGGCGGAAAAGCCGGCGCTGGGCGACCACACCCCGCGGGGCTACGAACAGCGCGCCCGGTTCTACGCGATCAGCGACGAGGGCCGGCTCAATTTCGCCAAGGGCATCGCGCGCTACATCGTGTTCCTCGCGGCAAACACGGGCTTGGCGAACGCCGAGCGTTGCGCCGCGGCCGGCCGGCTGCTCGATCGCTACACAACCATGGGCGATTTTCTCGCCGACATCAGCCGATGAGGTGCAGACGCCGGTCGCCACCGGGGCCGGCCGGCGCCGTCATGTCCCCTGGATTTGCAGGCTGGCCGAAGTGTATTCCATCAGCTCGATGCTGTTGCCGTCCGGATCCTTGATCCAGCACTGCTTCGAGCCATCCATGCCGACGGTGATTTCCGTGACGGCGACTCCTTTCGCTGACAGGCGGTCGCGGAACGCGTCGATCCCCTCGATCTCCAGGCAGAAATGCTGATAGAACGCGTTGCCGGGCGTCTTCATCGGCACGACTTCGCCGCCCCATTGTCGGGCGGCACCCTGCTGGTCGAACAATTCCAGAAACGTGCGCCCGCCGCAGTCAAAGTAATACCCGAAATCGAAGCCGTCCTTGTCGCCCAGGGTGAACTTGACCGGCAGGCCGAGGATATCCCGATAAAAGCGGATCATCTTTTCCAGCTGATCGGTTTTGAAACAGAGGTGGGCGAGTCGTTTGATCATGGTCGTGGTTGAGTTCGCGGCACTGGGCGGGACGGGGGAAAAACGGAAACCTGGGTGGCATCTCATGCTAACGTCCCTTGATAAGTCGGCGGTCATTGCGAGGAGCGTAGCGACGAAGCAATCCAACTGGATCGCCACGGCGCGCTTCGCGCNNCTTCGCGCACCTCGCGATGACAAAGGTCAAGAACACAAGGGACGCTGATATTAGCTATCGGATTGAGTCGGCCCCGCAAACTGATTAAGGAGTCCCTTGACTTCGGCGTCGAGATCTTCGACCGCAACGCGGTCAAGCAGCGCGGCGACCCGGGCCTGCATGTTCGCTCGGTCCGGCCCAGGAAACTGGCGGGCCGTCAGCAGGAGAACGCGCAGGGCGAGTTGATAGGCACCGGAGGCCACGGCGGTCTGTTTCCTCGCCTGATAGGTATGCCCCGCCTCGGTCAGAAGCGTGGCGTAGGCCAGGCATTTCTCCCGGGCATCGGCGTCGGTTTCCCCGATGACCAGCAGGTGCACCTGCTCTTCAAGGGATCGCGCCATGAATTCCTGCGCCGGCCGGGCAAAGAGTCGTTGCTGGGCCTGCAGCACCGTCAGCAGCGCGGCATCGCCGCTGCCCCCGTCGCGAAGTCTCCGGATCTCGGCCAGATAACTGGCCAGTTCCTCGATCAGCCGGAGCATGTAATCCTGTTTTTGTGGAGGCATGGATTTGCTGATATCTACCCAATGAAATGACCATTGTTATCGCGAGTCCGGCGCAGCCGGACGTGGCGATCCAGCTGGATGGATTGCTTCGTCGCTCCGCTCCTCGCAATGACGCTCTTTGTCACTTCTTAGGATGATTCCCAATCGAGTGATCATGGAACGGGTGGCGGCGGGGGAGGGACTTCGCCGCGAAGCCGTCGCGCGAGAGAAAACAGGGCGATGGAGGCGATAAGGAGAATCGGCGCAGAATAGACCCCCGGCATCAGGCGCCCGAGGTAGAACGAACCGGCGATGTGCAGGAGTCCGTTGCCGAACATCAGAATCGACAACGGAAACGAAACCCCGATCACCCAGCGTTTCCCGCGGAACGCCAGCGGCGCGAGCGCCAACAGCACCAGGATACCCAAAACCAGGCCGGTCAGCCAGACCCCAAACGTGAACGTTGGCAGCGGGAGGAACGGCAGCCGCGCCCGGATCGCGCGCACCGCCGGATTGTAGACCGACAGGAAATCCGTCGCCGCTTCATCCGTCACGTGCAGCGCAATCGTCACGGCCATCGCCACCCAGGCGAAGCCAAATCGCCGGCCTGAATCAGAAATCGAAGGCGGGTTCATGATGGCTTTCATGGCAGGAGTTGTGGTCAGGCGCAGATCAGGGATCGCCGCGTTTGGAGAGCCCCTTGAGCAAGGCCAGCGCCCGGCCGGCATCCCGGCTGGGGACAAACAAATGATCGTGGTGAAAGGCCGAGACAGCGTTACAGGCAATGCCCGCCTCCGCCAGTTCGGCCGACACCGCCGCCAGGAAGCCGACCGCCGCCAGCGAGGAATTAACGGCCAGGGTGATCAGCCGAGAGGCGCCATCATAGCGGAGGCCACATTGGTCCGCTTCGATGCGCCGGCAGATCAGGCTCGTGCCCTCCGCCTCCTGAAACGTGCAGAGGGGCGCCAGCCCGTGTGGAATCTTATCCGGCGGCAGCGTGCAGAAGACGTACTCTCCAACAGTCAGTCGTGGAGACATGCGCCGAAGCAAGTCCCTCAGGTTCGTGCTACCCTTTCCCCTCATGGCGCGGTGCCGGCTCCAGCAGGTTCTCCAGGATCTCGCCGACCGTCCGGACGCAGGGCACACACGTGATGTGCAGGAGGTCGTTGGCCTTGTAGTACCTCAGCCCGTTTTCAGTCATCAGGTCGCAGCCGCCGAGCAGTTCCCGGCAGATACAGCTGCCATGCTTCGCCTCGAACCGGTCGAGGAGCTCGCGGGTCTTCGCATAGGTCGTCTCGGTGCGGCTGCGGTCCTCCTTCTCGCCGCGGCCATGCTTGAGCCCCAGGGCGAGAATTCCGCCCGTGAGGGCTCCGCACACCTTTTCCTTCCGACCCATGCCGGCGCCCAGGCCGCACGCCACTCGCAGGGCGGCGTCCTNNGAGTTCATGGGCTGCAAGTGGCTTTGCCGCTCTACTCAAATACCGCCTTCTTCACGGCGGCGAGGTCCATTTCCCGAAGGTTTTTGATAATCTCGGGGTAGCTGGCCTCGTGGTAGCCGAAGCCGCCCAGGCGCAGCTCTTCAATCGCGGATTCGTGCGACCAGTTCTGGAAGATCATCCGATAGCCGGCGACGATGAAGCCCGTGCGGTCGCTGCCATGCCAGCAGTGGACCAGGACGGGCTTCTCCGCGCTGCGAAACTGTCGCAGGACGACCACGAGATCGGAGACGGAAACCGAGCCGGCACTCATCGGGTGTTGGATGACCCGAAGCCCACTCCGCACGAAGACGTCATCGAAGTGAAAGGACCGGAGCGTGATCACGGACTTGATTCCCAGCGCCTGCAGATCGGGCAGGTCGGTCCGGCCCGGCTGGGCGGAGCGAAAGAGGTCATCGCTGACCCGAAAGCAGTTCTCGAGCGTCGAGGCGATGACCGGCTGCGCCCATTCCGCCGGTCGGACCCTCGGCTCGGAAGCCGCGCACCAGCAAAGGCCGGCGAGCAACACTGCGGTAATCCGGAGAGAATTCATCAGATCAGGTGCCGATTCATGTTTCTGTTTCCAACGTGAAGTTGCGATGACCGTGCTGCCGGGGACGTCTGGCTGCCTCCAAGCTGCGGAGGCGACCGCTCGTTTGGCGTCTTCCCTTTTGTCGATTCTCGGTCCTGCCGGCAAAGTCATTTTCGCCAGACAGGAGAAACCTCGGTTGCACGCAAAGGCGCGAAGTTGCACCTCCCGGTCCTCGGCGGGCGAACAGATCGGCCGCGCTTACGGCCCGGCCGGTACGGCCGGGTTCACGAAGGCGAGCGAGCTGGAAAGGGTGTCGATGACGAGACCGGGGGCGACGCCCAAGGCCACGATTCCGACGATGAGCACCACGCAAAGCACCCGTGTCGGCCAGCTGAGCGCAATCGGCGCCTGCTCGGCATTGGCTTCGCCGAACACCGCCTGGCGGATCACCTGGAGGTAATAGTAGATGGCGATGGCCGAGTTAACGACGGCGATGATAACCAGGGCGTAGTGACCCGTGTCCCACGCGGCCGTGAGCAGCGAGAGCTTGGCCATGAAGCCGACGAAGGGCGGGATGCCAGCAAGGGCGAACAGACCCACCAGAAGCGTCAGCGCGAGCAGGGGCGAACGCCGGTGCAGCCCGGCCAGCTCCTCGATCGCGACATTGGTGCCGTCGCGCGAGACTTTGCAGATGACGACGAAGCAGGCCAGAATCATCAGCATGTAGCCGCCGATGTAGTAGAGGGCGGCGGTGTAGCCGGCCGAGCTAAGCGCAACGAAGCCGATCAGCGCGTAGCCGGCGTGCGCAATGCTGGAAAACCCCAGCAGCCGCTTGAGGTCCTTCTGGACGAGGGCGATCAAGTTTCCGTAGAACATCGACGCCACGGCCAAAATGGTCAGAAGGAGGGCGATGGTCTGGTTGTCCGGCGTGGCGAGGGAGACAAACCGGATGAGCACGGCGATGGCGCCGACCTTCGGCAGCGAGGCGATGAGGCCCGCGGTCTCATTGGACGCGCCCTGATAGACATCGGGCGTCCAGAAATGGAAGGGAAATACGGCCAGTTTGTAGTAGAGTCCGCAGAATGCCATGACCAGGCCCGCGATGGCGAGCGGCGAATGGACGACCGGCTGCAAGCGGGCGATCATCTCGGGCAGATGCGTGGTGCCGGTGAGCCCGTAGAGGTAGCTGAGGCCGAAGAACATGATGCCATTGGCGGCCACGCCGAACATGATGTACTTGATGGCCGACTCCATCTGGCTCTTCTGTTCCGCGCGCTCGCGGCGCATGGGCACGAGCAGGTAGAGCGGGAACGAGGAAAGTTCGAGGGCGACGACGAGCGAGATGATCTCAACGCAGCTCACCAGCATGACCAGCCCGGTGACACTCAGGGTGAGAAAGAGGAAGTACTCGGACTTGACCTCGCTGCGGATGTCAGGGAGTTCCCCGCTCAGCAGCAGGATGCAGGCAAAGCCGAAGGCGAGAACGAGCTTGAGCAGCTGTGAGAACTGATCGACGCGGTAGGCGCCGCTAAAGAGGTCCGCGTGCTGCCCCAGGGCCAGGCCGGCGGCCCCGATGGTAGCGGCGGCGACGAGCAGGGCAGCGTGCCGGGCGAGCTTCTGGCGTGCCTCGCCAAGGGTCACCAAAAAGAGGCCGAGGGCGCCGGCGAGCAGCACCAACTCCGGAAGAAATTGAAGGATGAACGTCATCGGAGGAGATTATTCGCCGCAAAGACGCGGAGACACGGAGA
>PMBT01000128.1:7843-10164 GCA_003153035.1 Opitutia bacterium
GGCATGGCCACTTGCAGGAGGAGGTTTTGCACGCTGGCGTGCATCACATTGACGAAGGGCTGGGGATGGAGGCCGATCCAGAAGACGAAGACCAGCAGGGGCGCGAGGGTGGCGACTTCCCGCAGGTTGAGATCCGCGAGGCCGGAATGGACGGGGTTGCTGGTGCTGCCCCAGGCCACGCGCTGCAGCATGCGGAGATTGTAGGCCGCAGCGGCAATCACGCCCGGCACGGCACAGGCCGCCAGCAGCTTGGAGTGCGCGAAGCCACCGGCCAGCACAAGGAATTCGCCGATGAAGCTGTTGGTGCCGGGAAACGCCAGCGAGGAGAGGCAGAACACGCCGAGAAAAAACGAGAACACCGGCATGAATTTGCCAATGCCGGCGGCCGCGCCGAGGTCGCGGGTGTGCAGGCGTTCGTAAATGATGCCGACCGCGATGAACAGCGCGCCCGTGGTGACGCCGTGGTTGATCATCACGAGAATCGCGCCCTCGAGGCCGCGGGTGCTGAGGACAAAGATGCCGAGCGTGGCGAAACCCATGTGGCCGACGCTGGAGTAGGCGACGAGCTTCTTCAGGTCGGTCTGGGTGAGCGCGGCGAATCCGCCGTAGAGGATGGCGGCCACGGACAGCCACAAAATGTAGGGCGCGAAGACCTGCGTAGCGTGGGGAGTGATCGGCAGGCAGAAACGCAGGAAACCGTAGGTGCCCATCTTGAGCAGGANNAACATCGGGACCTTGATCGCGAAGGAAATGAAGAACGCCGCGAAGATCCAGCATTGGAACGCCGGGTCGTACGGCTGGCCCATCAGGTTGGGGATGTGAAAGGTACCAGTGCGGAGGCGCAGGGCGATCAGGGCGACCAGCAGGAAGATCGAGCCCGACATCGTGTAGATAAAGAACTTAAGCGAGGCGTAGATTCTGCGCGGACCGCCCCACACGCCGATCAGCAGCGTCATCGGAATGAGCATCGCCTCCCAGAAAACGAAAAAGAGGATCGAATCGAGCGCGCAGAAGACGCCGACCATGGCGGTCTCCATGACCAGCAGGCAGATCATGAACTCCCGGAGGCGGGTCTTGATATAGCTCCAGGATGCGAGCACGCAGAGCGGCGCCAGCAGGGTGGTCAGCAGCACGAGCAGCAGGCTGATGCCGTCGATGCCCAGCGTGTAGTTGATCTTCAGCCCGGGAATCCACGCGGCCTGTTCCATGAACTGGAACCGGGCTGTGCCGGAATCGAAGCCAGCCCAGAGGCGGAGCGAACAGAGCGCGATAGCCGCGGTGCTGAGGAACGTCCACCAGCGCAGCAGGCGTTCGCTGCGGATCAAGGCCGCCACCGCGGCGGCGGCGAGCGGCGCGAAGATCAGGATGCTGAGGAGAGGCAAGCCCTCGTTGGAGCCGGGAGAGGTCATGGCGCGAATGGCCTAGAAGAGGATCAGAAAGCCGAGAAGGAGGAGCGCCGCGAGGGCGAACACGAGGGTGAGGTTTTCCTGCAGCGCGCCGCGCTGGGCAAAGCGCAGGCGCCCGGCGAGGCCGCGGACGCTGGCCGCGAGCCCATCGACCGCCCCATCGATGACGCGGTTGTCAAAGCGGCCCACCAGGCTGGCGGATTTCATCAGCGGGCCGAGGCCGCCGACACGGTAGATTTCACCCACGCCGGCGTCGACCGACTGGACCGGTTTGCGAGCCAGCCAGAGGAAGGCGCGGCCGCCCATGCGGTAGAACCAGTCGAGGTCGAGGTTGGTGCCCGCGTGCGGCTCGATCTTCTTCAGCCTGACCAGCACGAAGAAGGCGAGGGCGGTGAAGAGCAGGATCTGGAGGGATTCGGAAAGGTGATAGGCAGTGTACGGATGGTACTCCATCGCCGCTTCGTGATACGGAAGCAGGTTGTAGAGTGCCGGAGTGTAGCAGCCGAGGAAGACGCAGAAAAAGGCGGCGACGCCCATCGCGGCCAGCATGTTCCAGGGCGGATCCTTCGCGCGCTCGAAGGTGGCGGGCTCGCACTTGTTTTGGCCGAACCAGACGAAGTACGGAACCTTGAGGCCGTTGCAGTAGAAGGTGCCGATCGACGCGAGATTGAGCAGGAAGGCGGCCCAGAGCAGATGGCTTTCGAAGCCGGCCTGGACGATCATGGACTTGCTCACGAAGCCGCTGAAGAGCGGAAAGGCGGAAATCGAGAGGCCGCCGATCAACGTCAGGAGGAAGGCCCACGGCATCTTTTTGTAGAGGCCGCCCAGCTTCGACATCCGGGTTTCCCCGGTCATGAAGAGGATCGAGCCGCCGCCCATGAAAAGCAGTCCCTTGTAGAGGATGTGGGCGAAGGC
>PMBT01000128.1:10177-16299 GCA_003153035.1 Opitutia bacterium
ACAACGCCGTAAAGCGACATGATCACGCCCAGCCACACGAGCAGTTCCATCCCGGCGAATCCGCGGCAAAGCGCATAGACGGCGGTCTTGGTCGTGAAGGCGCTGAGAAAGACGGAGCCGTTGAACGTGCCCGCCGGGTAGGCATCGGGCAGCCAGGCATGCAAGGGAGGCACGGCGGCGTTGAGAAGGAACCCGCCCAGGATGAGGTAGCCTGCGGTCGTGGTGTTGTGCACGTCAAACGCGGTAAACGCCGTGCTGCCGGTCGCCTTCACGTGGAGGACAATGCCGGCGAGCAGCGATAGGCCCCCCGCGACGTGCACAAGCAGGTAACGGAAGCCGGCGGCGGTGGACTCCGGGGTGCGGCGGAACCAGATGAGGAAGACCGAAGCGAACGCCATCACCTCCCAGAAAAGGAAGAGGGTGAGCAGGTCGCCCGCGAAGATGGCCCCGAGCGAACCGGCCACATAGGTCCAGGCGGCGATGTGCTGGGCGTCCTCCTCGACGTGCAGGCCGTAAAGCGTGCCGATGCAGCACATCCCGCTCATGATCACCGCAAAGACGAGGCTCAGCGAGTCGACCCGGCCGAAGACGAGCGTCCACTGGAGGAACGGGACATGCCAGAATTCCCCCCGGGGGATCATGAACATCATGAGCACGACCCCGAACGCCAGCGCGGGAACCGCCAGGAGGAAGGCTTTCTTCAGGCGCGCTGGCACCAGCGGGAGCAGGACGCAGCCGAGCAGCAGGACCAGCGCGGGATGAATCCAGTGATTACTCATCGTAGTAATCCTCGCGGGTCGAAATGCCGAGATGGCCGTACGCCTTGGCGATGAGCACGAGCACCAGGCAGCCGAGGAGGCCGAAGCCCGCCCAGAACCCGGGGATATGCTCCGCCGCCGTGTGGGCGTGTTCCTTTTCGACGACGGCCGGGACCGCGTCGAGCAGCACGAGCAGCACCAAGACCGCGATGCCCACCCGCACCACCGTCTTCAGGCGGTCGCGCAGAAAATCGATGAGCCGGAGGAGTTTCATGGCAGGACGGCCTGGGCAAAGTGCATGATGAGGTCGGGGAAGACGCCGATGACCACCGAGATGACGGCGGTGAGGCAGAGGGGGATCAGCATCGCGAGCGGCGCCTCCCCGTGGTGATGCGAGGCCTCCTCGGCGGAAGGCGGCCCGAAGAAACCTCGGTAGACCACCGGCACGAAATAGGCCGCGTTGAGCAGGGAGCTCGCCAGCAGCACGACAACGATGCCGATGGACCCGGCGTCGAGGGCGCCCACGAGCAGGTAAAGCTTGGAGAGGAAGCCGCCGACCGGCGGCACGCCGATCATGCTCAGCGCGGCGANNCAGAAGAAGAGTGTGATCTTCGAGAAAGCGTGCGCCGCGATGTGGAACAGGCCTCCGGCGACGGCGGTGGGGGTCAGCAGGGCCACGCCGAGAATGATGTAGGAAAGCTGGCTGACGGTGGAGTAGGCNNAGGTTGTCCTTGCTCAGCGCGACGATCGATCCGACGAGGATGGTGATGGAAACGAAGTAGGCGGTGGGCAGACCCAGATGGAGGCGGTCCATCAGGTCCACACCGAAGACATAAAGCATGACCCGCACGGTGGAGAACACGCCGACNNGTGCAGCGGCATGATGCCGTTCTTGGCGAAGCCGAGGAGGCAACAGATGTAGAGGGCGACGATGACGCCGTTGTGGACGTTGGCGGGGAGGATGCCCACATGCGCGTTGGTGGCGAAATCGAGCGTGCCCGAGAGGACATAGATCAGCACCATCGCCGGGAGAATGAGCCCCTTGGCGGTGGTCGTCAGGTAGACGAGGTATTTCTTTCCCCCTTCGTAGCCCTCCTCATCCTGGTGATGGGCGACCAGCGGATAAGTGGTGATACTCACGATCTCGTAGAAGAGATACAGGGTGAGGAGATTGTCAGCGAACGCGCAGCCGATGGCGCCGAAGAGGGCGAGGGCAAAGCAGGTGTTGAAGCGGGTCTGGGCGTGTTCCCCGAGGGCGCGCATGTAGCCCGCCGAGTAGAACACCGCCAGAATCCACAGGAACGAGGCGGTGAGCGCGAAGATCATCGACAGCGCGTCGGCCCGCAGGGAGATACTCAGCCCCGGCAGGAGCTGAAAGAGCGTGAAATGCAGGGTCTTCCCGGCGCGCACGCAGGGCACCATCGACGCGACGACCAGAAACAGCGTGACGGCCGCGAGGAAGGAGCAGGTTTCACGCAGGTTGATCTTCCTGCCCGTGGCCATGACCAGGCCCGCGCCGACGAGCGGAGCGAGGACCGCGAACAGGAGACGGATGTCCGAGGGTATTTCCATGGAGCTATCCATTGAGTTCGGACAGCTCCTGGGAGTGGATGGAGCGGTAGTTGCGGTAGACCGCGATGATGATGCTCAGCGCGATGGCGACCTCGGCAGCGGCTAGTCCCATGATAAAGAGCACGAAGATCTGCCCGACGGCCGGGTTGGGCGCCATGAAACGGTTCACGGTCATAAAATTCAGCGCGGCGGCCGAGAAGATCAGTTCGCCCGAGATGAGCATGCCGATGAGGGTGCGGCGCCGGATGAGCCCGTAGATCCCGGCGGAAAGCAGGAAGGCCGCCAGGGCGAGATAGACGCCGGGCTGGTCGGGCAGATGGGCGAGGTTCATGAGGGGGTCCTTCCGCCGCGGGCGATGACAAGGGCGCCGAGGATGGCGACGAGCAGCACGAGTGAGATCAGCTCAAAGGGCAGGCTGTACGTGGTGAGCAGCGCGATGCCGATGGCCTGGACCGAACCGTCAGCGGCCGGCGCCGGCGCCGGCCAGCGGCCCTGCAGGCTCAGCCGGGAAACGCCCCAGAAGATCGCCAAGCTCACAAGCAGCGCAATTCCGCCCCACCACCGTTCCCGGCCACGCTGCTCCGCCGGCGCGACTTCGTCGGGTTCGGAGAGCATGACACCAAAAATGATGGTCACACAGACGGCGCCGATATAAATGAGAATTTCCATCAGCGCGAGGAACGGGCTGTTCAGGAAATAGTAGAGTCCGGCCAGGCCCAGACAGCAGAGCGCGAGCCCGGCGACGCTGCGGATAATGCGGCGGCTCAGCACTGCAATCAGCGCGCCGGCCACGGTGGTGGTGACGATGAAGCCGAAGATCGCGGCGATCAGCCAGGCGGAGACGGGGAAAGTGCTCATGGCGTCTTCGGATCCTGAGGCTGAGGCACAATGGCGGGGGCCGCGGCGGTCCCGGCCGCCGGCGGTGGCTGGGTCTGCGCCCAGACCTGCCTCCGCTCCGCCAGCTGTTTGACCATGTCCATCCGGCTGAAATCGTCCCGGCTCAGGCTGACCACGTTGTAGACCTTGGAGAACTGGATGGCGTCGAACGGGCAGGCCTCGATGCAGGCGCCGCACAGGCTGCAAGTGGTGAAGTTGAGCAGGTACTCGGTGACCGACTTGGTCTTCTGCCCTTCGAGCTTGGCGCCGTCCACGGCGATGCATTCGCTCGGGCAGGCCCGCTCGCACAGTTTGCAGGCCGTGCAGAGGGATTTGCCGGTCTCCGGATCGAGCGTCAGCTCGATGTGCCCGCGGAAGCGCGCCGGCATCGGGAGGGTCTGGCGCGGGTATTGAACGGTGATGTTAGGCTTGAGAAACTGGCCCAGCGTGATGCGCATGCCCGTGAGCAGGCTCATGAACCCGCGGTAGACTTCCTGGAAGGCTGCTATCATGCTCATGGGTTCAGAATAGTTGGTGCAGCAGCAGGGGCAGTCTGAGCAGGGCGCCGGTTAGCATGAGCGTGAACAGCGAGACGGGAATAAGGATCTTCCACGAGAGGTTCAGCAGACCGTAGAACTGGGTGCGCGGAAAGGTCCACCGGATCCAGATCACGATGAAGATAAGCAGGTACATCTTCGCGAAGAACCAGAGCAGGCCCCAGGCGCCGCCGGAGAGCACGCCAATCGGACTCTGCCAGCCGCCGAGGAAGAGGATGGTGCCGACCGAGCAGCTGACCACGATGTTGGCGTATTCCCCCATGAAGAAAAGGCCCCAGCTGAAGCCGGCGTACTCGGTGAACGCGCCAGCGATCAGCTCGCTCTCGGCCTCGGCNNTTGGTCTCGGCCAGCATGCAGATGAAGAAGATGACAAAGGTCATCGGCATGAGGGGGTTGGTCAGGGTCCAGATCCCCTTGAGAATATTCCAATGCCAGAAGCCGCCAGCCTGCTGCCCGACGATCTCCTGCAGGTTCATGGTGCCCGTGACCATCAGCATGGTGATCACGACGAGCAGCATCGGAATCTCGTAGGCGATGTTCTGGGAGACGATGCGCGCAGCGGAGATCACGGCGTACTTGTTGCGCGAGGCCCANNAGCCGCCGAGCATGATCGCGAAGACGCTGATCGACCCGAAGGAGAACACCATCAGCAGGCCGACGTTGATGCTGCGGCCGTAGACCGACTCGGCGTAGGGGATGGTCGCGAGGCACATGAACGCCGGGACGAGCATGATCGCGGGGGCCAGCCGGAAGAGGAGGCCGTCGGTGCCGGGCGGAACGATGGTCTGCTTCACAATCAGCTTCACGCCGTCGACGATGGGCTGGAGGAGGCCGGCGGGGCCGACCTCGTTGGGACCGGGCCGGCGCTGGAACCAGCCGGCGCCCTTGCGTTCGGCGAGCACGAGGTAGGCCGCGTTGAGACCCACGAAGGCCAGGAACGCGACGAGGTAGATGATCAGTCGCGTGAAGGCTTGGCCGGGCCCAGTTAGGAAATAATCAAGCATCGCGGAAAGGTGGCGGCAGCTAGCGGTCGATGTCGGGAATGACGAGGTCGAGGCTGCCCAGCATGGCCAGCGCGTCCGGCAGGATCATGCCCTTGCTGGCCTCCTCGAACGGGCTGAGGTTGGCGAAGCACGGCGTCCGGAGCTTGACCCGGTAGGGGGTGTCCTTGCCGTCGCTGACGATCCGCACCATGAAGCGGCCGCGCCCGGCTTCGACCGCGTAGCAATAATCGCCGGCGGGCAGTTTGAGCACGCGCGGGACCTTGCCCATGACCGGGCCGGCGGGAATCTGATCGAGCGCCTGCTCGATGATGCGGAGGCTCTGTTCCATCTCGTCCATGCGCACGAGATAGCGCGCCATCGAGTCCCCGGCCGGATAATGCGGGATGGCGAACTCAAACCGCGGATAGATCGAATACGGCTCGGCCCGGCGGACGTCGTAGGGCACGCCCGCGCCGCGCAACACCGGCCCGGTGACGCCATAGCGGCGGCACATTTCGGCATCTATGATGCCGATGCCCTCAAGGCGCTTGCGCAGGATGATGTTGTCCGTGACGAGGGCGCGGTACATCTTCAGGCGTCCGCGCATGTACGGCACGAAATCGCGGGCGCCCTGGAGGAAGTAATCGTCGACGTCGTTGCACAGGCCGCCGAAACGGTAGTAGCAGTAGGTAAGCCGGGCGCCGCAGATGTGCTCCATCAGGTCGAGGATGCGCTCGCGGTCGTCGAAGGCATAGAGGATCGGTGTGAGGCCGCCGAGGTCCATAATCCACGCGCCCCAGCCGACGAGGTGGCTGGCAATGCGCTGGAGTTCGGAGGTAATCACGCGGATGTACTCGGCGCGGAGCGGCACCTCGATCCTGGCGCCGCGCTCGACCGCGCCGACAAAGGCGTGGGTGTAGTGCATTGCCGCGAGGTAATCGATGCGGCTCGTGTTGGGGAGGAACTTGGCGTACGTGCGGTTCTCGCCCATCTTCTCGTGCATCCGGTGGATGTAGCCGATGACCGGCTCGGCGCGGGTGATCCACTCCCCGTCCATCGTCATCTTGATCCGCAAGACTCCGTGCGCGGCCGGATGCTGCGGCCCGAGGTTGAGAACGAAGCTCTCCTCGGGAGGAGCGGACAGGACGCCGCCGCCGGCGTAGGTGATTTCCTTGGGCGGGATCACGGCTGGTAATCCTTGCGCAGCGGATGGAAGGTGGCGTCCTCCGGCAGCAGGAAGGGCGTCAGGTTCGGGTGCCCGACGAAACGAATGCCGAAGAAATCGTGGGTTTCGCGCTCGTGCCAGTTGGCGCCGGGAAAAACCAGGGAGATCGTGGGAATCTCGGGATGGTCCCGCGGCACGCGGGCGCGCACCG
>PMBT01000007.1 GCA_003153035.1 Opitutia bacterium
AAAACTTCGACCTTGAGGACGCAGGCACGACCGTTCGCGCCTGAGGGCACGGTAGTGAGCATCCTCTCTGAGGGGCTTTCCGCCTCCGCAGGTCCAAGCCCTAAAATGGGGTATGTGGGAAGACCAAATTCTCGGCCAAACCCAATCTGCATGAAGGGCAAGAAGGCAGACTGGAGCCTCGAAGATTATCTTGGGCGCAAGGAAGGGTTGGTCATAGCCGGCTGCGACGAGGTCGGACGCGGGGCTTTCGCTTTCAGCCTGGTCGTGGCGAGCTGCGCCTACGCCCCCGGCGTGGAAATGCCCTTTGAAATCCGCGACAGCAAAGCACTGACCGGTATCGAGCGAGAGCGCTTGGTGGAGGTCTTGACGCTCCAATTCGTCAACCAAGGACAGCTTCACCTCGCTTACGCGGAGGCCTCGGCGGCCGAAGTGGAATCAAGCAACCTAAACGAGCTGAACCTGCGACTGTTCAAAGACGCCCTCCAGAAACTTCCTCGCTTCGATCGCGTGATCATCGATGGAAGCATTGCGGACAAGTCGTTTCCGTTTCCCGGGCTGTGCGCTCCGAAGGCCGACACGCAGAGCATCACCGTCGCCACCGCATCCATTTTCGCCAAGGTGCATCGGGACCGGCAGATGCAGGAACTGCACCAACAGTACCCGCATTACGGCTTCAACGAGCACATGGGCTATGGCACGAAGGCCCATGTCGAGGCCATTTGCAGGTTCGGGCCGATTCCCGGAGTGCATCGCCGGAACTTTCTCCGCAATCTGAAGTGACACCACGTGCTTCCGCACAGGCGTTGCGCACCCTGCCGCCTTTGCTTCTTGGCAGATGGTTGCCCGAGAGGGCTGGTCCACGTGTTGTCGGGAAGGCTCGTTTATTGGAAACCGAATGGTAGATGAACCGAATGCCAGGAAAGGACGGGCTTCTGCACTCAGGGCAACTGTGGCAGACTCCCGCATGCGATGTTTCGCGTGATCTTCCATCTGGACATGGATGCGTTTTACGCCTCGGTCGAGCAGCGTGACAACCCGGCGCTGCGCGGCCAGCCGGTCATCGTCGGGGCGCCGCCGACGCAGCGCGGCGTGGTGTGTGCGGCCAGCTACGAGGCGCGCAAATTCGGCGTCCGGTCGGCGCTGCCCAGTGCGACGGCGCGACGGCTTTGCCCCAAAGGCATTTTCGTCCGGCCCCGCATGGATCATTACCGGGAGGAATCACTGCACATCATGAAGATCGCCGCCGGAACCGGGGCGGTGGTCGAGCAAATGTCCATCGATGAGGCCTACCTCGATCTGTCGGCCCTTAGTGAGGCAGAGGACGCGGACGCCGCTCTGCGCAAATCCCTCCCGCTGGCGCGGCAGTTGAAGCAGTGCATCCGCTCGGAGCGGCAATTGACGGCCACGATCGGCATTGCCGCCAACAAACTGCTGGCAAAAATTGCGAGCGACCACCAGAAGCCTGACGGGCTGACACTCATCGCCGAGGAGGGCAAGGTCCAGTTCCTGCGCCCGCTTCCCCTGCGCGCCCTCTACGGCGTGGGCAAGGTGACCGAGCAGGCACTCAATCATGCGGGGCTTCGAACCGTGGGGGACCTGCAGGACCACACCGGCGACCTGCGGGCGCTGGTTGGCTCATTCGGGCCGAAATTGAAGCAATTCGCCTTCGGCCAAGACGACCGCCCGCTGGAGCTGGGCGATGAAATCAAGAGCATCAGCGGCGAGGAAACCTTTCTGCAGGATACCGAAGACCGGAAAGTGCTTCGCGCCTGCCTGCGAGAACAAGCGGAGGACATCTCCGGCAGGCTCAAGCGCCGCCGTCTGGGCGCGCACACCGTCCAGGTGAAAGTGCGCTATGGCGACTTCACCACGCTGACGCGGCAGATCACCGTCGAAGAACCGTTGACCGAAGCCGGTGACATCTACCGGTTGGGTTGTTTCCTTTTGGGCCGGGAGAAGCTGGTGTCGCGCCCGTTGCGGCTGCTTGGGCTCGGGGTCGCCAGCCTGCGCGAGCCAACCGGAGAGCAGCTGGTCCTGTTGTAACCGGTCAAAACAGCCACGAGGAAAGACGCCGAGATCGGATGTGTTCGCCCCGCCAGCAATCTGCCCGACCTGCCGAGGCGCTTGGAGAGGCCCCCCAGGCAAGCAACAGTCAGGGAACCCAATCCCCGGAGGATCGATCCAACTGCTGGGAGGTGGAGAGGTTCTGGGCGCTGGCGGGATTTGTCTCCGCGTTGATGGCGTACACGACCACCCCGGCCAGGTTCGTATTGGGCTGTAGCGCCGCGAGGCTTGGCACATCCTGAAGCCCGACCTGCAGATAAGGCTGAAGAGATTGAAAGCGGGCGGCCTCGTCGGCCGGAAACGCCGCCTGCGGATGATCCGCGCGCCAGGCAGCCTTCGCCGAATCAATCCGCGCCAGATCCAGAGTCACTTTCCCGGTCAGTTGCCGTGCCCGCGAACCCCCCAGTCCCCACAGGCCAAGGCCCATGATGAGGAGCAGCAGCGCCATCACGGCCACGACCTCGACCAGGGAGAAACCGGGTTGGAAGTGAGCTTTCTGGCGCATGTCAGGGGGAGTGGGAAGGGGCCATGCCAACCTCGTTGATCAGATAGGTGACCCCCGGCGCCTGGAAGTCGGCCATTGAGGAGAAGGAGCGGCTTACCTCAAGATACCGGCGGATCGCATCGAAGCGCCCGGGTTCATCCGAGGGAAACGGGGCACCGTTGTGATCCAGGACCCACAGACCCTTGGCCGAGTTGATGNNATCCGGGTTTGCAACGCGCGGTCCCGGGAGTTGCCGGTCGCGACCAAGACCATGCTGACAAGGATGCCGATGATGACCAGGGCTCCCACCAGCTCGACCAAAGTAAATCCCTTCTTCATGACTTTGATAAGCGCAAATACACGCCGCGAACGGAATGACCGGAATCCCGGACCACGACCAGATCCGCGTTGAAAGCGGCCAAAAGCTCCGGGCCGACCGCTCCCTTGACCAAGCCGAAACCCCGCCCCGAAAGCAAGGTGTTGAGCTGGGCCAGCGCACCCGAGACCAACGCCGGATTCGCCGCCGCTGGGCTGGAAAGACGGTACACCGCCGACTGCAACGACATGTAATTCGGGTCCGATCCCGTCTGCGAAACCAATGC
>PMBT01000040.1 GCA_003153035.1 Opitutia bacterium
CAGCTCTGGGTGCCGTGGGCGCCGCCGTGGCCAAACGAGCCGGGGGCGAGCACGGCGGTGACCCCCTGCGGTTCCTTCACCAGGCAGAGGCCCAGCCCCCAGACCGTCCCGGGCAGAAATCCCGCCTTCAGCCTGCCGGTTTGCGCGTGGGTCATTTCGGAGACCGTCTCGTATTTCAGGATTCTGTCCCCGGCGAATACGCCACCGTTCAGCAGCATCTGGTAAAACTTCGCCACGTCCTCCGCGGTGGAGAAAAGGCCGGCGCCGCCCAGCGGCGGTCGCGCGTGGTCGGTGACGGCTCCGCCGTACATGTAAGCGATGGTCGCCGGCTCGAGCTTGCCATTCTGCTCGTTGCGCCGGTAGTTCGTGGCAAAACGTTTTTCCTGTGCGGGGGTCAGCCAGAAGGTCGAGTTTTTCATGCCGAGCGGATCAAACAGCCGCTTTTGCATGAACTTGGCGAACGGCAAGCCGCCCGCGACCTCGACCACCCGGCAGACCGTGTCAATTCCTGCGGTCGAGTAGCTCCAGCGGGTGCCGGGCTGGAATTTCAGCGGCTCGCGGGCAACGCTCTTGCACATCTCGGCCAGCGTCCAGTGCGGATCCGTCGTGACGTATTCGCCCATTCCACTCGTGTGCGTCAGCAGTTCGCGCAGCGTGATCGGGTGCGTCGCCGGAACCAGCACCCGCTCCCCGGCTTGTTCCTGGGCCACCTGAAGATTGCGGAACTCCGGCAGGTATTTCTCCACGGGATCGTCGAAACTGAGTTTGCCGTCGTCGACGAGCATCCCCGCGGCGGCCGCCGACATCGGCTTGGTCATTGAGGCGATCCAGAAAAGGTCGTTGCGCTCCATCTTCCGTCCGGTTGCCAGGTCGCTCCGCCCCACCGCGGCAAGATGCAGGATCCGGTCTCTCGTAGCCACCAGGGTCACCGCGCCGGAAATCTCGCCCTGATCCACAAAGGCCTGCATGCGTTCAGCAATGGCCGCGAACTTGTCCGGCGCGGCGGCCAGGCCGGCGCCCAGGATCACCACCGCGCCGAGGGCGAAAACGCACCGAGACCGCAACAGGGGTATGGGCATGAGCGAACACCTAAGCGCCCCGTCCCCGCGGCTCAATCCAGAACCGCAATGCTGCCGGACCACCCGGCCGCCGCGACCTCCGGGCTAGGCCCGCACACTCAGGGTACCATCGGCGACAATTTCCCGCTGGATTCTCGCGAAGGCGGCGTTGACCTCGTCGTCGGTGAGCGTGCGGTCCGCTGCGCGGAAGACGAGGGAGAAGGCCAGGCTTTTCTTCCCGGCGGGCAGCTCCCCGCCCTGGTAGACGTCAAAGATGGCGATTCGCTCGACGGCGAAGGCCGCGCCCACGACGGCCTCCGTGGTCCGGGCGAGCTTCTGCCGCACGTCCTCGGCGCGGGCGGCCGCGTCGACCACCACTGCAAGATCCCGCAGCACCGGAGGAAAATGGCTGAAATCCTGGTAGCGCCGCGGACCGCCGGCCGCGGCGAGTTTCTCCGGCAGGATTGCGAAAATACCGGCCATGACCTGCCCTTCCAGTCCGAGCGCGCGGACCATCGCGAGGTTCATCAGGCCGAAGCGCGCCTCAAAACCCTGGGCCTGCAGATCGCCTGCAGCCGCCGAATGCCCCTCCTGCCAGCCGAAATAAGCCCCGGTCACGGGCGTGACCGGCAGTGCCGACAGGTCCACGCCGGCGTGCGCAGCCAGGATGCGGACGCGGTTCTTCACCGTGTAGAAATCAGCCGGCGCGCGTTGGAGCCACTGGCGGCCGGCGTCCTTGGTCTGCGCCTCGATGAACGCGGCGGCGGCGCATTCAAACACCTGGCCGTTGCTCTCGAGGAAGATCCGTCCCGTTTCGCAGAGCCGGGTGACGCCGGTGCCGCGCGACTGGTTGAGGTTCAGGGACCCCAGCAGGCCGATCAGCAGCGTGGAGCGCAGATGGGACTGGTCCTCGACAAACGGATTGGCCAGAGCCAGCTCCTGCATCGAGGTGTCCGAGACCCACTGCCTGATTTCCGCTCCGGAGCGCAGCGTATAGTTGACGCACTCGTGGAAATGCTGGCCCACCAGATAGTCGGTGGCCCGGCGGTTGAAGAGGACCACCGGATCGTCGTCGCCGGGCAGGCCGGGCGTCATGATGGTGCTGCGGGGGATGCGATCGGTGCCGTAGAGGCGCAGGATTTCCTCAACGAGGTCGATGGGCCGGTCGAGGTCGCTGCGCCAGCTGGGAATCGAGACCGTCCATCGCGGCCCGCCGTCCGCCATGAACTCATCCCGCACGACCGGCAGGTCGAGCGCCTCGAGCGCGTCCTTCATCTCCTGGTCGGCCACCGCAAAGCCCAGCTGGCGGCGGACGTAATCGGGGGTGAGGGTGATCTCGCTCTTCCACGGCCGGTCCTCGCCCACCTTGCAGAAGGGTCCGACCACCTGACCGCCGGCAGTCTCGATGATTAAGTCGACTGCGCGGTGGGCGTTCTCCATCAGCGTGTGCGGGTCGACGCCGCGCTCGTACCGATAGGAACTGTCAGTGGAGAGCCCGAGTTTGCGCGAGGTCCAGCGGATGCCGGCGGGCTTGAAGTAGGCCACCTCGAGCAGGAGGTCGGTGGTGGTGTCGTCGACCTCGGCATCGGTGCCGCCCATGATGCCGGCGATGACCAGCGGCCGGGCGGCGTCCGCGATGACGAGCATGCGGCTGCTGAGCCCTCGCTCCCGGCCGTCAAGCGTGACGAGTTTCTCGCCGGTGCGCGCGGGGCGCACGATGATGCGGCTTCCGCCGATCTTCCGGGCGTCAAACGCATGGACCGGCTGGCCGGTCTCGAGCATGACGAAGTTGCCGGCGTCGACGACATTGTTGATTGGGCGCAGGCCGACCGCCTTGAGGCGCTCCTGCAGCCAGGCCGGGCTCGGGCCGATCTTCACGCCGGTGATGACGTGCGCGGTGTAAAGCGGGCAGTCCTCGCCGGCCTCGACGGTCACCTCGGTGAGGAGGTCGCGCCGCCCGGGCGCACCCACGGGCAAGCCGGTGAACTTCACCGGCGGGTAAACCAGATCGCGGCGGAACCACGCGGCCAGTTCGCGCGCCACGCCGAGATGGCAGAGGGCGTCCGGCCGGTTGGGTGTGATCTCGATGTCGAACACGATGTCACCGGGCGGCAGCACCTCGTTGACGGGGGCCCCGAGCGGGGGCCGCCCGTCCAGGATCAACAGGCCGGTGTGCTCGCCGCCAAGGCCAAGCTCGTCTGGCGAACACATCATGCCGTCCGAAAGCTGGCCGCGGATCTTCGACTGCTTGATTTTGAAATCACCGGGCAGGACGGCGCCGGGCAGCGCCACGAGCACGCGGTCGCCGACCTGGTGGTTCGGCGCGCCGCAGACAATCGTCTTCACGCCCCCGTCGGGGCCCACGTCGACGGTGCAAACCGTGAGCTTGTCGGCATTGGGATGCGGCAGGCGGGTGAGCACCTCGCCGACCACGACGTGCTGGAGCGGGGGCACCCCCGTGCGGATCACCTGCTCAACCTCGAAACCGAGAAACGTGATGGCATGGGTGATTTCCTCGGCGGAGGCGTCGAGCGTCACGTATTGCTTAAGCCAGCTTAGCGAAATCTTCATGTGGGTGAACCACGGAGGCGCGGAGCTCACAGAGTTGTCCAGAGGGGCTTTTCTCAGTGCCCTCGGTGTCTCGGTGGTGGAGATTCATGCAAACTGCGTCAGGAACCGCAGGTCGTTCTGGTAAAAATAGCGGATGTCATCGATGCCGTANNNCACCTTGGGCAGGTGCCGGGCTGAGAGGTCGACCTCGAAGCTGGGTTCGGTGTAGCCAAAGTAGTGCGGGCGGAACCGGGTCTTGGTGTCGGGGCCAAGCAGCGCGGCGAAGATGTAATCGAGCAGCGCCTTGAGGTCGCGCACGGTCACTTCCCGGTCGACGTACAGGCACTCGAGCTGGTGGAA
>PMBT01000061.1 GCA_003153035.1 Opitutia bacterium
TCCTCACCACGCTCTCGAAGAACCTCCTGAAGGAGGACGGCTCGCCCATGGTTGAAAGCCAGGCCGTGCCCGGGCTGCCGCCGCAGGTGATCTGCTACGAGCGCGCCGACGACATTGGTTTTGGCGTCTCCGGCGTGGTGACGCCGGGCCGCAGCATCAAGGCGAGTTACCCGCAGCTCGATCCGGCCCAGATTCCGATGGCCGTGCCGGTCAAACACGAGAGAATCGCGTACCTGCTCGACCCGATCGGCGCCAGCCGCCGGTCCGGCGCGTTGCGGCTGACCGATGCGATGATTCGCGGCTGCCGCTGGGCGCTGCCGTTCGAACACCACGCGTTGAATCTTCCGTGGGTGCCGCCGTTCCTGCGCAAGCATGACGGCCTCGTCCTCTCAATGGGCCAGTTCATGCAATGGGTCGGGGCACAGGTCATGAGCGCCGGCACCGTGCAGGTGTGGCCCTCCACCCCGGTGGCCAGCCCGCTCATCGACGGCGATAAGGTGGTCGGCGTGCGGCTCATTGACCAGGGCACCGATCTCCAGGGCAATCCGACCGATGGCTTCATGCCCGGCATGGACATTCGGGCCGCTCTGACCGTGGTCGGCGACGGACCGGTGGGAACCATTGGCCGCCAGCTCGACGAACGCTTCGGCCTGCCCACCGGCAATCATCAATATGACTGGGCCGTCGGCATGAAGATGGTGGTCGACCTCCCGGCTCATGCCGACCTCGAACCCGGCACAGTCTTCCACACCTTCGGTTACCCCGAGCCGGAGATCTTTGGATTCATGTACGTGCATCCGGGACGGATCGCGTCCCTCGGCCTCTTCGTGCCCTCCTGGTTCGATAATCCGGTCCGGACGTCCTATCGCTTCCTGCAGCATTGGATGATGCACCCGTACCTGTGGCGGCACCTGGAAGGCGGCACGCTGCGCTCGTGGGGCGCCAAAACCCTGCAGGAATCGGGCCGCCGTGGCGAACCGCACCTCGCGGGCAATGGTTATGCCCGTATCGGCGAAGGCTCCGGCAGCACCAATGTGCTCACCGGGTCCGGCGTCGACGAAGCCTGGGCCACGGGCACGCAGCTCGCCGAGGGCATTCTCGAGTTGTTGAAGGCCGGCCGGCCGTTCACGAAGGAGAATCTCGAGCAGGCCTACGTTCGTCGCCGCCGGGAAAGCTGGGTGGAGAAGGAAAGTCGCGTGGCGGAAAAGGCGCGCAATGGGTTCCAACGCGGCGTGGTGACCGGCCTCCTTGGCATGGGCTTTTCCGGATTGACGGGCGGTCGCGTGTCGCTACCCGGCCGGCCGATGCCGCCTCACCGGCGCCTGCCGGGCATCGCGGAGTATTACCGCGGAAAAATCCCCGCTGCCGAGATTGCCCGCCTGCAGGAGGACTGCCGGGCCAAGAATGTCGCGCTCCACGAGGTTCTGATGGACCGCGCCGGCTGGCCGCCGGTGCCCCTGGACGGCAAGCTCCTGGTGTCGCACCAGGATGCGCTTCTCCTGGGCGGGAAGGTCCAAGCGCCCGCCGGCTATGCCGACCACGTGGTGTTCGTCGACCACGGCACCTGCGTCCAATGCGACACCAAGATCTGCATCGACGCGTGTTCCGGCCAGGCCATCACCGCCGGTCCCAACGGCGTGCCGGCATTCGACCGGGAGAAATGTATCTATTGCGGCGCTTGTCTCTGGAACTGCTCGCAGCCGCGACCTGGCGATCCCGAGAAAACCAACGTCGAATTCCGCGCCGGCGCCGGAGGCCTTCACTCGGCGGAGAACTGATCGGGAATTGCGAGCCTCGAGTAGCGAGCCGGAGGCATTGCTGGCATAGGTCGTCTCTGATAGCGGCCCGCTGTCTTCTGTCTTCTGTCTTCTGTCTTCTGTCTCCTGGCTTCTGTCTCCTGGCTTCTGGCACCTTCCATCGTCCCCTCAGGGCGCTGGTGCCGCCACTGGCGTTGGCCGGGATTTGAAAACCGCGCCGAGGATCAAGGCGACCAACCCGCCGATGGCGAGGGCGCCGGCGGTGTGGAGCGCAGCGTCCATCACCGACTGCAACACTGCCATCACCAGTCCGGCCAATGCATCCAGAGTTGCCGTGGGAAATTCTGCAGGTAGGTGGGGAACGATGAAGTGCGCAAAGATCCATTTTCCGGCCGGGACGACCGGAAGCGCAAAGACCGCGCTCACCGCGCCGGCGATCAGGCAGGGAATCCCCCACCAAAACATCCAGCCGCGGAAGGAGCGCACGGCAAATACTGCGATCAACAGCAACAACGCCGCCGGCACCGCCGGACTCCACCAGGCAAGCCACTCCAGTTGAACGAGCTTGGTCCGCAGCTCCGCCAGTCTCCGGATTGTCGCGGTGGCCGCGTTGTCACCACTGATTTTCTCGAACACATTCACCGATTGAGGCAGCTGGTCCGCCGCCCGTTGCATCATCGCGCGAAAGTCCTGCCGCACCCGCGGCATCGCCTCGGGCGGTGGACAGCACGCAATCGGAAACCCGCCGGCCGCTTGGAGCTGTGCCGCCGTGCACGGCGGTTTGGTTTGCAGTATCCGCACGTAAGTTTCCTCGGTCTCCGGAGCTGCCAATCGCCGTTTCAATTCTCCCAGCGAAACATTCACTACCGGAACGGCCGTATTGGAATGCAACCAGGCGAAAAACTGGTCCGCCGCCCCCTCGGCCTGCGGGCGCACATAGCTGGATGGCAGAACAGCGCCAACGATCATCTCCCAGTCCGTCCCAGACATCTGGTGGAGGAGGTCGACCAGCGAACTGTCGACCGCGCCGCCCTGGTTCGCCACAGCCCGGGCGCCCGCATCGATCGCGTGAGTGGCGGTATCCGCTGCCAAGACGGGCAACCGGTCATAGAGCCGCTCGCTTGCGAGCGCATCCTTGTAAACCTGCGGCTGGGTGAGCCGCATGCTGGCGGCATGGAAAAAGATGATTGGAATCGTGCAGACGACGAAAACGAGCGCGCAGACGACCGCGAGAAATCGGGCGAGGAAGCGGAGCATGATTCAATTCCGCTACGCGAAAAAGCTTCGCGGGTCGAGACCGCGCTGNNTATGAGCATTCCCTACCAGATTGTCGTCTGCGGCAGCCTCGTGCCCGACCCGTTGCAGACGTTGGAGCCCGTGTCCAACCCCGCCGGGCCTGCGCTGAAAAACGAATTGATGCTGCCCGCGGTCTTGGATCCCTGGGCCGGCCACGCGCTCTTTGAGGCGGCGCATCTCGCGAAGCAGCATCCCGGGAGCAAGGTGTGGCTCGTCACGATTGGTCCGCGGGCGAAGCTCCAGCAGGTCATGATGATCGTGGCCCAGAAGGTCCCCTTCGAGCTGGTTGCACTCGATGGTCCGGCCAGCGGCTTCGCCGAGTCCGCGGAAATCGCCGCCGCGCTGGCCGAGGCCATCCAGGCAATTCCCGGATTGGACCGGTCGCGCCTGCTGCTTTTCGGCGGCTGGGAATCCGCCTCGCGGGGCGCCGGCACCACGATGCAAATGGTCGGCGAACGGCTCGGTATCACCGATCAATTCCAGGGAGTGGATCAACTCACGATCACCCCCGATGGATCGCTCCGGGTCCTCGAGCGCGTCGAAGGCGGCAAGCACCAAGTCTCCCTCTGCACGGGTCTTCCGGCGCTGCTGGGTTGGGCCACGGGCAATCTGCCTGAGCCGCCGAATAATCCGCAGGTGGGCATGCTCAACATGCGCACGGTGATGCCGGCGCTCCAGCGGGCCAAACCGGTCAAGATCGCGAACGACGGCGTGGCTTTCGCCAGCGTTGCGCTGCCGAAGCAGCGCCGCGACACCAGAATCGTCAAGGACCTCTCCACTGACGACATTGCCAGGGAAATCGTCGAATGGATTGGAAAGGACTAGCCCGAAGGAGCCAAACCGCAGGAGACAGGAGCTGGAATCCAGAATGAATCTCTGTTCTCACCGGACTCCGCGACCGCTCCAGACTGACTGCTCTGAACCCTCCCTCTTGGATTCTGACTCCTGACTTCTGCCTCCTGTCTCCTGACTTCTGACTCCTTCCCCCATGGAAACCATCCTCTTTCTCGCCCAGACCGAAGCTAACGGCTCGCTTGGCAAGGCCGCCCTCGAAGCCCTCAGCGCCGCCAAGGCTCTCGCCTCCGACCTGGCCGGTTCCATTTTGATTGCCGGCCTCGTCGGTGGCGACGTTCAGGTCGGTGCCGACCAGATTTCCAGCTGCGGGGCCGCGCGATTCGTCGCCGTGGCCGGCCCGGATTTCGTCCCGTCGCGCTACTCGACCGACCTCGTCGCCGCCGCGGCGCTCTGCACCGCTGCCAGCGCCACGATCATCGTCGCGCCCGCCACCTCGCGCTGGAACCGTGTGCTCGCGGGTGTCAGCCAGCGACTCGACGGACGCATCGACGCCCATGTGACCGGCACGACCGTGGCCAATGGCCAGCCCGGCATCACGCGCTGGTACTATCGCCAGCGCATGGAAGCGGTGGTGCAGCGCACCCGGCGACCTTGGTTCATCCTGCTTGATCCGGGCTGCGGCGAGCCGTGGTCCGGTGCGGTCGGCACCGCCTCCGTCGAGCTCGTCTCCGCGGCACTCACCGATGCACAGCGGCGCACGACGGTCGCCGGGATCCAGGCGCCCCCGGCGGACCAGCAAACCATCCGGCCCGATGCCAAGCTGCTCTTCGTCGCCGGTGCGGGCTGGACCAAGGCGCAGCCCGATGGCAAAGCGCATCCCGAGGAGGCGGAAACACTCATCCTCGGTTTCCTTGCCGCAACGAAGGCTTCCCTTGGCAGCTCCAAGTCATTGGTCGACCTGAGCGGGGAAGGCCACGCCGTGCTGAAGTTCATGACGCACCTGAATCAGGTCGGCCAGACGGGCTCGACGCCGCGCCATCCCAAGGGCCTTTCAACCTGCTGCCACGGCGAGGAACCTCACACCGTCGGTTGGCGATTCATCACCGAGCGCCGCGCGATCAACCTGAACCCCAATTGCAGCTGGGCCCAGGGCAAGGCCGATGTCCTCTACGTGGCTGACGCCTTCGAGGTGATGCGCAAGATCAACGCACTGCTCACGGCGCGGGCCTGAGCTGGGATCTCTACAGGACAAAACGGAGGAAACTGAGAGCGTCTTCCTCCGCTCCTTTTCTCCGTTTCCTCCGGTAAAATGATTTGATCGCGGCTCCGTCGCGCTAGGAAGTCCTCTGGCCGGAATCGCATTCCACCGGCCCGGAATCCACACCATTCAGTTGCACCGGACGCGTGCTTGTGTCGTAGTGGACCCTTTCGTCCGCATGGAGCCCGCCACCAAATCATTGACGGAACATCCCCGGCCCGTCGAAGGCACCGTCCTTCGAATTCTGCTGGCGTTGAGCCTTTCGCACATGCTCAACGACACGATCCAGTCGCTGCTGCCCGCGATCTACCCACTGCTCAAGCAGTCGTTTCAGCTCACATTCGCTCAGGTTGGTTTGATCACCTTCGCCTTCCAACTCACGGCATCGCTACTGCAGCCCGTGGTGGGATTCTGCACTGATCGTCAGCCCCGGCCGTTTTCATTGGCGCTGGGCATGAGCGTCACCCTGGTGGGACTCATTCTGCTGTCACAGGCCGCCAGTTTCCACGCCATTCTCGTCGCCGCCGCTTTGGTGGGAACCGGATCCTCTATTTTTCATCCGGAAGCCTCGCGCATCGCCCGGCTGGCGTCGGGCGGCCGCCATGGATTCGCCCAGTCAGTATTCCAGGTGGGCGGCAACTTCGGCACTTCGCTGGGGCCCTTGCTCGCGGCTTTGATTGTCGTTCCGCATGGGCAGAGGAGCGTCTTGTGGTTTTCGGTCATCGCTTTTCTCGGAATCCTGGTGCTCGCCAGCGTTGGCACCTGGTATCGGAACCATCTCGAGCAGATGCGCGGCCGACAATCGCCGGCACCGGGCGCGCACGCGGCACTTGGACGGGGACGGGTTGGCCTGGCGTTGGGCGTGCTGGTGGCGCTCATCTTTTCCAAATACGTCTACCTCTCCAGCCTCACCAATTACTACACGTTCTTCCTCATCGCGAAATTCGGGCTCTCGGTGCAGGCGGCGCAAGTCCGGCTGTTTGTTTTCCTGTTCGCAGTGGCCGCTGGCACCATCGTGGGCGGACCGCTTGGCGACCATTTCGGCCGGAAGCGGGTCATCTGGTTCTCCATCCTCGGGGTTGCGCCGTTCTCCATGCTTTTGCCCTACGCGAGCCCCGGGTGGACGATCGTACTGACTGTGTTCATCGGAGCGGTACTGGCATCGGCGTTCCCGGCCATCCTCGTCTACGCGCAAGAATTGCTCCCCGGCAGGGTTGGCCTGATCGCCGGTCTCTTCTTCGGTCTCGCCTTCGGCATCGCCGGCATTGCCTCCGCGCTCCTGGGGAAACTCGCCGATCAGACCAGCATCTTCTTCGTCTATCGCGTTTGTGGCTTTCTGCCCCTGATTGGCCTGCTAACCGCCTTCCTCCCCGAACTGGAGCCGCCCGCCCGACGGAGCTGATCGACAGCCGCTGTCGGATCTAATATTCAGGCAGTTTGCCCGTTATTCAATTGTCACCCGGCCCCTCTTTTCCGGCCTGCGCGGCTGCGCGCCCGGGATTGCTGGTCCTGGAGACTCAATCACCATGAAGCTGCTTGCCTCCGTTTCCGTGCTGAGTGTGATCGCACTTCGCACCCAGGCTCAATCCGCCGATGTAGCTCCGGCCATCAATCAGTTCGGCCTTGATCTGCTGGCCGCCGGAACCGCCACGAACCCATCGGGTAATCTGCTGCTGTCGCCCGTCTCCATCGAGACGGCGCTCGCGATGGCCTGGACAGGCGCCAGTGGCGCCACTCAAGGGGAGATGCGCCGCGTCCTGCATCTTTCCGGCGGCGAGGCGGCCATCGTCGACGGCTTTGGCGCGCTGGCGCGCGATCTTCGCGGGTTGCAGGTCGACTCCCAACGGCGCGCGGAAAACGCCGGCCGGAGAGGTGTACCGAGAATTCCGATCGAATTGGACATGGCAAACCGCCTCTTCGCGCAATCCGGTTTCGCGTTGCGACCGGATTTCACCCGTGGGCTGCGCGAACAGTTCGGCTCCCCGCTGGAGGAGCTTGATTTCCTCCACTCGGCGGAACCGGCGCGGCTCTCGATCAACGGCTGGATGGCGCAAGCAACGCACGATCGCATTCGCGAACTCATCCCTTCAGGCGCGTTGAACGAAAGGACACGACTGGTGTTGACGAACGCCGTCTACCTGCGGGCGTCATGGATGAGTCCGTTCAAACCGGACATGACGCTACTCCGGCAGTTTTGGGTGGACGGAAGGACCCAAGCGAAGGTCCAGACGATGATGCAGCACAAGCGATTTAGCTATGAGAAACGCGACGGTTTCATCGCGGTGGCCCTGCCCTACGAAGGCGGAGAACTGCAGTTCCTGATCCTGCTTCCCGACCAGCGTGAGGGCCTCGCCGATTTGGAGCGCGCGGTGACCCCCGCAATGCTGGCGGCCTGTGCGAAGCTGCCACGAGGCGACGTGCTTATTTTTCTACCCAAGTTCAAACTCGCGCCGCCGGGAATGTCGCTCGCTACCTCGCTGCGGGTCCTGGGCATGACCACGGCGTTTGACCAGCCGGCTGGCAGCGCCGATTTCACCCGCATGGCGCCACGGACAGCGGATGGCTATCTCGCCCTGACCGACGTGCTTCACGAGGAGTGGTTGTCGGTGGACGAAGACGGCACCGAGGCGGCTGCGGCCACAGCAACCCCGATGACTTACGGCCTTGCCGCCGGCGAGCGCGGACCGCCAATCGAGGTGCACATCGATCACCCTTTCCTCTTTGCCGTCCAGCACGTCGCCTCCGGAGCGTGCATCTTTCTGGGCCGAGTCAATGATCCTCGGTAGGCCAGTTGGCGGATGGGGGTTCCCGAGCTCTGCGCGGCTACCGTTCTCCGGAGCGAATCGCGCCCCCACTTCATTCCAGCGGCGTGCCCGGCACGCTGAGCGACTGGCCGTTGTCCTTGGGGCCGAGCGTCAGGATAAATGGGGCCGCGCGCTGCGCCCATTCCTCGGCTTTGGGATAGTTGTCGGCATCCGTCCCAAAACACTTCTGCAACATGTCCGTGTTGATCACGCCCGGATTCAGCGGCACCGCGGCCATCCCCTCCGGCAGCTCCTGCGCCAGGGCCTTGGTCAGTCCCTCGATCGCCCACTTTGAGGCGCAATAGGGCGCCACCTCCGGCGAGGTGGACCGGCCCCAGCCTGAACTGAGATTGACGATCACACCCCGTTTGGCCTCGACCATCGCGGGAACAAAGGCGCGGATCACATTGGCGACGCCCTTGATGTTCACGTCGATCAGTTTCGCAAACTCCGGCGCCGGCACCTGCCACAGCGGCGCGGGCTTGTGCATCAAGGCGGCATTGTTGATCAGGAAATCCGGCGCTCCGGACGACCCAAGGATCCGCTCGGCCCACATCCCGACCTTGACCACTTCGGTGACGTCAACGGCATCGAAATTGTGCGGTTCGGGGTGAACAGACCGAAGCTCGAATATCTCCATGCCGCTGCGGCCGCAGCCGCTCACCGTGTGACCCTGCGCAATGTACCACTCCGCAAGCGCACGCCCCAACCCACGGGTGACTCCGGTGATGACGATATGCATGGACCGTTGTAACAAATCAGGGCGCTCAGGGAAGCGCCTTTCGTCCGGGGTCCGCCTTTTCGCGTCCTCTTACTGAGGGTTGCAGAATGAAGTGACAGAGGTCATCGCGAGTCCGGCGCAGCCGGACGAGGCGAGACCGATGTGGTCGTCGGCCTTAACGCCTGGGCTTTTTCGTTTCTTTTGGGCACGAGGAATCCTCCAGCCCGCTGGGTGGTTTTTCACTTCGGCAACCTGAAGATTCGTTCGATAATCGCGATCGAGCGCGGCTCCGTGGAAACGAGGATGACGTCCGACAGCTCGCCGGCACTGTTCTTCAGCGACTTGAAAACAAATCCAGGTCCCGCCGCTGCCCGCATCGTAATCTCGAGGAGCGTCAGTTTCGTCCAGTCTTCCGGCGCTCCGCCGTCAACCAAAGGAAACGCCTGTCGCAGCACGGCAATCGGCACCTTCTTCGTCACGCAGATGGCAATCACCAGCCTCTTTCCCCCGGCGGCGCGAATCGCGTCAAACGCCACCCCAGTTGCCCCCGCCTTCGCCTGCCGTCGGAGCGCTTCCAGTGTCTTGATGCCCCAACTCTGCACGAGCGCTTCGCTCATTTGTTCGAGGTTGCTCATAGCTTCTTTGTCCAGACAACGTTAACGATCAGCCACGACGGGTGGTGGCGTGGAGCCGGCGCCAGTAGGATCCGTGACACCACCCGGCGTGGGCGGTGGCAGCTCGGCTCAATTCTCATTTCTTTGCCGGCCACTTTTCCCCGAATAGACCGCCGATGCATCCTGCTGCAGCAACGCCGATAGAAAAAAGCAAGCTACTTGAACTGATGTGCCCTCGGAAAAACAACGCGACCGCCAATCCGAGTATGCCTGCCAAAGTCCCAATGAGTATCCCCTGGGTGGTGCTGCTTTCGTCACTCTTTCGACCAACGCGGAAGGAAAGAATTAGTGCTAGCATACACTCAAGCCAAGGCATAAGCCCTGGGCTGATCTGGGCAGCAANNAGGGCGATAACTGAAATCGCTACGGCTAGAACGCGAAGCCATCGGACATGCGCAAAAGAGAAGGTCATGTGCGGGAATTAGTCTTAATTTGCCCAACAGTGTAATATGCCGCGGGAAGGTTGTGTTATATCCCAATCCGCTCGCAGCGGCTTTTGAGGGCGTTTGGCCTCGCCCCGCGCATCGGATATCGTTGTCTGGAAATATCTTGGACATCAAGATTCAAATCGGTAAGCGATCGGAAACCGAGAAATCGATTCAACAAACCAAACCGTTTTTGAGGAGGTCGCAGAGGTAGCGGAGACGAAATGGAAAGGCGAGAAAGCGGAAAAACGGAAATGGCCACAGGAGCAGCACAAGAGGCACAAAATGGAATCTGGAGGAGTCAGTTGAGGAGCACTCTGCGCGTATTGTGCTACTGTGGGGGAAAATCCTCGCGGGCGTCGGAGAATTCCGAAAGGAAGTCATTCCGCCTCACGCAACGGACGCAAAGTCCGCAAAGGTCTGAAGAGATGGATTTCCAAGCTTCCCTTGGCGACCTTTGCGTGATGCATTCCTTTCAGTTTTTGGTTGCGGCTTCGCCGCGCTAGGCTTTTTGAGCCTTTTTGTGGCTGTTCCTTCCGGGACCACCGGCGCGGCATTTCGGAACGGGCAGCCGCGGGCGCAGCAAGCCTGCGCCTTTGCCGAACCATCCCCCCGATCCATTCTCCAGGATCCCGCCCGCCGCTACCGCGCCTGCAGACTGAACTTGTTCAACCCGACCTTGCGGCAGGTATCCATCACGAAGGCCAGCCGCTTGAGCGGCGTGGTCTCATCGGCCTGGATCAACACCGGGATATTTCGGTCCAGCTTGCGCACCTCCCCGAGCAGGGCGACGAGCTGATCATCCGTCGTCGGTTTGCCGTTGAAGTCCATCTGGCCCTCCTTGCCGATGGCAATGGTGACCGAACCCTTGAACTCGTTCTTGCCGGCGGTGTCGACTTTCGGAAGCGTGATATTAAGCGTGGTGCCGGATTTGAACTGCATGGTCACAAACGCGAAGAAGATGAGCATGGTGAGCACGTCAATGAGCGGCACCAGCATCAATTCCGGCTTTTTCCGGCGCTTTTCGTAGAGGGCCATGAGCGAGGGGCGAAAGCAAACGGCGGCCGTGCGGATCAGCGGATGGCGGCGACGGCCGGCTCACCGGCTGGGCGGCTGGTCTTGTGGCGGCTATTGATCCGCTCCAGGAGCGAATCGATCCGCACCGCATAATTCTCCACCTTGCGCTGCAGGTATCCGCCACCCACGAGCGCCGGGATCGCAATACTCAGGCCGATCACGGTTGCGGAAAGCGCGAGGGCCACGCCCTTGGTGAACGCCACCGGGTCCGGCAAACCCGTGTCCGGCGAGATCTGGGAAAACACCCGGAGCAAGCCCGTCACCGTGCCGGTCAGGCCGAGGAGCGGGCCGGTGGCATAGATGACATCCAGATACGGAATGCCGCGTTCCATCCGGTTGATCTCCAGCCGGGCGAAGGCCTTGACCGCGTCCTCGTCATGTTTGTGTTCCTCCGCAAAATCCAGGATGCGGGCGAGCACGGAATGCTTCCCACCCGAATAGGGTTTGTTCTGGACGATGGCGTCCACGAGATCCTGCGGCATCACGACGTTGGTGCGCAACGCGTACGTTCGCTCGCAGATGATGAAGACCATGGCGACTGAACAGATGCCCAGGGGGTAGATGAGCAGGCCGGCGCCGTAGATGATTTCGATTACCGCAAGACCTGTAGGTAGCAACATGGAAGGATATTGTCCGGATAGACGCCCGCGGGAGCAAAAGGATTCATTTATTTCCGCCGAAATTACCCGGCGGCAGTCAAACTGTCAGATAGGGCAGCCCGGCGGCGACTCTTTTTACATCCCCCACCCCTTCCAGCAAGTCCCCAATGGCATCCCAACGGCCGTTGATCAGTGCCTCCCGGGCACTGTCGCGAATGACGGCCCTGATCGCCTGCCCGGCAAAGCGGATTTCGCTCCGGCCAAGGTCGATCGTGATCTCCACCGCAGGATTAGCCGCGACGGCCGCCGCTACTTTCTGAACGTCCGCCCGGCTGGCGCCCAGGCAGGGCATTCCCAGCGTGGTGCAATTGCCGAAGAAAATCTCCGCATAGCTCTCCGCAATGACCGCCCGAAACCCGTGCTTCTGGAGGGCCTGAGGAGCATGTTCGCGCGAGCTGCCGCAGCCGAAATTGGCGCCGGACAGCAGGATCGTCGCGCCCTGGAAACGCGGATCGTTCAGTGGATGCTGCTTGGCAGACCCGTCCGCGTTCTTGCGCACATCGTGAAAGAGATATTCGCCAAGCCCGTCAAACGTGACGCACTTCATGAAGCGCGCCGGGATGATGCGATCCGTGTCAATGTCGTTGCCCGGCACGTGGACGCCGCGGCCGGAGATGGTGGTGATTTTCTCAAGTGACATGGGAGGAAGCAAAGGGTTCGGAGTTCAGGGTTCTAGGTTCGGAGTTCAGGGTTTTGACGTGGACGGTCGGGCTGATTCAACACGTCAAACCCAAGACCCAAGGCATTTCTTCAGCCCGGACTGACGCCGAAGACCTCGCGGGCATCCGCCACCCGGCCAGTCACCGCCGCGGCGGCAACCATGAGCGGACTCATGAGAAAGGTGCGGCCGGTGGGGCTGCCCTGGCGGCCCTTGAAATTGCGGTTGGAGGAACTGGCGCAGAGTTGGTCGCCGACCAGCTTGTCGGGATTCATCGCCAGGCACATCGAGCAGCCCGCCTCGCGCCATTCGAACCCGGCATCGCGGAAGACCCGGTCGATGCCAAGGGAGGCGCAAAGGACGCCTACGCCCTGCGAACCGGGAACGGCGATCGCCTTGACGCCGGGGGCCACGTGCCGGCCCTTGAGGTATTTCGCCACCTCCTGGAAATCGCTCAGCCGTCCGTTCGTGCATGAGCCGAGAAAGGCGACGTCAATTCTGGTGCCCTTGATCGGCGCGCCCGGACTGAGTTTCATGTACGCCAGCGCCTCCTCGATGGAGGCTTTTTCGTCGGCCGCAGTGGCCTTCGCAGGGTCCGGAATGGTTTCGGTGATCGCCACCCCCTGACCGGGATTGATGCCCCAAGTCACGGTGGGCGGAATCTCCTCGCCGCGGATGGTGACCGTGTCGTCGTACGCGCAGCCCGGATCGCTCGCGAAACTCTTCCAGCGCGCCACGGCCACGTCCCATCCTGCGCCGGCCGGGGCGTACGGCCGGCCCCTGAGATAGGCAAAAGTCGTCTCGTCGGGGTTGACATAACCCGCGCGCGCCCCGCCCTCGATGGACATGTTGCAGACGGTCATGCGTTCCTCCATGGAGAAGCGGTCGAACACCTCGCCGCCGTATTCATAGGCGTAGCCGGTGCCGCCGTTGACCCCCAGCGTGCGGATGAGGTGAAGAATGACGTCCTTCGCATACACCCCCGGGCGCAGCCGGCCGGTGACGTTAATCCGGCGCACCTTGAGCTGGTTGAGTGCCATGGTCTGCGTCGCCAGTACATCGCGGATCTGGGTCGTGCCGATGCCGAAGGCGATGGCGCCAAAGGCGCCGTGCGTGCTGGTGTGGGAGTCGCCGCAGGCGATCGTGGTGCCCGGCTGGGTGATGCCCTGTTCCGGACCGACGATGTGCACGATGCCCTGCTTCCCTGTCGCCCGGTCGAAGAAGGTGATGCCATGCTCCCGGCAGCTCCGGCGGAGCGCCTTGATCATCGCGTCGGCCAGCGGATCGGCATACGGCTCGCTCACCTGGTCGGTCGGCACAATGTGGTCGACCGTTGCAAACGTGCGGTGGGGCATCAGTACCGTGAGTCCGAGGTCGCGCAGCATGCCGAACGCCTGCGGACTCGTCACCTCGTGGATCAGGTGGGTGCCGATGAGCAGCTGGGTCTGGCCGTTGGCCAGCGTTCGTACTGTGTGCGTTTCCCAGACTTTTTGGAAGAGTGACTTGGACATGGGATGGAGGTGAGGGTGACAGTGAGAGTGAGAGTGAAAGGCGGCAAAGTGGGGCAAAAAGCAGCTTTCGACCACCACTTTCACCTTCACTTTCACTTATATCAGATTCTTGCCATGCCGGAAAATACTTGTTTCGTTGCCAGTGATGCCCAGGGAGTATCAATACAATTTCGAGCTGCGGCACCTGGTCTATTTTCGCGAGGTCGCCCGGCAGCTGCATTTTCGCAAGGCCGCCGAGACGCTGGCAATCGCCCAGCCGGCGCTGAGCCGGCAAATCGCCCAGCTCGAGACGGCGCTGGCGACCCCGCTCTTTCTGCGTTCGCGCCGCCGCGTGGAGCTCACGGCCGCCGGGCGGGTGCTCGCGGAGCGCGTGGAGCCGCTTCTGCGCACACTGGCCGGCGTGCCCGCGGAGCTGCGCGCGCTCGCGCAGGGACGAAGCGGACAGCTGCGCGTGGCGTTCACCGGGCTCGCCATGGCGACGGTGCTGCCCGGCATTTTGCGGGAGTTTCACCGGCGTTTTCCCGGCATCCGGCTGGAACTCAACGAATCGCCGACCTCGTCCCAGCTGGCGGCGCTGCAGGCCGACGAGCTGGCGTGCGGTTTCTTTCATCCCGACGCACCCACGCCCGGGCTGCATACGCGATTACTTCTTCGGGAGAAGAACGGTGTGCTGCTGCCGGCCGACCATCCGCTCGCCGCCCGCTCCGCCCTGTATGTGCGGGACCTCGGCGCCACTCCATTCGTGCTGTTTCCGCGTTCGCACAATCCCGGTTTCTACGACCGCGTGCTCGCCGCTTTCGCGCGCGCCAACGTCACGCCGCGGATCGTCGAGGAAGTCTGGCCGCGCGCCAACGGCATCGGTCTCGTGCGCTCCGGCCTGGGCGCCACCTTCATGTGCCCCTCCGAGGCGCGACACCTTCCACCCGAGGTGGCGTTTCGTCCGCTGAAAGGCCCGGCGCCCGAAAGCCGGCTGGTCGTCGGCTGGAAGCAGCCGCCGGCCCCGCCGCCGGCGCTGGCCGCGTTTCTGGAGGTCGCGGCCGCCCACAGCGCAAGGGGAGAGTCAGGTGTAAAAGGGGCGAAAGCGCGTTTCGCGAACGGTGGAATCGCTTGTCACCAAGCAGTTTAAATCCATGCAGTGGATTGCAGGCGCGCTCGGGACAACGTGCTCCACCTGGAGTGCAAATGCCAATCGTTCAGCCGCCCGCCGCCGGCACCCGTCGCATCACCTCGAGGCACGCCCGGGCGTTGTGATAAGGACATTTCCACGGACCGATTTTGCAGCTGTCGGCGTGCTCCGGATAGTCCGGCAGCGGCTGCCCCGCGCGATCGAGTTCCGCGAACCACTCGCCACGCTGCCGGTCGATTACATGATCCTCGATGAACTGCCAGGCACGAATGGCCGCGGTCTGGTACTCCGCCTTGCCGCTGAGCCCGTAAGCATTGAGAAACCCGATCACGGCCTCCGCCTGCGGCCACCAATGTTTGTCGGTATTCCGCACCCGCCCGGGCTCGCCGTCGTAAAAGATGGATCCGTCGGCGTCGCAGCCGTGGGCGAGCACGCCCGCCGCCATGTCGAGGGCGACCCGCCGCGTGCGGGCGAGCAGCGCCGTATCGCCCAAAGCTTCTGCGGTGTCCCACAACAGCCAGCTGGCCTCGATGTCGTGTCCGTAGGAGACCTTCGATGACAGCGACCGCCAATCCAGATCGAAGAAAAGCTGGCAGCAGGTGTACGGCGTCGTGGTCACGACATGATCGAGCATTACGAGTAGCAAGTCCTGCAATCGCCCGCCCAGCCCGGCGTCGGGCCAGTTGCGAAGAAGCGTGGTATAGGCTTCAAGCAGATGCAGGAGCGTGTTCATTGATTTGGGCGCATTGAGGTCCTTGTCACTCAGCCGCTGGTCGGCGAGTTCCTCCCACGCCGCCCCACGTGCCTCGATGTAGCCGCCGTGCTCCGGATCCGCCGCATGCTTCTCGACCAACGCAAACAGCGTTTTCGCCCGCTCGAGCGCCGCCGTGTCGCCCGTGGCAGCAAACCACTCCGCGAGTCCGTAAATTGCGAACGCCTGGGCGTAGATCTGCTTCCGGTCTGATTGAACCCGTCCGGCGACATCAAGGCTCCAGAACACTCCGCCGTGCCGCGAGTCCCAAAACGGCCCAGTCAACAGAGCCAGCGCCCGGCTCCCGATCTCCAGCCACTCCGGGCGTGGGTCGCGCCGTGCCGCCGCCGCAAAGGTCCACAGCAGGCGGGCGCAAAGCACCGCATGGCGCGGCACATCGTCGAACCGGCGAAGGTCGTTCGCCACGACTCCGGAAAGCCGGCCGGTAACCGGGTCGAATGCGTGTTGGCGCCAGAAAGGAAGAATATCCTGAGTCAACTCCGCCTCCGCGCGGCGCCGCATCTCAGCCAAGGAAACCACAGGCTGCTCCATGCCAGCCATGTTAGGACGTCGACCGCGCCGTTGGCGAGTCCCGGGATTGGGGTTCGGCGGGCGCCGCACCTTCACCGGCGATCTGGCCCGTCGGTGGCCGGTAACGGGGTCGTTCCCGTCCTACTTCGGCGGCGGAGTCTCCTTGCCGGAAGCTTCGAGGCGGGCGAAATGGTCCGCCAGAAGTCTCAACGTGGTGACGTCGGCATCGAACACGGTGTTCAGGCCCGGCGGCTCCTGGCCCATGTCGCCCGCCCCAACCAGGTCGGACGGCTGGACGGTGATCGGTTGGGGACGGCCCTCCCCACCCCAAAGCCAGAAACTCGATCCGGCCGCTGAGCCGCCGTTAGCGCGCGATTCCTCGATCACCGCGAACATTTCCGCGTAATACCGATCGCGGGCGGTCACTCCGAAATCCAAGGTCAGGCCTCCGTCGCGGTCCAGGCCGAATTCCTCGAGCACCATGGGCTTCCCCAGCGTCACTCCCATGGCGAAGTGATGCTCGGCATACTCCCGCGCCAGTTTCAGCGCCCGCCCGATGGTCTCCTGGTAGTGCTCGACCTTGAACCAGCTCCAGTTCTTCGGCCAGAGGTGAAAAACCGCATAATCGATCGATTTGCTCCGGTGGGCGCGCACGAAGTTCTCTTCCGAATCGAGCCCGCCCCAGATTCCCTCGCTGCCGGTGGTGACCAGGTGATTGCCGTCGAGGGAGTGAATATAGGCGGCGGTGCCGTCGATCCACTGCTCAAAGGTCGCCATCAGCGCCTCCTTGTCGTCGCTCATCCCCGGGCGCGGCTCGTTGGCCAGTTCCCAGGTCATGATCGTGGGATCATCGCGATAGCGCTTCCCGGTAAGGGTGTTCGTGCGGTTGACGATCATCGCGATGTATTCGCGATACCATCTCTGCGCCACCTCGCTGCGGTAGAACTTTGCGAGGTGCCGGTTGTAGCCCTCCCACGGAAGATCCAAGAGGCCCTTGGCGGGCTGTCCTTCCGCCCAGGCGATATATTGCGGCATGCCGCCCGACCAGTCCCAGAAGTTATTGAGAAAAAGGACCAGCTTCATGTGCCGTTTGCCCGCCTCCTGAACCAGGCGGTCGAGCCCCACCAGCACCTGCTCGTCGTACTTTCCGGGCGTCAGTTGGATCGCCGGCTTGACGGTGCGAGCCACGGCGCAGTCTTCCGACGCGCCCAGCACCCGCAGATTGTTGATCCCGATCTTCTGCAACCGGTCAAGTTCCCGACCGAGTCGCGCCCGCCCCTCAACGTTGGATGGCATGCCCAGATAGGCGCCATACCAGAAATTCGCGCCGCACACGTACCATGGATGGCCATCCAGGACAAAGTGCATGCCGTTGACCTTGACGAACGAATCGGCGGCTGGGGATTTCATGGTCATACCAGTGATCAGCGTGAGCGTGAGAATGAATTCTTTCCGCATGGTTGATTCTGCTTTCGGTTGTCCGCCCCGATGGCGGAAAATCACTGCGCCGCCTGCTGCTGTGCCCGCTCGGTCAGCACGATCAATTTCGCATCCAACAAGGAATCGGGCGCGACAGTCAAAGTGCGGCGGGCCTGCCCGATGGCCTGCAGGGCAATGCTCGGCTTGTCTGCCTTCAGGAGCGATTCGACAAACGGCTGCACAATCTGGTCAAAAAAGGCAAGGCCCGCCCCGCGTCCGTATGCATTGAGAACATTGAAGTAGGTGCGGATCCGATCATCCTGGCTGTCGTTTTCCATGCTGTGCTCCATGATCTCCTGCGCCTTCCGGACGCCGAGATCCTCCTGGTTGACTTGATGCTTCGGGGCCGGGACGCGCGCCAACTCTTCCGCCGCGGCGATCTGTCCGCGGGCGCGCAGACTGCCGGCCAGCCGGCCTTTAAAGCCGGCCTCAAGGTCGGGATAGTGCTGGAAGGCAACCGCGGCATCATGCAGTGCGCTCTCCACCGGTCGCGGCCCTGCACCGCGCCGCCCCTCTGCCGCGATCAGGAGGTTCCAGGCGTCCAGGTTGCGGACTTCGCTCTTGATCGCGCTCCGGGCCGCCTTCGCGGCGGCGGGATAATCGCCGGCGGAGAAATACAGCTCGGCGAATTGCTCATGCATCAGCGACACCTTGAAGCCCGGCAGGCGTCGGAAACCTGCGCTGAGAAACGCCAGCTCGTGTTCCGGCAGAGTCGTCCAAGTCTGTGGATCGAATGCATATCCGGGCATCGACTTCTCTTCGGTGCTGCGACCGCAATTGAACTGCCAGCGTCCCAGGTCATCGAGGAAGCCGAACCAGGCATGACGGCCGTCAAGCCCCGCGCCGCGAAAAAGCATTGTGGGCACCCCCTTGGCCTTGCCGACCATCGCGGCGAAGTACGCCCGGTCCACCTCAATCCCTCCAGCCTTCAGGATATCCGGCAGCCGGTAAGTAGCCTGAGGCCAGACCAAGACACCTCCGGCAGCTCGCTCGGGCCGGGAGGGCACTAGCGAATAAACGTTGGCGAGTTGCGCAAGGGGCATGCGGAAACTCTTCTGCGCCCACGCCAGTTCATCGAACGCAGCTCCCGTATCGACGACGAACTTCAGCTCCGCCGCCGAAAGCTTCCGCAAATGCTGGAGCGTGTCTCCGGCCCGGTCGGCCTTGACGAAGGAGGCAAAAATGTCGGCCGGGGGCAGCAGTTTGCGCGTCAGCGCTTCCGGACTTACCTGGCCGTGCGGCCAGTCGGGTGGCGGCGGCACGTCATAAACCACGGCGATGGCGATGGCGAGATTCCCGTAATCCTTGAATCCCGCGGGGTCGCGCTGCCAGAGCGCGGCAAGAATGGAAATCACCATCGCCGGCTGGTCATACGGTGTGTACAGGGCGAAGAACTCGGCGGAGAACTCCGGCGAAGTCATCGCGTAGGCCTGCAGATCGGGCGGCCAGAAATCGGCCAGCGGATTCGCACGCATCCGGGCGTCGACCGGCATATTGGCGTGGGCTGCCTTGGCGCGCGTGACGGCGGTCGTCCACCGCGTCACGGCCTGCGCCTCGGTCTGGCCGAATAGATCCGCCCACCGATAAAGACAGTACCAAGCCTGGGCTTGCGCCCCCTGCTTCTCGTAAAGCCCCACGGCCATGCCGCGCAGTTGCTGCGCGACGGCCGGCCAGCCCGCCTTCGCCGCCTCGGACTGTAGCGCGGCCACGCGTGCGGCGGACGGGGCGTTGGCGAGTTCGCCGGCGGGAATCTCCTCCGCCCACGCGGTTCTGCCCACCAGAAGTACGGCCAGGAACAGGATCACGGATCGCGCCATGCGATCCAGGGAAAACGAAAAGCCGGCGGCTGGCAATGCCGTCGCATCCGGCCGATGCGGCCAAACTCGTGATAGGATGGTGAAAAACACCCCCCGGCAATGGCGCGCCAAAGCCGGGACTATGCAGTCGAGGTGGGGCGCGTTTTCCGGAACGCGCCTTGGTGACAGGGCCCTTGGATGGCGGGTTAGGGATAACCATCCCCACCATCCGCATCGGATGCCGCCACCGTAGACGCCGGGCCGACTGCCTGAAGCAGGCCTATGGCGCCACGCCCGTGGCGCCGGCCGCCGGTTCCTTCTGCCTGAATTCAAGTCGCTCCCCCTCGCGCACCACGAGAATGGGTTCGCCGTCCTTGAGGGTGCCGCGCAGCACGGCCTCGGCGAGGGGATCCTCCAGATAATGCTCGACGGCGCGGCGCAGCGGGCGCGCGCCATATTTCTCATCATACCCCTTCTCGATTAGCAGTTGCTTCGCCTCGGGCGTGAACTCGAGCACGAGCTTCCGGTCCGCAATCCGTTTGGAAACCTTGGCCACCTCCAGATCGACGATCTTCAGCAGGTCGTCCTTGCTCAGCGGCCGGAAGAAGACGATGTCGGAGATGCGGTTGATGAATTCGGGCTTGAAGATCTTCTTGGCCTCCTCGAGGACCTTCTCGCGCATCGTTTCGATGTTCCGGAAGTCATCCTTGCCGCCCGCCGCGAATCCCATCGTGGTCTGGCGCGTGAGCTGCTGGGCGCCGACATTGGACGTCATGATGATGATGGTATTGCGGAAATCGACCGTGCGGCCGAGCGAATCGGTCAGGCGCCCGTCCTCGAGAATCTGCAGCAGCAGCTGGATCACATCCGGGTGCGCTTTCTCGACCTCGTCGAACAGGATGACCGCGTAGGGCCGGCGGCGCACCTGCTCGGNNTCTCCATGTACTCGGACATGTCGAATTGGATGATTGCGTCCTGGCTGGCAAACATCAGCGCCGCGAGCTGTTTGGCGAGCTCGGTCTTGCCGACCCCGGTCGGTCCGACAAAGAGAAACGATCCGATCGGCCGGCGCGGATCCTTGAGGTCGGCGCGCGAGCGCCGCAGCGCGCGGGAAATCGCCACCGTCGCGGCCTCCTGGCCGATGATGACCTTCTGAAGTTCGCTCTCCAGCAACAGCAGCTTCTCGCTCTCCTTCTTCTCCATCCGGCTGAGCGGAATCCCGGTCCAGTCGGCCACCACCTGCATCATGAGATCGTCGTCAATCGTGATGCGCTTCTCCTCCCGCTGCTTCTTCCATTCCTCGGTGATCAACTCGAGCTTGGTGCGCAGCTGCTTCTCGTTGTCCCGGAATTTCGCGGCCGCTTCAAAGTGCTGCTGGGCGATGGCCTCCTCCTTCTGGGCGCAGACCGACTCGATCTCCTTGTTGAGCGCCTCCACGTCCGGCGGCCGGCTGAGCGCCGAAATGCGGGCCCGCGAGCCAGCCTCGTCCATCACATCGATCGCCTTGTCGGGCAGGAAACGGCCCGTGATGTAACGGTCGGAGAGCTTGGCGGCCGCCTCGACGGCCTTGTCCGTGAAAACCGCCTTGTGGTGGTCCTCATACTTGCCGCGAATGCCCTTGAGGATCAGAATGGTGTCGGCGACCGATGGGGCCTCGACCTTCACCGACTGGAAGCGGCGGTCGAGCGCGCTGT
>PMBT01000092.1 GCA_003153035.1 Opitutia bacterium
CAGATGCACCGGCAGATCGGGCTGACCTTTGCCAGCGCGCTGCGCTCCTTTCTGCGGCAGGACCCGGATGTGATCCTCGTGGGCGAAATCCGCGACCGGGAGACGGCCGACATCGCCGTGGAAGCCGCGCTCACCGGCCACCTCCTGCTCAGCACGCTGCACACCAACGATGCGCCCAGCGCCGTGGCGCGGCTCACGGACATGGGGATCGAGCCGTTCATGATCTCCGCTTCGCTGCTGTGCATCTGCGCCCAGCGGCTCATGCGGCGCGTCTGCAAGAACTGCAAGCTGCCGGTCGAGCCGGAGGGTCGCGAGAAGGAGCTGATCGAAGCAGCCATCGGCTGGAGCGGTCAGATCTTCAAGCACAACCCCAAGGGCTGTCCGCGCTGCAACCGCTCCGGCTACAAGGGCCGGGTCGGCATTCACGAGCTGATGGGGATCAGCGAGGAACTGGTCGATGGCATCAACAAGAAGGCGGAGACGTCGGACCTGAAGCGCATCGCGATCGCCCACGGGATGAAGACCCTCCACCAGGACAGCATGCTCAAGGTCAAGGAGGGCATCTCGACCTTTGAGGAAGCCCTGGCCACCGTGCCGCCGGATTTGTAAGGGGATTGTTTGGGGGCCAAGCAGAGCGGATCCGGCCGCAGGCTCCCGCCGGGAGCGGCCGCGCTCGCGTTGCCGGACGGTTGGGACCAACCGGAAGTGTGCCTGATCCGAAACCAGGCAGTAGGGTGGGGCGGCTTGTCCCCAAGACGCTTCGAGCGCGTTGAGGACTACGCGCTCTACCATCCTGTTCGCGGCAATTCTGCGCATGACCGAAGTTCAATGGCCTGGACCCGGCTTGTCGTGTCTTGGGGCGGGAGGGTCCCAGGGGTGAGAACCTGCCTTGATTCGAACTCGCCCGAACGGTCAGTTTCTCTTTTGGTGATGCCCGTCGATGACCAATTACTGGCCTGAATTTCTGCTCGTCGCGCTCGCCCACCTCGTGGCGGTCGCCAGTCCGGGGCCGGATTTCGCCATGGTGCTGCGGCAAAGCATCACGTTCGGCCGGCGGCCCGCCATCTGGACGAGCATTGGTATCGGGATGGGCATCTTCCTGCACGTGGCCTACTCGCTTCTCGGCATCGGCCTGCTGGTGCGAAGCTCGGTGCTGGCGTTCAACATTCTAAAATGGCTGGGGGCGATTTACCTCGCGTGGATCGGGCAGAAGGCCCTCCGGGCCCGGCCATTTGTGAACGGAACGGCGGCCGGGGGGAACGCCACCGCTGGGGCGGTTGGCGCGCAGCCGCCGCCGGGTCGGCGCGCGGCCTTTGTCACCGGGTTTCTCACCAATGCGCTCAATCCCAAAGCCACGCTGTTTTTCGTTTCGCTCTTCTCAGTGGTCATCAATCCGCGCACGCCGGTGATCGTGCAGAGCGCCTATGGAGTCTGGATGGCGCTGGCGACGATGGGCTGGTTCACGCTGGTGTCGCTCTTCTTCTCGCAGGAGCGGGTGCGGGCCGCCTTTCTGCGTTGTGGGCACTGGTTCGAGCGCGCCATGGGCGTGATTCTGCTCGCCCTCGGCCTGCGCCTCGCCCTCGCCACGGCGCGGTAGAGGCGGGGACCGCCCGCCCGTTCAGATCCGCGGCGCCATTTCGACGTCGGTTCCAGCTGGACCCTGCGGCCCGGCTTGTACCGCATTGCGTTACAAACCGGCAGTGTGCTCGATCCGCTTTTGTAACGTATTGCGTTACAAATCTCATCAGGCGGAGGGCAGTTCCCGGGAGCAGTTGCGCCGGAGCGCCGGTCGGGACGGCAAATCAGACGTACACCCCGCCGCCAAGGAGTTGTTCGCCTTCGTAGAGTGCGAGGATCTGGCCGGAGGCAAGGGCGCGCTGCAGCTGGGCGAAGCGGATCAGCGCGGTGCCGTCGCCGTTCGGAAGAAACTCCAGCGGCACACGCGGATCACGGTAGCGCACGCGGCCCTCCAGCGGACGCGCCGCCGTCGCGGGCGCGCCGATCCAGCTCAATGCCTGCACGCGAATCTCCCGGACGAACAGACCGGGCGCATCGGGCGAGTCAAAGGCGACCAGCAGGGTGTTGTCGGCAGCGCGCTTGCCCACGACCACGTAAGCCTTGAAGTCCGTGTTGGAAGGAATGCCGATGCCCTTGCGCTGGCCGATGGTGTAGAAATGGAGGCCGCGATGGCGTCCGACCTCCCGGCCGTCGGCGGCCCGGATAATCGGTCCGGGGGCGTCGGGCATATAGGCGTGGAGGAAATCCTGCATGCGGACGTTGCCGATGAAGCAGATGCCCTGGCTGTCCTTTTTCGCCGCGGTGGGCAGCCCGGCCTCCGCCGCCAGGGCCCGGACTTGCGGCTTGGTCAGGTTGCCGAGCGGAAAGCGGGCGGCGGCGAGCTGCTCCTGCGAAAGCAGCGCGAGGAAATAGGATTGGTCCTTGTTCTTGTCGGCGCCTTCGAACAGGGCGAAGGAGATGTCCGGGCCAGGGGCGGCCGCAGCTGACACACGCGTCGCGGCCGTGGCATGCGATGGGTCGCTCGCCGGGACGCGGGCTGGCTGCGCTCCCAGAATGGGCGCGCCGAGGTGGGCCCTCGCCTCCACCCGGCGGGCGTAATGCCCTGTCGCCACCGCGGCGAACCCCTCGGCGGCGGCCCAGGATCGGAACACCCCGAATTTGATCTCCCGGTTGCACATCACGTCGGGGTTGGGAGTGAGTCCGCGCCGGTAGCCGTCGAGCAGATACTCGACGACCCGGGCGCGGTATTCGTTCATCAGGTTGACCACCCGAAACTCGATGCCAAGGCGGTCGGCGCAGGCGCGGGCGTCCTCGATGTCCCGCTGCCACGGACAATCGCCGACGATTTCGTCCTCGTTGATCCAGTTCTTCATGTAGGCACCGACGACCGTGTGGCCGGCACGCTGTTCGAGCAGCGCCGCCACGGAGCTGTCGACCCCGCCGGACATGGCAACCAGGACTCGCATAAAGGAATCTACAAGAAGGCGGGATTCGACGCAGGGTGCAAAAGAAACTTTGGCTGGGATCATGCAGTCGAACCACGATCATGCGCTGAATAGCCGCGAACGAAATGGTGGAGCGCGTTTTCCTCGCCGCGCTCGGAGCGTCTTGTGGACAAGCCGCTCCACTCAACTGAATAGATTCGGCTTTTCCAAGGCCGGTGGCACGGCGGGTTACAGATAAGCCCACCCCACCGATTACCGGCGCGCAGCTTCTGGCAGGACAGCGCCCCCGACTCAGAACGCCGCGCCCCCTGATATCACTGGTATTCCAGCCGCTTTTCGACTGTAAGCTTCTGTGAGATGAACTTGCCGTCGAACATCAGCAGCGAAATCGTCTCCAAGTCCTTATGAACTGCCTGCTTGTAAATGGGCACCTCGGCGAGTGTGNNCTGTTCCACGTGGCCGAAGACGGTGCGATGGTAGACCCAAACCTCGGCCTTTCCGGTCGGTGACTCCATCGGCTTGATCTCGGCCGGTTCACCCATGATATGTTTCACTTCGTCGGCAGTCATGCCGTTTTGCAGCGCACGTTCCGGGCCGTCACTAATGGCGGTTGCCGTTGGGCCGGAGCCAGCGCCCGTGCCAACAGGCGCGGTGGGCGATGGCACGTTGGTGCAACTCACCAGCAATGCAGCGATTGCGATCGAGGAGAAAGCAGGATAACGAAGGTGCATGACGGAGATTAAACACCGCGGGCGCGGAATTCCCTTCAATTTCCTGCAGCGGATTTTGGATAGCAGGGTGATTTGTCACTGTTAGAAGCAAGGATTATGGATCGCCGCGCCACCGGCGCCCCTCCGGCGAAATCCGCCGGCTCCCATCCAATTCGGGCTTGGCGTCTTGCGCCACGGCGGGTGATGCTCCTGTTTCCGCATGAACAGGCACGAACAGCGGATCGCCCAAGCTTGGCTGGAGGCCCCGGACAGCGGCATCATCGAACTCAGCCGCGACTGGGCGGACGCGACGTTGCCGCCGCTGTCGCTGGGCACCGGGGGGCCGGAGTTCATCCAGCTGGCGCGCGTGCCCGATCACACCTTTGGCTGCGAAAGCGGTTTTTTCGTCAACGCTTTTCGGGAGATTTTCTTCTTCCTCCAGCTTGCGCACCGACCGGAGATTGATCCGGAGACGACGGCCGTCTACCTCGCGGGTGATTTCAACGGCTGGCAGAACGCGGTCGGCAACCCCGAATGGCGATTGCTCCCCGCCTCGCTCGACGGCGAGCGGGTCTTGCTGTTCGCGGCGCACGCCGATCGCTTTTTCACTCAGCCGCCGCAACGGTTCAAGTTCGTCACCGGCGAGCACCGCTGGCTGCCGGTGCCGTCCCAGGCGGTCAACGCCGCGCGGGACGACCTCGGCAACTACAATTACGTCATCGATCCGGCGCGCACCGGGCGGCATCTCTTTCGTTTCAAGACCGCCGTCCCGGTCGACCTGACGGAAGCGCTGGCCGTGAGGTGGACGGACGAGGCCGGCGCCGATCCGGTGCCGCTGCGGCCCGGGAACTTCTTTTTCCAGCTCAAGAGCCACGTGCCGCTCGGGGCCGTCGTTGGGGAGGACGAGACGACGTTCCGGCTGTTCGCCCCGCGCGCTCGGGAGGTGCGGCTGCACCTCACGGACAATCTGAAACGGCCGGAGGCGGCGACCAGCTATGCGATGGACCGGCGCAGCGACGGCGGGTGGGAGGCGCGGCTCGACGGCGATCTCGATGGCTGGTATTACTGGTACACGCTCGACGGTCCCCGCAATTGCTTCGGCCTGTTTGACAGCAGCCGGCGCATTCTCGATCCTTACGCGCTGGCGGCCGTGGGGCGCGACGGACCAGGCATCGTGATTGACCGTCGAAAGCTGGCCCCCGCGGATCGCGGATTTCGCGCGCCCGCCTGGCAGGACCTCGTCATTGCCGAGGCGCATGTGCGCGACCTGACGGCGCTGGCGCCGCTTAAGCTCAAGCCGGAGGAGCGCGCCGGCTTCACCGGGCTGAGAAAATGGATTGAGAGCCCGGATTTCCACCTCGCGCGGCTGGGCGTAAACGCCGTCGAACTCCAGCCGGTGCAGGAATTCGACGTTATGACCCCGGCCGAGTACCACTGGGGCTACATGACCGTGAATTGGTTCGCGCCGGCAAGCAGCTATGCGCTCGCGCCGGAGCGGGCGTCGCAGATCCGGGAGCTGCAGGAGGTGGTCACGGCGTTTCACCGGCGGGGCATGGCAGTGCTCTTCGACGTTGTCTACAATCACGTGGGCTTGCCGCCGCACCTGATGCAGGTCGACAAGCTTTACTATTTCGAGCAAGACAGCGCGGGCACCCTGACCAACTGGAGCGGCTGCGGCAACGACCTGCGCCCCCGCGCGGCCATGGCCCGGCGGCTCATCATCGACAGCCTGACGCACCTGATCGAGGTGTACGGCGCGGACGGTTTCCGGCTCGATCTTGCGGAACTGATCGGGGTGGAGGCGCTTCGCGAGATTGAGACGGCCCTCAAGCACGTGAAGGCGGACGTGGTGCTCATCGCCGAGCCTTGGAGTTTCCGGGGCCACATCGCGCAGGATCTGCGGCCGACGGGCTTCGCCTCGTGGAACGACGGCTACCGCAATTTTCTGCGCGACTTCGTGCGCGGCGGCGGCACCCGCGAGCAATATGAGTATTTTCTCAAGGGGTCTCCCGGTTTCTTCGCCTCCTGGCCGGCGCAGACGGTCAATTACACCGAGTCGCACGACGACACGACCTGGATCGACACCATCACGGAAAACGCCGACGGCAACGGCCAGCAGCCGACCCTCAACGATTGCCGCCGCACCCGCCTCATGTGCGCCATCCTCATGGCCTCGATCGGCATGCCGATGCTGGCGGCCGGGCAGGACTTCCTGCGGTCCAAGCAGGGGGTGAAAAACACCTATCAGCGGGGCGATCTCAATGCGCTCGACTACCGGCGCTTGTACCGGTTTCCGTCCACCCACGCCTATTTCGCCGATTGGATCGCGTTCCGGCGAAGCGAGCGCGGCCGGCTTTTGCGGCAGTATTCGCGTCCGGGTGACGGCTTCTTCCAGTTCTGCTTCGCCGCCGAATCCACCGCGGCTGCCGTCATTTACAACGCCGACCAGAGCCAGGGCCCACGGCGATTGCTCTTCGCCGTCAATCCCACGGAGCGGGATGTGGAGATTCCCGTGGGCGACCTCGCCAGGGCCGGCTGGAGGCAGCTCGCGGACCAGGAGCGTTTTTTTGGCGCCGACGGCCACGAACCCGCCCGGTCGGTGGAAGAGTCGTTGTTTGTGCCGGCCCTGGGCTGCGGTCTGTGGCAGGCTGGATAGGGGCAGGGCACAGTCCCTACGCGTTTCGGCCAATTACTGCGCATGCATCGCTCTTGCCAAAGCCAGAGCGCTCCTCTTGATTCATCCAGCTTGGCGGCTCGTGGCCGCACCTTCACCTGAAACAGCCCATCACACCAACCATCAGAAACGGAGAAAACCATGGCAGTTAAAGTCGCAATCAACGGTTTCGGCCGCATCGGCCGTCTCGTCTTTCGCGCCCTCGTGGAGCAAGGCCTGCTCGGCACGACCTTCGATGTGGTCGCCGTCGGCGATATTGTGCCGGCCGATAACCTGGCCTATCTGCTCAAATACGACTCCATCCAGGGTCGTTTCAACGGTACCGTCGACTCCCGGAAGTCGGCGGCCGACAAGCCCGACGACGATGTCCTCATCGTCAACGGCCGGGAGATCCTCGTGGTCAGCGCCAAGACGCCGGCCGAGCTTCCGTGGGCCAAGCTGGGCGTGCAGATCGTGATCGAGTCGACCGGACTGTTCACTGATGCGGCCAAGGACAATCCAAAATCCGCCTACGGCCACATCACGGCCGGCGCCAAGAAAGTCATCATCTCCGCTCCGGCGAAGAACGA
>PMBT01000142.1 GCA_003153035.1 Opitutia bacterium
GCGCAAGCAGGCGGAGGAGGCGCGCAGGATCAGCGAGGCCGAGGTCAGACACCTGATTTCAGCGGCCGACTGCCTGCTGTGGCGGGCCCAGGTAACCCGCGGAGACTCGGACGAGTACGACTGGCGATTCTACATCCCGCCCTCGGGCCTGTACCGGCGGCTTTTTCGGGCGGATCCGGGCGAGCCACCGTTTGTGCGATGGGACAGTCTGGGCGTGCCGGAACTCAGCGAGATGCACGCGCGCTACCAGCAGGCGCTGGCCGAGGGGGCCCCCGGCTATGTGAATGAGTTTCACGCAGTCGCCAGCAGAGGCACGGTCTGGCTGCACGAGCAGGTGTCCGTTACGCGGGTGACAGAGCGCGCGTGGTTGTTGGTGGGCGTGATCACCGACATCACCGAGCGCAAGCGGGCGGAGGAGGCGGTGCGCGAATCGCGGGCGCTCTATCAATCGCTCGTCATGCACATACCCGCCGGGGTGTTCCGCAAGGATCTTGAGGGTCGTTATGTTTTCGTCAATGACCGGTTCTGCCACCTCAAGGGTTTAAGCGCGGATGAAATTCTGGGCAAGACACCCCGGGAACTCGCCGAATTTGAATCTGCGAAGGAAGCCGCCGGCGGTCGCGAAGTGGCGCCACGGCAACGCACGTTGGTGACTCAAGGCATCGAGCACCATGAATTGATCATGCGCACCGGCCAATCCATCGAACTGGAGGAGAGCTATCCTCAGCCGGATGGCAGGGTGGAGTATTTCCAAGTTGTGAAATCGCCGGTCTTTGGCCCGGATGGACAAGTCATTGGATCCCAGGGTATTCAATTCGAAATTACCCAGCAAAGGCAGGCCCAGGCGGCTTTGAGCGTGAGCGAACAGCGGTTTGTCCAGTTCATGCGCAACCTGTCCGGGCTGGCCTACATCAAGGACCTCGAGGGACGCTATCTGTTCGTCAATGATGCCTACGAACGGACGTTTGGCATTCCCGTGGCCGACTGGTTGGGCAAGACCAGTGACGAGTTCTTCCCCGCCAGGGTTGCCGACCAAAGACGGCTGAACGCCGCTCGTACGCTGGCGGAACAGCAGCGGCTGGTGACCACCGAAGAGGTTCGCACAAAAGACGGAATGCGTTTCTTCAATACGATCGAGTTTCCCATCGTGCGGTCCAACGAACCGCTCCTGTTCGGAGGCATCTCGATCGATGTGACCGAGATCAAACAGGCGCAGAATGAAGTCCAGAAGCTCAACACCCACCTGGAGCAGCGCGTGCGCGAACGCACCGCCGCGTTGGAGGCTGTCAACCGTGAGTTGGAGGCGTTCAGCTACTCCGTCTCGCACGACTTGCGCGCGCCGCTGCGGGCGATCGACGGTTTTGCCCGCATCCTCGTGGATGAACACGCCGGCGCCCTTAGCGCGGAGGGCCATCGGGTGCTCGATGTGGTCATGAAGGAAAGCGAGCGCATGGGCCGGCTGATCGATGATCTGCTGGCGTTTTCGCGGATTAGCCGTCAGTCTCCGCAATCCGCGGAAATTGATCTCGAGGCCTTGGTGGGCGAGGTTTATCGCGAACAGGCCGCGCTGGCGCCGGGCCGGAGAATCGAACTGCAGGTGACCGCGCTTCCGCGGGCCAATGCGGACCTCGCGCTCCTGCGGCAGGTGCTGGTCAACCTGATCGGCAACGCCATCAAATACACCCGGCCGAGGGAGTTGGCGCGGATTGAGGTCGGTGGGTCCGTCTGCGGATCCGAAAACGTTTATTACGTCAAAGATAATGGCGCTGGCTTTGACCCGCGTTATAAGGATAAGCTTTTCGGCGTGTTCCAGCGGTTGCACAGCGAGGCCGAGTTTGAAGGCACCGGCGTGGGTCTGGCCTTGGTGCAGCGCATCATCAACCGCCATGGCGGGCGGGTTTGGGCCGAAGGCCAGATCGATCAAGGCGCCACGTTCTATTTCATGCTCCCTTCCCGCCCCGACTAGCCCGAGAGGCGATTAACATGGAGACCACCCCCAAAAAGACCAATCTGCGCGTCTTGCTGATCGACGACTCCGAGCTCGACGCCGAGTTGCTGGTGCGCGAACTCCAGGACTCCGGTTACACGGTGACGCCCAAGCGGGTGGACACCGCCCAGGCGCTGCAGGCGGCGCTGGACCAGTCGTCGTGGGATCTCGTGATCTCCGATTACCGGATGCCACGGTTCGGCGGAATGCAGGCCCTCGAGCTGGTCAAGGCGAGCGGTCTTGACCTGCCCTTTTTCCTGGTCTCCGGTGCAGTCGGCGAAGAGCTGGCGGTCGCGGCGATGCGGGCCGGCGCCGATGACTATCTGGTCAAAGGCCGGCTGGCGCGGCTCGGTCCGGCGGTGGACCGCGAATTGCGCGAGGCGGCGGGCCGGCGCGCGCGGCGCCAAGCCGATGAGCAGGTCCGCCAGCTGTCCCACGCCGTGCACCAGGCGCCGGTCTCCCTGGTCATCACCGACACCGCCGGCAGCATCGAGTACGTGAATCCAAAATTTGTCGAGATTACCGGCTATACGCTTGAAGAAGTTAAGGGCAAGAATCCGCGCATCCTGAAATCGGGGGAGGTCCCGGCCGCAACGTACAAGGAGCTGTGGGACACGATCAAGGCCGGACACGAATGGCGGGGAGTGCTCTGCAACCGCCGCAAGGACGGCGAATTGTTTTGGGAAAGAGCCGCCATTACTTCCATCCGCAACGAGGCGGGCGCGATTACCCACTACCTTGCGGCCAATGAGGACATCACCGGGCGCAGGCACGTCGAGGAGAAGCTCCGGGAGCAGGCGGCCCTGCTCGACATCGCGACCGACGCGATCTACGTGCGCACCATGGACCGCACTATTCTGTATTGGAACCAGGGGGCCGAGCGGCTCTACGGCTGGACCCCGGAAGAAGTGCTCGGCCAAAAAACCTCGGCTCTGTTCAGCCAGGATATCAAAGTCCTTGAGGCCTCCCAGAAGGCGTTGCTGGAGGAGGCCAGCTGGGCGGGCGAACGACGTCATATCACCAAGGCCGGGAAGACTCTGACCGTCTTCACCCGGATGACCTTGGTCCGCGATGCCAAGGGGGAGCCCCAATCGGTTTTCTCGATCAACACCGATATCACCGAGAAGAAACAGCTCGAAATGCAATTCCTGCGTGCCCAGCGGCTGGAGAGCCTGGGAGCGCTGGCGAGCGGGATAGCCCACGACCTGAACAACGTGCTGGCCCCCATCATCATGGGTGCACAATTGTTGCGCGACACCGTCCAGACCGACACCGGGAAGCGACTGATGACGACCATCGAGACCAGTGCCCAACGCGGGGCGGACATCGTCAAGCANNCCGAAGAACATCGTGGTCGATACTGACATCGCCCAGGATTTGTGGGCGATCCTCGGTGATGGCACGCAGCTGCACCAGGCGCTGATGAATCTGTGCGTGAATGCCCGCGACGCCATGCCGAGGGGAGGCACGCTCACGTTGCGGGCGTGCAACGTCACCATCGATGAGACGTTCAAGACCACCTGCGCCGAATCCGCCGACTGGATCGCTCCCGATCCGAAACCGGGTCCCAAGGTCTGCCTGAGCGTCATCGACACCGGCATGGGAATTCCAGCCGGGAATCTCGACAAGATCTTCGAGCCGTTCTTCACGACGAAAGCCCCGGGAAAGGGTACCGGCTTGGGGCTTTCCACGGTTCTGGGAATCGTTCGCAGTCATGACGGCTTCGTGCGCGTCAGGACCGAGGAAGGCAAAGGCACCTGTTTCGAGCTTTACCTACCCGCGCTGCCGGCGGCGCAGGTCGCCGCCGCCCAGGAGGGCGGCCTGGAGCAGCTGCGCGGCGATGGGGAGCTGATTTTGGTGGTGGACGATGAGGCCGCCGTGCGCGACGTGACGCGAAACATCCTGGAGAGATTCAACTACAAGGTCCTGACCGCGGCCGAAGGCGGCGAGGCGGCCGGAATCTTCATGCAGTACCACGCCACGATTGCGGCCGTCATTTCCGACATGGTCATGCCGGGAATGGACGGACTTGCTTTCGTGCAGCTGATACGGCAAGCGGACCCCGGCGTCCGGATTCTCGGCATGAGCGGCCTGGGCGACANNGAGCTCCTGCTGGCACCGCGGCAGAGTCTGCCAGTCGGCGGCGGTGTCCAGCCGCCGCCCGGTTCGTCCTAACCCGGATATATCCAATGGCAGCCGATTGATCCCATGCCTCTTTACAGGAGAAAACGGAGGGAAATGAGCCGGAACTTTGCATCTGTAGGAAGCGCGCTTGCGCGCGATAGCAGAGGAGAAATCGCCCGCAAGCGGGCTTCCTACACCGGCACCCTGTTCGGTTCGCGAGAATACGAGGAGAATTTCTGTAATTGCATGGATCTGGCATAGAGGGCCTTCCGCTCCTTGCCACATTTCCTCCGCTCCCTCTGTTGCCTCCTGTAAAATGATTTACGTCCTGTAAAATGGCTTGGAAATTCCCGTCCTGAACACCCGTTTCCCTTATGAAACCATCCAATTCCCGGCCATCCGGCTCCATCGAAATCCTGCTCGTGGAAGACAATCCGCACGACGCGGAGATGACGATGCGCGCGCTGCAGAAACACAATCTGGCCAACCGCCTCGCGTGGGTCAAAGACGGCGCCGAGGCCCTTGAATTTCTCTTTGCTCCTGCGGCCGTGACGAACCCTCCCCTTGGCCCCCAGGCGAGGCTCATTCTGCTCGATCTCAAGCTCCCCAAGGTGGACGGGCTGGCGGTCCTGGAGCGGATCAAAGGCGACGCGCGCACGCGGACCATCCCCGTGGTGGTCCTAACCTCCTCGCAGGAGGAATCGGATGTCGTCCGCTCTTATGCCGCGGGAGTGAACAGCTATATCGTCAAGCCGGTCGCCTTCGAGAAGTTCACCGAAGCCGTCAGTCAGTTGGGCCTTTACTGGCTCTTGCTCAATCAACCGCCGGGAAAGCCCGGCGCGAGCGCAACCTCGAAAACCTGATCGTCGGACGTCTCCCAGGGCGGCTGAACCACCGTTTCGACGGGCTCAAGGCCCTGAGCGAAGTCGAAGGGCAACCAAAGCAGCGAGCATCGATTAGCGAATTGTTAGCAGGAGTCCGGGTTAAGAAATCCTCGCAGCTGAAAGGACTTCCGGCTACTTTAATACCATGTCAACGACTCCCAGCACTTCCAACCAAGCCGCCAGTCTCAAGACCATCCTGATTGTCGATGACGACGTGCAACTCAGCACCACCATGGCCTTGGGTCTTGAGACCTACGGCTACCGCACACTCTGCGCCGCCGATGCCATCGAGGGGTGGAAACTGGCCCGGGCGCACCTGCCCGACCTCATCATTTCCGACATCGACATGCCGGGCAAGGACGGCCGCCGCCTGCTGAACGAAATGCGCGAGGATCCCGAGCTGTCCAACCGGCAGTTTGTGCTCATGACCGGCAAGAAGGATGCGGGCAATACGCGCGCCTTCATGAACATCGGAGTGGACGATTTCCTCCGGAAGCCATTCGCGTGGTCGGCGCTGCTCGCGTGTGTCAACGCCCGCCTGCGGCGGGCCGAGATCAGCGACCGCGTTGACGACCGCGTGATCGAGCGACTGCGGGAAAACCTGAATTCGACTTTGCCATATGAGTTCTTCACGCCGCTGGCTGGGATCATCGGGTTGACGGAACTCCTGGAAGAGGAATGGGAAACTCGCACCAAGGACGAGATCCGGAAGGACTTGAGCGACATCCGCCGGGCGAGTCGGAAGCTTCACCGGACGCTGCGCAATTACCTGCTTATTCTTGAGCTCGAGAATCCGGAATCCGCCCGCACGATGCGGTTGCTGGCGCCCGCGGCGGTCGTGGAGGCGCTGGCCGCCGGCATTAGCACCGCCGCCGAGCGCCACAAACGCACCGCGGACCTCACAATCGATCTCACCCCGGCGGGCCTCCGGGCGGATCCCGCGTGCCTCAGCACCCTGGCCGAGGAACTCGCGGACAATGCCTTCAGTTTCTCCTGCCGGGAGACACCGGTGGAGGTGCGCGCGTGGCTGGATGGGGCCTGGCTGCGGTTCTCCGTGACCGACGCCGGCCGCGGGATGACGCCGCTGCAAATCGAGAAGCTGAGCGCGTTTCAGCAATCCAACCGCAAGCTCTCGGAGGAGCCGGGACTCGGGCTCGGACTGACACTCGTGCGCAAACTCGCGCGGCACCTGGGCGGAGAATTGAACCTTGAGAGCAAAGCCGGGGCGGGCACGACCAGCCATGTCAGCCTGCCGGTCGAAAACGCATGAAGGACGCCGGGGCCCAACCTCATCCACCAACGGCGATCGCGGGTGAATCCGCGGGGACCGCGGCAGTGGCGGTTGCGGGGGGCCCGTCGGCGGATCTCACCGGGTGGCAGAACCAGAAGATGGAAGCGCTCGCGCAAGTGGCGGGAGGCGTTGCGCACGAATTCAACGATCTGCTCACGATCATCACCGGCCACGCGAGCCTGCTCCTGGACGCCGAGGATCCCGCGACCGAGACCCTCGAACCCCTGAATCAGATCTCCGCCGCAAGTGAACGGGCGGCCGGCTTGCTCCGCCAGTTGCTGATCTTCAGCCGTCAGCAGCCGATGCACCCGCAGAATCTCGATTTGAACGGCCTCATCGAAGGGACCGTCCTGGGGCTGCGGCGACTGCTTGGTGAGCAGATCACCATTGAAACCAGCCTGGCCGCTAGCCTGCCGCTCATCCGGGCGGACGCCGGGATGCTGGAGCAAATCCTGATCAATCTGGCGCTGAACGCCCGCGAGGCCATGCCGGAAGGCGGGCAGCTCATCCTAGCGACGGAGGCCCTGGCGATCACCGAGGCCGGGGCAAAACTGGAACCGCCGAGCCGGCCGGGGAGCTTTGTCTGCCTCAAGATTACCGATACCGGATGCGGAATCGACCCGGAGGTTCTGCCCAGGATTTTCGAGCCGTTCTTCACCACGAAGGATGCTGGCAAGAGCACGGGCCTGGGACTGGCCGCGGCCTGGGGCATCGTCCAGCAACACGCGGGCTGGCTGGAGGTGAAGAGCGCGGTCAACGAGGGCGCCACCATCAAGGTTTTTCTGCCCGCCGCGCCCGCCGGTGCCGTGGCCGAACCGGTCATCCATTCCGGGGAGAAGATCGGCGGCGGCCGGGAGGTGATTCTGCTCGTGGAAGACGAGGCTTCCGTCCGTGAGGTCGCCGTGGCGATGTTGCAGAAGCACGGCTACCGGGTGTTGCAGGCCGGGTCCGCCGAGGAGGCGCTGGAGGCCTGGAAGTGGCACGCCCTGCGGATTGAGCTGCTGCTGACGGATCTGGTGCTGCCGGGGCACATCACGGGGCCGCAAATCGCCGAGAGATTCCGGGCGGAGAAACCGACCCTCAAGGTGATCTGCCTCAGCGGCTATGGCCGCGAAGATTCGGAGCGTGTTCCCAAGCTGCCCGTCGGGGGCCATTTTCTCCGCAAACCCTGCCGTCCGCGGGTTCTCGCCAGAGCCGTGCGGGCCCTGCTCGACGGGAAGCAGCCGTGATTTACCACAGAGACACAGAGCGCGCGGAGGGAAGCGATCTGGGTGATGCACCGCGCGGTGTGCGCGGCATCGGGATGTATCGAAGTGAAGCGAGAGAATTTCTCCTCCGAAGGTTCGATCTTCGTGAGCTCTGTGCCTTCGTGGTTAAAACTGTCCAACCAGCCGCCAAGATACTCAAATGCCGACAAGACCCGTGAAAACACACCCCAAGAAAAATGCGCGTCCTTCGGCGAACCTGGCTGCCATGCCGGACGTGCAGGATTGGTTTGATCATGCGCCGTGCGGCTGCCACTCGCTCGACCAGAATGGCGTTCTCACCAGCATGAACGCCACCGAGCTTTCCTGGCTTGGGTATGCCCGAGAAGAGCTCATCGGGCGAAAGAAGTTCACCGACCTGCTGACCCCGGAAAGTGTCAAGGTCCTTGCCCAGGCCGACGCTGCCTTCAAAGAACAAGGCAAGGTGTCAAATCTGGAGTGCAGCCTGGTCCGCAAGGATGGCTCGATCATGCCGGTGCTCCTCAACGTTACGGCCATCAAGGACGAGGCCGGCCACGTCCAGTCGAGCCAGGCGGCGGTTGTTGACAGTTCCGGGTTTCAACAGGCGCGCCAGGTCCTGGAGCAGGAGCGGCTGCTCCTGCACGCCATCCTGGATTCAACTCCCAACGAGGTGTATTTCAAGGACCGCGACTCACGATTTATCGCGGTCAGCCAGTCCAAGGCACGCAAGCACGGACTGGAACCCGCCGACCTCATCGGCAAATCCGATGCCGAGATGTTCTCCGGCCAGCACGCCCGCGAGGCCTTGCGGGATGAACAGCGCATCATGCGCACCGGCCGGGCGGTGATTAATCTGGAGGAGGTCGAGACTTGGCTGGACCGTCCAGACACGTGGGCCTTGACGAGCAAGATGCCGCTCCGGGATTCCGGCGGCGCCATTATCGGCACCTTTGGGATCTCCCGTGACATCACGGTTCAGAAGCGCATCGAGGAGTCGCTGAAGCGGGAGCAGTTCCTGTTCAATCTCCTGCTGCGGACCATCCCCGACAATATTTACTTCAAGGACCGGCAGAGCCGCTTCATCCGCATCAATGAACCCATGGCGCACCTCTTCGGATTGCGTGATGCGAGCGAGGCCCTTGGGAAGCGGGATTCGGATTATTTCACCGGGGAGCACGCCCACCAGGCCTACGAGGACGAGCAGCGCGCCATGGGCACCGGAGAGGGGATCATCAACCTCGAGGAAAAGGAGACGTGGCCGGACGGCCACGTCACATGGGTATCCACCACCAAGGTCCCCTTTCGCGACGAGGATGGGAACGTCACGGGTTTGGTCGGAATCTCGCGCGACATCACCGGGCGCAAGCAGGCCGAGGACGCGTTGCGCAAGAGCGAGGAACAGACCCGGGTGATCATCGATTCCGCCTACGATGCCTTTGTCACGATCGACGCGGAGGGCCGGGTCATCGACTGGAACCACCAAGCCTGCGCTGTTTTCGGCTGGTCGCGGGAGGAAGCCGTCGGGCGCCGCCTGTCGGATATGATCGTTCCGCCGCAAATGCGGGAGGCGCACAACGAGGGAATGCTGCGGTATCTGGCGACGGGTGAAAACGCGATTCTGAACAAGGTTGTTGAGGTCGCCGCACAGGATAAGAGCGGGCGGGAGTTTCCGGTGGAAGTGGCCATCCGGCCGAACAAGTGGGAGAGCTCGGTCGTGTTCAACGCGTTCATTCGCGACATCACCGGGCGCAAACAGGCGGAGACCGCGCTCAAGGAGGCCAAGGAGGCCGCGGAGGCGGCCGCCCGGGCCAAGAGCGAGTTCCTCGCGAACATGAGCCANNCCGATGAACGGCGTGATCGGCATGATCGGCCTGTTGCTCGACACGAAACTGGATCCGCAGCAGCGCGAATTCACCGAAGCCGTGCGCGTCAGTGCGGACGCCCTGCTAACCGTCATCAACGACATTCTGGATTTCTCCAAGATCGAAGCCGGCAAGCTGACCTTCGAGATGCTCGACTTTGACCTGGTGGAAACCATCGAGAGCACGCTGGACATGCTGGCCGAGCGCGCCCAGGGCAAGGGCATCGAGCTGACGAGCGGCATCGCCCCGGACGTGCCGGCGGGGTTGCGCGGCGATCCCGGGCGGCTGCGGCAGATCCTGATCAACCTCCTCAGCAATGCGATNNAAGTTCACCGAGCAAGGCGAGGTCGTGGTCCGGGTGGTCAAGGAGAGCGAAACCGAAGACCACGCGGCGCTGCGCTTTACCGTGGCTGACACCGGCATCGGCATTCCGCACGCGGTGCAGGAGCGGTTGTTCCAGGCCTTCACTCAGGCCGACAGTTCGACTACCCGCAGATATGGCGGCACGGGCCTGGGCCTGGCCATTGCCCGGCAGCTCGTGACCCTGATGAACGGGGAGATCGGGGTGCAGAGCGAACCCGGCAAGGGGACCACGTTTTGGTTCACCGCCCGATTTGAGAAGTTGCCGGGCGGCCTCAAGCCCGTGCGGACCGAGCAGCGCGACCTGACCGACCTGCGGGTGCTGGTGGTCGACGACAACGCCACGAACCGCCAGATCCTGCGCCATCAAATCGTCGCCTGGAAGATGCAGAAGGGCAGCGCCGGGGGCGGGCATGAAGCCCTCCAGTTGTTGCGCGCGGCGGTGGCGGCGGGGACGCCCTACGACCTCGCATTGCTGGACATGCAGATGCCGGAAATGGACGGCCTGACCCTGGCACGGGCGATCAAGGCGGACCCAGGCATCGCCTCCACCCGACTGATCATCCTGACCTCGTTGGGACAGATGTTGAGCGACGAGGAATTAAAAGCTGCCGGCATCGACGCCTACCTCATCAAGCCCGTCAAGCAATCACGCCTCTTCGACAGCCTGGTCGATGCGATGGACAAGGGCAGGGCGGAGAGCATGCTGAAGGATCCCGCGTCCTCTGCGCGCAGCCCGACGGCACAGGTATTGCCCCTCCCCAAGCTGCGCATCCTGGTGGCCGAGGATAATCCCGTTAACCAGAAGGTCGCGCTTGGCCAGCTGGCCAGACTGGGCTGCACCGGCGATGTCGTGGCCAACGGCCTCGAGGTCCTGTCGGCGCTGCCGCGGTTGGAATACGACGTGATTCTCATGGACTGCCAGATGCCNNAATGCGATGCAGGGGGACCGTGAAAAATGCCTCGCCGCGGGAATGGATGATTATGTCAGCAAGCCCGTGCGTCTGGCCGAACTGCATGCCGTCCTGGCGCGTTTGAAACCCGCGGCGGGCGCTCCGTCCTCCCCGGGCGGATGAGGTGATGAACCACGGCGGCGCAGAGCCCAAACCAAGCATTTGTAGGAAGCGCGCGCGCGACCTGTCCTCCGTAGCTTCATGCGAAGGCCGAAGCTCGCTTCCTACAACTGCATCGATCTGGCTCGGATCAACCTGATGCAGCGCGGTGCATCACTCAGACCGATTCCCACTCTGCCTCGGTGCCTTTGTGATAAAAAGCCGTCGGCAACGCGGCGCCCCTGAAAAATAAGTGTGGATTCGCCGGAGGTTTCAGCAAACATCGCGATTCTATATGAATCCGGTACTGAAACTCCTGCTCGAAGGCGGCAGCCTTGGCACCGCGCAGATGGCGCAGGTGCTGAACCTCACTGAAGCCGAGGTCAACGGTCACCTGGAGCAGCTCAAGAAGGACCGCATCTTTCTTGGCTGGCGTCCGGTGCTCGACCTTTCAAAGGAAGAGGCCGGGGCCGTGCGCGCGGTGATCGAGGTGCGGATCACCCCCGAGCGGGGCGGCGGGTTCAACCGGCTGGCCGAGCGCATCAGCCGCTTCGACGAGGTGGAATCCTGCTTCCTGATGTCGGGCGGCTACGACCTGCTGGTGTTCGTGACGGGCTCAAGCCTGCAAAAGGTGGCGGCGTTCGTGTCGGAAAAGCTTTCGACCATCGAGGGCGTGCTGTCGACGTCGACGCACTTCATGCTCCGTTCCTACAAGGAGCAGGGCTATCTGATGGATGCGCCGGTGGAGGAGAATGACCGCCTGACGGTGACCCCGTAACCGCTGACCAGGCAGGGAGCGACCACCGGGCGGACTGCTCGTCCCCGGCGCGCCCTGCCGCCACCCCACCATGGACCCGAACCGTTTTATTGCGCGCCACATCGTCACGCTGCCCAAGTCGGGCATCCGCGATTTCTTTGAGATCGTGGCCAAGATGAAGGATGTGATCTCGCTGGGCATCGGCGAGCCGGACTTCACGACCCCCTGGCACATTCGCGAGGCGGCGATTTACGCCCTCGAAAAGGGCAAGACCCACTACACCTCGAATCTCGGTTTGATCGAGTTGCGCCGGGCCATCTGCAATTACGTCGGGCGGAATTACGGCGTGCACTACCAGCCGGAGAGCGAGGTGCTGGTCACGGTGGGCGTCTCCGAGGCCATCGACATCGCCTTGCGCGCGCTGGTCAATCCCGGCGACAAGGTGATGTTTCACCAGCCGTGCTACGTTTCCTATCACCCTTCAGTGACGTTGACGCACGGGATCGGGGTCGCGGTGCCGACGCACGCGGCGGACAATTTCGCCCTGACCGCCGCCGCGCTCTCCGCCGCGTGGCAGCCGGGCTGCAAGCTGCTGATGCTTAATCTGCCGTGCAACCCCACCGGAGGCACCTGCAGCCGGGAGCAGCTTGAGCAGATCGCCCGGTTCTGCATCGAGAAGGATCTGCTGGTCATCAGTGATGAGATCTATTCGGAGCTCACCTTTGAGGGCGGGCACGTCAGCATCGGCAGCCTGCGCGGGATGCAGGAGCGGACCATCTTCCTGCACGGCTTCTCCAAGGCCTTCGCGATGACCGGCTGGCGCATCGGCTATGCCTGCGGCCCGGCCCCGCTGATCGACGCGATGATGAAGGTTCACCAGTACTCGATGATGTGCGCCTCGGTCATCAGCCAGGAGGCGGCCATTGAGGCACTGGTGCGCGGCGAAGACGGGGTGAAGCGCATGCGCGAACAGTACCACCGCCGGCGCGACCTGGTGGTGCGCCGCTTCAATGAGATCGGCCTGAAGTGCCACCTGCCGCGGGGATCGTTCTACGCCTTCCCCTCAGTGGCGGCCACCGGCCTGGGCGAGCGGGAGTTTGCGTTTGGCCTGCTCGAGAAGGAGCGCGTGGCGATGGTTCCCGGCACGGCTTTCGGCGAGAACGGCCGCGGATTTGTGCGGGCCAGCTTCGCGACCGGCTACGAAAAGCTCGTCGAGGCCTGCACCCGCATTGAGCGATTTGTGCAAGGTTTGCGCCGCTAGGCTGCAAACCTTGCTATTCAAGACGAAAAATCGAAGATCCAAGATGGATCCTACAATGGGGTCTTCCCTTTTTCATATTTCCTTTTAATTCGCGTTCCACGCATGTCCCGCACTGTCGCCATCGTCGGCCGTCCCAATGTCGGCAAGAGCCGCATTTTCAACCGGCTGACCCGGAAGCGCATTTCCATCGTCCACGACCAGCCGGGTGTCACGCGCGACGTCATCTCCGCCCAGGTGGACGACGGCGGCTACACGCTGCTCGACACCGGCGGCATCGGCCTCAAGGGAGGGGACAGTTCGTCGCAGATCGTGGCCGCGACCGAGGTGCAGGTGCAGTTCGCCATCGACACCTCCCAGGTCATCCTCTTCGTCGTCGACGCGAAGGACGGAGTGACCGCGCTCGACGAGCGGATCGCGCAGCGCCTGCGACGCAAGGACAAGTCGGTGCTGCTTGTGGTGAACAAGATCGACTTTCACGACGCCCGCCGCGACAACCCCGATTTCTACCGGCTCGGCCTGGGCGAACCGTTCTTCTTTTCCGCCGAGCACGGGGTGGGCGAGGTGACCCTGCGCGACGCGATCCTGGAGAAGCTCGGCCCCGCACCGGAGGAGTCAACCGAGGCCAGGACCGCCCGCGAGGCGCTCTGCGTCTGTTTCGTCGGCCGCCCCAACGTGGGCAAGTCCTCGCTGAGCAACCGCCTGATCCGGAGCGACCGGTTGATCGTGAACCAGGAGCCCGGCACGACGCGGGATGCCATCGAAGTGCCCTTTGAGTTCACGGGGCGCGACGGTAAATCCTATCCGTTCCGGCTCATCGACACGGCGGGCATCAAGGCTGCCACGAAGCTGTCTTCGTCCGTTGAGTATTTCTCCCGCCTGCGCTCGCTCGACGCGATCAAGCGGACCGACGTGGTTTTCCTGGTGATCGACGCGATGGAGGGGGTGACGCAGCAGGACAAGGCCATCGCCGGCGAAGTCGTCAAGGAGGCCAAGCCCGTCGTGATCGTCGTGAACAAGTGGGATCTCGTGCACAAGGAGTTCGAGGGGGAGGGCATCGAGGGATACGAAGACGAGCGGGAGTTCCGGGAGAAGTTCGAGCACGCGCTCTTCGAGCGGCTGTTCTTCACGCCGGGCGCGCCAGTGGTGTTCGCCTCGGCGATGTCGGGCTACGAGGTCGATCGCATGCTCAATGCCGCCGTGAAGCTCCACCGCCAGCTCGACACGAAGCTGCCGACCGGACGGCTCAACCAGACCCTCACGCACCTGGCGGAGCGCACGCCGCCCCCCTCGGTGGCCGGCAAACGCTTCCGCATCTACTACTGCGTGCAGACCGGCAACCGCCCGTTCCGCATCCGCCTTTACTGCAACCAGGAGCGCCGGCTGAAGGAATCCTACCGCCGGTATCTCGAGGCGGGCGTCATCAAGGAGTTCGGACTCGACGGGTGCCCGATGCTGTTTGAGCTCGTCGGCAAGAAGCCGCGCGCCCTCGGAACCGGACCCGGACGGTCGCACGGAATCGCCGACGACTGAGCCGGACGCTGAGGCAGTTGAGGTGGGGCGCGTTTTCCGTAACGCGCCGTCCGGGTTTACGCGTTATCCATAACGCGCC
>PMBT01000023.1 GCA_003153035.1 Opitutia bacterium
CAGACTAGTTTTTAAGGGACGACTATCTGGCACCGGCTTAAGAGCTCATTTCCGACCCCCACCCCCCACCACCCCTGCCACAGGCGACCACCCGCGGACCGGCCACCTTTCTAAAAGACCTTCACCAGCCACCGCTCACAAAGATTATGCCCCTCCCTGAGCACCAATCTCATAGGCAGCACCAAAACACGGAACGGAAAGGGAACAGAACAGCTCCGCTACTCCCCTTTATTTGCCCCATGCGGGCCGATTCTCGCTCTCGGATACGCGGGGGGGGCCCCCCCGGTGGCGCTTCCTGTCGCGTTAGGTAAATTGGTGGATCCGATCAGCGCCGATCACTTTCATAGGTGAATTGACTCCCTGTTCGTCATTCGTTCGCCGGTTTTTGTGCGCTTAATCCTCGGCATGCCGGCCCTCAGGCACCCCACCCCGTCAGCATCCCTGTCCGAACTGCTCCCGGCCTCCCTCCTCTTTTCGCCCTCCACCCCTGGTCCCCGGTCACCGGGCGGCTTGGGTTCGAGGGTTCTGCGGTTCGCTTCGCGTTACCGTTGCCTGACCAAGCCACCTCAATGCGATACTCGAAAAGTACCACAGCTTGGGTGGCCGGTTAATGCCGGACCTGCCGGGGCAGTTTGAGGTGGCGTCCGACCTGCTTCTGAGTTTCAATCGAGCATCACCGAAACGGCGCTTTCTCATGAGCACCGGAGCAGATACGACCTACCCCACTGGACGACGCCTCCAAAACGGATGGAGGAACGCAACAGAAACATGAACCGAGTCTTCGTCGCATTCCAAGAAGCGTGGCGGCGGCTATGCCTGGCCACTGCTTTCCTCGCATTTCTTGCCGGCTGTTCCGCCGGGCCGCAGACGACCACAACAGGTTCGCACCTGCCCAAGACGCATGTGGCCGGCTACTCGACGCAGTTCCCACTCAATGAAGATCCGATCTCGGAAGGCGGCCATTGGATGGTTGGAAAAACGATCGGCTTGGATTGGGGCAATGTCTCGACATATCCCGGATATGCATTCGGCCACGCTGGCCCCGCGAGCTATGCGGACCCGGTGGCCCTTCTGACCGGCGAATGGCCTCCAAATCAAAGCGTGGAGGTGGTGGTGGATAAAAGAACGGTGTTTCGCTATCCGGAAGTAGAGGTGCGGCTTCGCTCCTCGTTGGCAAAGCACAATTGCGACGGATACGAGATCTCTTTTTCGCTGAGGGATGACGAGACCGCCTACTTGATCCTCGTGAGATGGAATGGGCCCCTGGCCGATTTCACCTATCTTCTGCAAGTGGGAGGGAAGCAGTACGCCGTGAAGACGGGTGATAGGATAAAGGCAACCATTGTGGGCAACGAGATCAAGGCGTATAAGAACGGAGTGCTGCTGGTGACGGTGAAGGACAGTACGTACACCCGCGGGAATCCAGGCTTCGGGTTCAACGAGGGATGGAATGGCGACTACGGCATCAGCGAGTTCATCGCCAAAGCGACCGATGGATCAAGCTTCTGAGTCGTGGGCGGTGGTCGTTTTCGGGGTCGCGTGCTTCAGCCGGCAATCGCTGTGGAGATCAATGATCGATCGAAGAAGACCTCTTCCACATCTCCCGGGACCGACGCCATACATGGATCGAGCAGGTGCGCTGTTGCGTCGGGACAGCGCTCCGGTAGCTTCAACACGTCGTTGGTAAGGGTAATGCGCGCTTCGAGAAACTGCTCCGCGACACGCTGCCGAAGGGGGCGAAGCCGTTCGACGATCAGAAGCCAGCGGCAACGTCGGCGGCCGAGCCGAAGAAGTGAGTTGGTCTGAGGGGATCGTCATTCCACATCATTCGCGGGGACTGCCGGACAAGACGGCGCACCGATCCTCGGAGCCCCCGCCGCCACGGCATTCATGAATCCCGGGCTCCCCAGCGCCCGGGCACCACGGTCACCGGGCAACCCGGGCAGACAAGATGGCTGGCGATCTGGGGCAGCCCAAGGCCGCTTGAAGCCCGGGCACCCAGATGGCTCGGTTCACCTCTTGATCGTGCGGATCGCTGCGGCGCGCTTGGCAAGGACCTCGGCCTCTTCTGCCCGGTTGGTCATTCTGTATAGCGCCGCCAAATTCTCGAGGCACGTGGCCACGGTGGGATGATCCGGGCCCAAGGCTTTTTCATTAATCGCGAGTGCACGTTTATAGAGGGGCTCGACCTCCGCGTACTTCTCTTGGGTGTCGTACAGCAACGCGAGGTTGTTCAGGCTCTGGCCCACATCGGGATGATCCGAGCCCAGGGTGTTCTCCCTGATCACCAGCGCGCGCTTGTAGAGTGGTTCGGCCTGCGCGTACTGGCCTTGGGCACGGCACAACTCCGCGATGTTGTTCAGGTCTTTCGCTACATCCGGGTGATTGGAGCCAAGGGCTTTCTCATCTATTGCCAGTGCGCGCCTGCAAAGCCGTTCGGCCTCTGCGTACTGCCCTTGGGCCTTGTACACCCCTGCGAGGTTGTTCAGGCCGGTGGCCACGGTGGGATGATCCGGGCCCTGGGACTTCTCAAAAATCGCCAGCGCGCGTTTGTACAGCGGCTCCGCCTGCGCGTATTTGCCTTGATCATCGTACAGGAACGCGAGGTTGTTCAGGCTCTGGCCCACATCGGGATGATCCGAGCCCAGGGTCTTCTCCCTGATCGCCAACGCGCCTTTGTACAGAGGCTCGGCCTCCGCGTACTGGCCTTGGGCCATGTACACCCCTGCGAGGTTGTTCAGGCCCGTGGCCACGGTGGGATGATCCGGGCCCAAGGCTTTTTCATTGATCGCGAGTGCACGCTTATAGAGGGGCTCGGCCTGCGCGTACTGGCCTTGGGCAACGTACAGCAAACCCAGGATGTTAAGGCTTGTGGCCACAATGGGATCATCCGGGCCCACGGCGTGCTCCGCTACTTGGAGCGCCTTCTTCGCGACCACCACGCCACGGTCGTATTGCCCTTGCCGATAGAGCGACACCGACTCGTCATTAAGTTCCCTCCATTCGTTCCTCGGCGCACATGCAGGCACGCCCGTCCCGAACGTAAACAGAAGCAGCGACAATGCTGTCAGGAGCCTTTTCATACGATTTCCCTTCTTATGGGTATCAGCGACAGCATGGACGGGACTTGGTCCGAACTTCCAGGTGGGAGAATCGAACTCAAGATGACGGACGAGGCTATGGCGAAATACCAGGAGGTCATAGCCAAATATCCTGACTTTCCATTTTCCTATGCGGCGATGGCAAGGGCGCTGCAGCTCCGCAAGAACCCAAAATGGAGAGAACACGCAGAAAGAGGAGTGGAGATTCTCGAACGGACCACGAGTCTATCAGAACATCACGGTTCACACGACGAAGTCTTAATCCAGTTGAGGTCCATGCTTAGCGAAAAGGCAAATCCCTGAACCAGTGCACTCGAAATCTGGCGGGACCCTAATACTCCGCTTGCCACTCGCAGGGATCCGCCGTAACAGCCGCCAGCGATTCTTGCAGCGCCTGGTAAAGACCGTTTCCCCCATCTAGGCAGCCCAGAGTCGCACCGACGATCCGCCAGAAATCTCTCTCCGTCACCTCGTCAGGATCAAGCAGCCTCCCCAATTTCCGCCGCCAGCTTCGGCCCAACTGCGTGCGCAGCTCGCCCACGCCGGATAAACCCAAGTCGTGGATTAGTCCGCCCAAACGGCGTTCCGCTGGTCCGCCTGTCTCCACATGTAGACGGTGCCGCGCAAGGCCCTCGCGTGCATTATCTGCGAAACTAACCAACCGCGCCCGTTTGTCTTCTGGGAACCGTGTCCGGAGATGGCGGGAAATATATCGCGCCACATACCGCGCTGCTCTCTCGGCATCCGTGCGCACCGGGAGCAGTTCAGACCGTCCGAAGCTGTACTTTGGGCAGGCCTCGCGCCAGAACTCCCACTCTCCGCGCAGGTATTCACTCGCGGACCGGTAATCCCTCCGCTTGACCGCCTCGAAATCGAAGCCCGTCCGAACGTCCTTCCGACACACCACCACCAGGTGGAAGTGCAGCCGCCCAAATCTGGCCCTCTGAAGCACGCACAACCAAGAGTGGTACCGCCCGTCCAGCGCATTGATGCGAAGTGACCGCCACCGCCGCCTTGCTTCTTTGATTGTGGGTGCTTCACCCGCAAAGGTGTGGGTCATGAATCCCAACCGCTCTAAACCCCACCGTGTAGCGAAAGAACCTATCGTAGCGCGGATTTCTTTCGCTGTTCGCCCGTAACCGTTTCCTCGTTTCCAGATGCTTTTGTTTGCTGGGCTCGGAACTCCTGTCACTCCCTGCTGAGTGCTGAAGAGCTCCTTTCCTTCCTCCTCCATTCTTTTCGCTTCGCGCTCATTTTGTCGGTCGGTTGGAGCACATTCCTCACTCAGCTTCCCGTTGAGCTCCTCACTGGATGAATGGATGCACTTATCCGCTGTATGACAAGGAAGGGCGGCGGGCGCCGGCGCGGCGCCCGCGCCGCATCCGGCGGCCCGCTCGCCCTCGCCTCCCGATGCCGCGCCTGTAGCCGCTTCCTTTGCTCGCGCCAGAATTACGTCGAGCGTAACCTCATGGAGGTCGCTCCACCTGCGCTTCCGATATTCCGGGCTTTCGTCGTTTCCGCCCGTGGGAGGGTCACTTACGCCCCTTCCCCCGCCTTTGAGGGCAGGGAAACCTTCCGCCTGCTTCTGGGCAGCGCTCGTGGCGCCGTCTCCCGTCGCTGCACTCCGCCCCTCAGTCTGCGCCGGTGTCATGGCCATCCCCTTGCGCTGCGTTCAGCAGCGTGAGGATGGCTTTGCGCACCTTAGCAGAAACCCACGGCCACATCGTGACCACTTGTGCCAGGTCGCGACAGGTCTGGACCCAAACGTGTGCGCTTACGTGTGTGCACGCCGGAGGCTCACTTTCATAACCTCCTTGATCTTCCGATGGGTTACGAACCTCTGGCTCATGGTTCGAATCCATCCTCCACCACCAATGACCCCCAACGACTTACACTTGCAGGGAAAGTTTCGGCCTTTCGCACGGTATCTGTCTGTCCGGTTTTTCAAGTCCTGAAGCCATAGCGCGGGCAGGCACGGACCCCTGCCCTTTTCGCCCACTTTCGGGCCGTCGCCAAGACCTGAGCCAACGTCCTGACGTCCGCTTCGACGATCACCGTGATCACGTGGCCGTGGCGGCCCTGCGGAACCACTTAACGGCCTTCAAAACGTTGTTCCGTGAAAAACATCGTCCATTCCAAGGTAGGGTTGAGCCTCTGCGTGGCCCTGTTCGGCGGCCCGTTGAAGCCATTTCAGGGCTTCGGTTTCGTCCCGCATTACATCCTCCCCTGACGAATATGCGCTCCACAGCCGGTATTGAGCTTCACCCTCACCATTGCCAGCAGCTGCAAGAAGTCGCATCACCTCACTCCACGTCCTCGTCTGCGAACCCAGCGCCGATGTTGAATAAATCTCGCAGCGCCTCCACGGCATCCTGATTGTGGCGGTTGGCCGCCTTCCGCAGCCACTTTACGGCAGCCACATCGTTTTCCTCAACTCCGTCGCCAAACGCGCAAGCAAGACCACATAGCATTTGGGCGTGTGCGTTGTTTTGTTCCGCCGCTTTTTGGAACCATTTCGTAGCTTCTACGAAATCCTGCGTTGTTCCGCGCCCACTGTAGCAAAGACGCCCAATTGCGAGTTGTGCATTTGTGTCACCTTGCTCAGCCGACTTGCGATACCACCGGGCAGCTTCTTCTGCGTCTTCCTTTAGGCCCGTCTGAACATGTTCCCCTAAAGAGCCTATATCGTAAGCGAGACCTAGACAAAACTGAGCTTTGGCGTGGCCTTGTTCTGCCGCTTTGCGAATCCATTTGATGGCCTCGATGCCGTCCTGTGCGACACCATCGCCTTTTGCCAGATTTTCCCCAAGAGACCATTGTGATCCAGCGTCACCCCCTTCCGCTCGCTTTCGAATTGCATCGTTTTGGTCGGCAATTGTGGGTTGGTCATTTTTGTCAGGTTTGCTTGGGAAGTAATCCAATCCAAGCTCAACCGGTTTGCGCGACATTATCTCCTTATTTGCAGCCCGATACCATATCAAAGCTTCGGCATGGTCTTTCTGCACCCCCCTGCCCAAAAAACACGATTCTGCCAGTTTTTCTTTGGCCCAAACTACTTCATTCATTGCAGCTTTTCGCCACCACTCGACAGCGGCCACGTCGTCTTTTGCGACGCCCACGCCTTGCGAATATGCGTCCGCCAGCCAATTCTGGGCCCAACCATCACCTTCCACAGCTATGACGCGAAATAATCTTGCAGCTTCAGCAAGCTCAGCTTCCCCAAGTTTGGAGTTACGGGAGGGCAAACTGTCTAGTCCCCAATCGATTGCGAGTAGTCTTAGTGCTCTGCTGTCACCCTGTTCCGCCGCTTTCTTTAGCCATTTCACAGCCTCCGTTGGATTCTTGGCCACGCCGTCGCCTTCTTTATACATGACGCCCAGTCCCGCTTGCGCGTCCGCGTCGCCTTGGTCGGCTGCCTTGCGTAACCATTTGACGGCCTCAGCCGGCTCTTTGGGGACTCCGTCGCCAGTGCAATACATCCGGCCGAGAATCCGTTGGGCTGGAGCATAACCCTGCTCGGCGGCCTTAAGAAACCAATTCACCGCTTCGGTGCTGTCTTTTGGCACGCCGTGGCCGTTGTAGCACGCGTTGCCAAGAGCATACTGAGCTGCGGCATAGCCCTGTTCGGCGGCATTGCGCAACCACTTTACAGCTTCGGCGATGTTTTTTGGCACGCCGTCGCCTTTGTCATAGTAGGCAAACGCGAGTAGCAATTGGGCCTCTGCATCCCCCTTTTCCGCCTTTGCCCGCAGTCCATCGAGGCCAGCGTCGATGGACAACGTCGCCTCCGGCCCCACGGCCATCGTCCCCGAAGGCGGGTTGATCGGCGTCGCTTGCTCGGGGAGCCCCTGCGGTGTATTATCCATGATGATCTGCGACGGATCGTAAACGACAATTTCAGGCGTGCCCCGGTAGGCGGTAATCTCCCCAGTGACCCGCACGGTCAGTCCCGAGAAAGCCGTCTCCGGCGGAGCAGTAAACTTTCCTCGGTCGGAACCCCAGATGACGACGGTGAAAATCGTTTCCGGATAAGGCTTGTCGAGGTTGAGGAAGGTGGGTTGCCCTTTGGTTCCGGACGCGTAGGTCGCGCTGGCAACGACACCGTGCACGGTTTGGACTTCGCCTACATGCTGTGCGGCCTGTGCGGCCGTAATAGCATCGGCGGCTATGCTCGTTGTGGCGGCGAGACACGCCACGGCGCATGCGACGAATGACACCGCAAGAGCTGGTTTGTGGAAGGGCATGAAATGGTTCTTAGCGTGAATCCCGCGAAGCACAAGGCCAGAGGACAGCCTCACCTCTTCACCCCCGTACGAACGCGATCCGGATTCTTATTGTCCAGCCCGATACTGCCGCCGAAGGTCGCCGGGTGCCTGTGTCCCGCCGCTACCGTCTGCTTGCCGAGCTACCACTTGAGGTGGTGTTCAAGAGCCGCAACTACACCTTGGCGATCGCCGAGTGGCAGTTGCAGGCCGTCTGGTCGGGCGGCTACTGGCTATGCGCCCATGGTGGCAGCGAAGGCGGCTTTGCGGGCGGCTCTCTACCAGTCGGGCTTGGAACTGGAACAGGCGACGTTCGGGCGGACGATCTTCGACCGACTGGTGGCTGACGGCCGGGCGCAGCGTGCGCGGTGATCAGGACGGGCCTTCACCTGCCGGGGAAACCTCAAATACATCAGGAGCGCCGCCGCCGTTTCCTAGGCCGCTGCGCGATCCTTCTGCCCTGTTAGGTGCTTTAGCTAAACGGAGTTCGCGCGCATCGACCAGAGCGAATGTTTTTGTGGATTCCCTCCGCCCTTGCTGGCATGGCGGCGTCATGAAACCCCACCCCGTACTTTCCCTGATCGCAATTGTTGGGCCGGCCGCGGCATCCGCCCCTGGCGCAACGAAATCCAGTCGGTCAACCGCCCGGTTGTGGTCGGCGGGGTGCTGGTGAATCCCGGCGACGTGATTGTGGCGGACGGCGACGGCGTGCAGGTCGTGCCGCGCGAGGTGGCGCTCACCGTGGCGGGTTTCGCGCGCAAGATTCTGGATGGCGACAAAATCGGCCGGCGGGATCTCTATAAGAAACTCGGCCTGCCGGATGACCCGTCCGTGAAGTGAGGCGCCCCCCGGGTTTCGCTGAACCGCCGGTCGCTCGCGGGCGGTCGGCCGAACCAGAACAGCCGGCCACGGTCAATCTTTGGGGTCTGGAGTGGACGAGGTCGAATGCCACTGACGCGCGCCGGGTAACGACGACACAGGCCGCCTCTCGCGCCCCCCGATTCCGCGGCAGACACAGATGTTAGTGAACCGAGATTTCTCCCGCCGTGGGCGGCGATCAGCCCGCTGCCCGGCGCCAGCTTCAGCTATTGCGGTACTCGCACCGTTCTGCCTGAATCCATGGCTCCGGGAGGATCGCCGATGCCCACCTACCCCAACCGCCCGTTTGCCGGGCTGTTTCTCCGGCCGCCGCTGATGCGTCCCGGTGGCGCCCTGCGTGAACGCGGCGCCCATTCGCGCCGAGGTTGGTGATTCCGTTCCCATGTTAGCTCCACTTCTCCAGGGCCAGTTGGATTATCTTCTGTTTGTCTCCGGCCTTTCGTTCGTTCTGCTGGCAGTCACCTGCGCCAACCTGCGTCGGCAACCGGCGCAACGCCTGCCGTGGGCCTGGCTCGGCCTCTTCGGCGTGACCCAAGGCCTTCACGAATGGCTCGAAGTGCTGGCGCTTAGCACTGGAGACGGACCGGCTTTCGCCGCCATCCGCACGGGCATTATAGCCCTGTCATTTCTGTGCCTGCTTGAATTCGGCCGGAGCGGCGGACGCAAGCTGGGCGGCAAGGATCCCGGCGTATGGATCTATCTTCCTTTGGTTCTCGCGGCCGCGATTGGCGGCACGGCCGGCGTGCCCGGGTTGAACGCCGCCGCGCGCTATGCGTTTGGACTGGTCGGCGGAATCTGGGCGGTGATCACCCTTTCCCGCGCTGCGCAAACGGCGTCCGAGACGCGCGGAGTCTTGCGGATTATGGCTCTGCTCATGGCCGGTTACGCTCTGGCGGCGGCCGCCTTCGTTCCCCCGGCGCCGTTTTTTCCCGCTTCGACCATCAACCCCGCCGCCTTCCAGGCGCTCACGGGGATTCCGCTTCAACTGATCCGCGCTGCCCTGGCATTATTCCTGGCGGCGGTCCTCTGGGACTATTACGCGCAACGCCTGGCGAAGCCGCTGCGGGCGGACCGACGGCAGCACGGCCTCCAGTTCACGGCGGCGATGGCATCCATCCTGATCGCGGGATGGTTTTTCACCAACGCGGTGGAAAACAAGACGGTGCGCCGCGAACGGGAAGACATCCTGGTCCAGACCACCCTGGTCGCCGCGGCGATCAATGTCGATCAGCTCGAGCACCTCACCGCTTCGAAGGCCGACATGGCGCATCCAGATTTTACCCGCCTGCGCGAGCAACTGGTGTCCATGGCCCGGACGAATCCGCGGATCCGCGATTTGTATCTGATGTTCTTGCGCGAGGGGCGCATTGTCTTCGTGGTGGATTCCGCGGCGGAAGACAGTTCCGACTATGTCGGTCCCGGGGTGCCCTATGAGAAGCCCCCACCGGCCTTGTTCACGGTCTTTGCCACGGGGCGGGCGGCGACCGTGGGACCCTACACCGATGAATATGGAACCTTCCTCTCCGGATTTGCGGCGCTCCGGCAGCCCGCTGGCCGGCTGATTATCGCTGTCATGGGGCTCGACGTGGCCGCCAGCGACTTGCAGCGCGCCATCGCGCAGCAGCGGTCCCCTCCGATTATCATCACGTTGCTGATTACCATGCTCTTCGTGGGCTTTGTCGTCGTCCGGCAGCGCATCGAGGAAGCCGCTTGGCAGGTCGAGACCAGCGAGCGCAGTCTGGCCGAAGCGCAGGAGGTGGCGCACGTCGGCAGCTGGACGCTGGATGCCCGCACCGGTCAGCTCGTCTGGTCGGAAGAAATGTTCCGGATTTTCGGAGGCGATCCACGGCAGCCCGCACCCGCCTATCCGGGATGGCAGCGCCACGTCCATCCCGAGGACTGGCCGCTGCTCGATCGCAGCGTCCAGCACGCCCTCCAGACGGGCGCCAGTTTCGAAGTGGAATCACGGGTCATCCGGCCCGACGGCGCGATCCGGCATCTCGTGGTCAAAGCCAAGGTCTGGCGCGGCAGCAAAGACAAAATCGCCCGGTTGCTGGGGACCGCTCAAGACATCACCGTGCGCAAGGAAACGGAGGACAAGCTCCGGAAACTCTCCCGCGCCATTGAACAAAGCACCGTCACGGTGATCGTGACCGACCGCCGCGGCCGGATCGAATATGTGAATCCCCACTTCTCGCACCTGACCGGCTACTCCTTCGAGGAGGTTTCCGGTCAGAATCCGCGCATCCTCAAATCGGGGCTGCACCCGCCGGAGTTCTTCAAACAACTATGGGACCAGATCCTGGCCGGCAAGGACTGGCACGGCGACCTCTTCAACAAAAAGAAAAACGGCGAGAATTACTGGGAGTCGGCGTCCATCTCCCCGATCAAGAATGACGCGGGCGAGATCACGCACTTCGTCGCGGTGAAGGAGGACATCACGGAGCGGAAGCGCGTGGCCGCGGAGTTGCAGCGGGCGAAAGAGGCAGCCGAGGCTGCCACGCAGGCCAAGTCCACTTTTTTGGCGAACATGTCGCACGAAATCCGGACGCCCATGAACGCGATCTTGGGGTTTTCGCAGTTGATGCAGCGCGACCCGGCGCTGACGCTGGGTCAGAAGCACCACCTGGGAACCATCAGCCGGAGCGGCGAACACCTGCTCGCGCTGATCAACGACATTTTGGAGATGTCGAGAATTGAAGCCGGACGGGTTGCCCTGAACCCGGCGAACTTTGACCTCCACACGATCATGGACGACTTGGAGCGGCTCTTCCGGATCCGAACGGACGCGAAGAATTTGCAGTTCACGCTGGAGCGCATTGGCCAAGTGCCGCAATTCGTCCTCGGCGATGAAGGGAAGCTGCGCCAGATCCTCATCAACCTTCTGGGCAACGCGGTCAAATTCACGGAACGTGGCGGCGTGGCTTTGCGCGTCCGGGCGCAACCTGGGAAATCGGATGGATTTCGCCTGCAGGCGGAAATCGAAGACACCGGCCCGGGCATGTCGGCCGAGGAGCTGGAGCGGCTCTTCCAACATTTCGAACAGACCAGCACCGGTCGCAAGTCGGGGGTCGGCACGGGGTTGGGTCTGGCCATCTCCCGCCAGCTTGCGCGGTTGATGGGAGGCGACATCACGGTAAGCAGCCAGGTGGGCAAGGGGAGCATTTTCCGCCTAGAGATCGAACTGATGGCCGGCGCCGCGAAGACGGTCGAGCCGAGGAATGCGGAGCGCCAGGTCCTGAGACTCGGGCCACGCCAACCGACCTGGCGTGTGTTGATCGCCGATGACAATCAGGATAATCGCGAGCTGTTGGCGCAGCTGTTGGGTCCGATCGGATTCGAGACGCGATCGGTGGAAGACGGCGAGCAAGCCGTTCGGGAGTTTCAAGCCTGGCGCCCGCACCTGCTCCTCATCGACATGCGGATGCCGGGGACGGATGGCGGCGAAGCGATGCGCCGAATCCGGTCGAGTCCCGGCGGGGGCGACGTGAAGATCATCATGGTTTCCGCGAGCGTCTTTGGGGAGGATCGAGACGCCGCCCTGGCGCACGGGGCGAACGCCTTTCTCCGGAAGCCCTTTCGCGAGGCAGCGCTGTTTGAGCTGATCCGCCAGCATTTGCCGGTGGAGTATGTTTATCGCGATGAGGCTGGGATGGAGGGATCGGCCCAACCGGCGGGACGACCGAACGCGGTCAGTGAAGAAGCGCTGGCGCGATTGCCCGAGAAGCTGCTCGTAGCCATGCGCGAGGCCACCGTGAACGGCGATACGGTCCAATTAAACCAGCTTCTGCAACAAGTGGCCGTCGGTGATGCCGGGCTGGCGCAGTCCTTGCGACAGCTGGCCGATCAATATGACCACGATACGCTCACCCGCCTGCTAACCCCGAAGGAACCATGAAGACGAACCAGCCACCTCGCCCGCTCAGCATCATGATCGTGGACGACACGCCGGATAATCTGAAGTTGTTGGAGGAGATGCTTCGAGGACGGGGATATTTCGTGCGCGCGTTTCCCCGCGGACGGCTGGCGTTGGCGGCGGCGGCGAACGAGCCTCCAGACCTGATCATGCTGGACATCAATATGCCCGAGATGACCGGTTACGAAACCTGCGAACGGCTCAAAACCGATCCCCGACTTTCCTCCATTCCGGTCATCTTCATCAGCGCCTTGAACGAAACACTGGACAAGGTGAAGGCGTTTCAGTGCGGAGGGGTCGATTATGTGACCAAACCCTTCCAGCTCGAGGAGGTTCAGGCGCGCGTGACCACCCACCTGCGGCTTCGCCAGCTGCAAGTGGAGCTGGAAATGCACAATGCCCATCTCGAAGAAACGGTCCGCTTGCGCACCCGCGAACTGGCCGACGCCAAGGGGCGGCTCGCGATTCTGGATAAAGCCAAGAGCGATTTCCTGACCCTGATCTCGCACGAGCTTCGCACGCCGCTCAATGGCCTCTTTGGCCTCACCGATCTGGTGTTCATGGGTTGCGAGACCAACCCCGAGATCAGCGAGTTCAAGGCCCCGTTTGAAGAATCGAAGCTGCGACTCCTGACCATTCTGGATGATGCGATGCTGCTTTGCCAAATCGAGGTGGAGGGAACCCGTTTTGCGCCCCGGCCGGTCTCCCTCCCCCCCGTTTTGGAGGCGGCGACCGCCAAAGCCGGCGAGTTTGCCGGATCGCGCAAGGTCTCATTGGAAATCGCGCCAGACTGCGTCGGTGTGGTCAGCGGCCACGACGGCCTGTTGACCAAAGCCCTCCAATCGCTGCTGGAAACCGCGGTGAAGTTTTCCAAGAGCGGGGGTACGGTCCGCATGTTTGCCAACCCTACGCCGACCGGAGTCGGGCTGGCGATTGAGGCGACGGGGCGGGTAATTCCGCTTCAAGCCCTCCCCCGCTTTTTTGATGTCCTCGCCATTGGGGAGTCCATTACGCCGGGCGGCGACCTGGGGCTGGGCCCGCCAGTTGCGGACCGCATCCTATCGCTTTTTGGTGGCTCGGTGACGGTGGCTAATCGCGAGCCCGCTGGAATTCGGTTTCAGATCGAATTGAAGCGTCCTGGTCTTCAGGAAGCGATGGAGCCGTAAATCCGACGGAACCTCCCGCCCAATCGACCAATCGGCAGCGCCACGAATACGATCGTGGACTATACCGTGATCTCGGTACCACCAGAACCCCACTAGCTTAGCCACGATGAATGGCTGAAATTCTATGCGTACCTTGCATCAACGGGGAGTCCATTCCATCCCCGATGAAGTGTGCGCCCTAGACCAACTGGCGGTTTGCGCGGACTTAAGCTCGCTCCGCAATTTTCACACCTACTAACTAATTGAATCAGGCGTACAAAAGGCGTAAAGGCAATGCCAGTGAATCACGCGGCTAGCTCAAAGGCCATCCGATGCCCGGAGTGAGATTCAGGAAGGAACACGAACGCGTGGCCACCCCCGGTCGCACTCCTGCTTGCCCGGCCGCCCCCGCAATCAACCGAAACCAGGCTGGTTCTTCGATGCCGACGCCAACGGCAATGCGCGCATCCATCGCCGGCAGCACCCTTTGATGATCTCTCAATACCTCCTGCATTATCGGATCGATTTCGCGGCGTTTCTTGCTCTCACCCTGGCGAGCGCTTTGGTGGCACAGCATCTTGTCCGCAAGAGAACCGGTGCCGGCCGATTCTCCGTGCGCTTTTGGCTGCTGGTTGCGGTCTTCGCCATCGGCGGCGGCGGACTGGCTGAATATTTCGGCAACCAAGAACGCGCGAGGCTGCAACAATCGGTTTCGGGGCTCGCGCCGACTTACGCCTACGAGCTGGAACGGATGGGTCACGCCCAGATCACTCTGGATACGCCGCCGGATGATCCGCGCTACCTCGCCATGATCGAGGTGGAGAAGGCCTGGCTGCAGCGGAACCCGAACGTGGCCGACATCTACACCTACCGCCAGCTCGCGGACGGCAAATTCGTCTTCATCGTCGATTCCGAGACCGACTACGATCATAACGGCCGCTACGAAGGTCCGCGAGAGTCCCGCACGCCGATCGGCACACCCAACGATTCCGCTGATGACTTTGACGCCCGTGCGGCCAACGGCGAAGCCGTCTTCGACCCGAACATTACCGCCGACGAATGGGGCGTGTGGGTGAGCGCCATGCAGCCGATGTTCGATGCCCGCGGACAGGTCGAAGCCGTGCTCGGCGTGGATTTTCCCGCTGAGGGGTGGGTGCGCGGCATCCTCGGTGCACGCACGATGACGCTGGGCACGGTCTTCTTGGTGATGATCCTGCTTTCCGGCTCCGTCCGCATCACCCGGCTGCGCAGTGAAATTGCCGAGCGCAAGCGGACGGAAGAGATCATCCGCAAGTCCGAAGAGAAATTCAGGAGCATTTTCGAGAACTCGCCCATCGGTATCTTCCAAATCACTCCGGAGGGACGGTTCTTGACCGCAAACTCGACGACTGCGGAGATTTTCGGCTTCGCGTCGCCGACGGAGATGTTCGACTACGTTGGCAATGGACAGGGGTCATTGTTGGTTGAACCCGCGCCGCATATCGAGATGGTGCGGGCGGCGGCGGAGTCGGAGCGAGTCATTCGGCGGGAGATCAAGTACCGGCGGCAGGATGGGACGGTCTTCATCGGCAATGTGTCCATCCGGGGACTGCGCGGAGCCAACGGTGAAATCGGAGTCCTGGAGGGATTCGTGGAGGACGTCACCGAGCTCAAACAAAAGACGGACGAGATTCTACGCCGCAATCGTGAACTCGCCTTGTTGAATCAGGTGATGGCCACGCCCAATGCGGCATCAGATCCGACAGCGCTCCTGCAGGTGGCCTGCCGCGAATTGGCTTTGGCGTTCGATCTGACACAAGCCAGCGCCGCCCTGTTGAACGACAATCAGACCGCCGTCACGATTGTCGCTGAATACTGCGCCCAAGGGCGTCCCTCCGTGCTGCACTCCTCCCGTCCCCTAGTTGAGATTCCCTTAATCCAACAATTGATTCAACAGAAACAGCCCGTGGTGGTGCAGGATCCCACCAGCCAGCCGAGTCTGGGGGCGGCGCAAGATCTGACCCAGCGTCGCGAGGCGAGATCTTTGCTGGCGTTACCACTGATCGTCGAAAACAAGGTGGAGGGTGCCCTTTTTCTTAGCACCCTGGAAACACGTTTCTTCTCTGCCGCCGAGGTCAATCTGGCGTGGAATGTGACGGGCGAGACAGCCCGGGGACTGGCCCTGGCCCGCCTGAGCGAGACTCGCCACCGACTGATGATGGCCATGGAGCAGGCCCGCGAGTGCATCTCCATCACCGACGCGCAGGGCGCCATTCTTTACGTCAACGCGACTTTCGAGCAGACCACCGGCTACAGCCGGGACCACGCTATTGGACAGACGCACCGCATCCTCAAGAGCGACAAGCAGAATCCTACCCTCTATCGGGAACTGTGGGCTACGATCACATCCGGTAAGGCATGGCAGGGGCGCATCATTAACCGGAAAAAGGACGGTGGTTTCTACACCGCCGACACCGTGATCACGCCGGTCAGGGACGCTTCAGGTCCGATCGTGAATTACCTTGCGACCAGCCGCGATATCACGCGCGAATTGCAGCTCGAGGAACAGTTCTTGCGCGCCCAGAAGATGGAAGCTGTCGGACAACTGGCGGGCGGCGTCGCGCATGACTTCAACAATATCCTCGCGGCCATGCTGCTGCATTTGAATCTCCTGGGGCTGGACCTAGAATTGGCCCCCAAGATCCGCGCCGAACTCAAGGAACTTGAAGAAGCCTGCGGGCGGGCGTCGAATCTTACCCGACAATTGCTGATGTTCAGCCGGAAACAGGACGTGCAGATGAAGTCGGTGAATCTGAGCCAGCTGTTGGATGACTTAATGAAAATGCTCCGGCGGCTGCTGGGCGAGCAGGTTGAGGTGGTTTTGCAAGGCCAAGGGGGTGCGACATGGATCGAGGCGGATCCCGGAATGATTGAGCAGGTGGTGATGAACCTGTGCGTCAACGCGCGCGACGCCATGCCTCGAGGTGGTCAGGTGACGATCACTACAAACGAGGTGGAGATTGATGCTACCTCGACCAAAGAAAACGCCAAGGGCGGTAAATATGTCTGCTTGGCGGTGGCGGATACGGGCGAGGGGATGGATGCGGTCACCCTGCAGAAGATCTTCGAGCCATTTTTCACGACCAAAGAGGCGGGGAAAGGCACTGGGCTCGGACTCGCAACGGTGTATGGGATCGCCAAGCAACACCACGGCTGGGTGGAAGTGGATAGTGACGTGGGAAAAGGCAGCGTCTTCCGGGTTTTTCTCCCCCATGCCTCCCAAGCTGTTTCATCCTCGACTTCGACTCCTGGATTCGAAGGAAGAGGGGGGACGGAAACCATCTTGCTGGTTGAGGATGAAAGGAATGTTCGGGATATGGCTGCGCAGGGCTTGCGCGAATTCGGTTACCAGGTGGAGGAGGCGGCCGACGGCGTCGAGGCTCTGGAGCTATGGGTGATGCATCAACCCAGGATCGCGTTGCTGCTGATTGACTTGGTGTTGCCCGGGAAGATCACCGGATTGGAGATCGCTCAGCAGTTTAGGAGGGCCAAAGACAGCCTGAAGGTGATCATTATGAGTGGCTACACCGAGAAAGTTGCGCGACTGGAAACTGCCATTGCCCGCGAACACATGTCCTACCTTATCAAGCCCTTTGCCCTGAATAAACTGCTCAAAATCATACGGCAGAGATTGGATGAAAAGTGACGGGGAGCTGATTTCCTCGGGTCCTTCTGGTATCCTCGCCGGCGTGAAGGAAGCCGAGGGCCTGCTCGATCAACTCCTCATGGGGCTGCGATCAGGAACGGAGGCAGGAGTATCCTCTGGGACGCGACGGCACTAGAGAACTTCTCCGAGCTAAATGGCTGCCGCTTCGGGTCGCCTCGGCCGAGACTATTCTCCCTGGTAGATCCACTGGTTTGAAAATCCACTGCTGATGGATGGTGTGATCGGAATCGTGCCGTATCGACCCGGCTGGTGGGAACGAGTTCCTCGTGCTCGGGGGAGCCTCCCCAGGCGCTGCCTGCGCCCGCCCAGGCCGGCTATTTCACCGCGGCCGCAGCCTGAATGAGATCGAGGAAAGAGCGCGCCTCCAGCGAGGCGCCGCCGATCAGCCCGCCGTCAATATCCCTCTGCGCGAGCAACTCGGACGCGTTGGCCGGTTTCATCGAGCCGCCGTACAGGATGCGGATCTTCTGCGCGACCGTGTCGCCAAAAAGCGTCGCTAGCAGACTGCGGATGAACGCGTGCACTTCCTGCGCCTGCGCCGTGGTGGCGACCTTGCCGGTGCCAATGGCCCAGACGGGCTCGTAGGCGATGACCACATTGGTGGCGATCTCCCGGCTCACTCCCTGCAGGCCCTGCTCAAGCTGGGCCTGCACGATCTTGAGCGTCGCCCGGGTCTCGCGCTCCTGCAGCGTCTCGCCGACGCAAAGGATGGGCTTGAGCTGGCTCTTGAGCGCGGCCAGCACCTTCTGGTTGATGAAGGCGTTGGTTTCCTTGAAATAGCTGCGGCGCTCGCTGTGTCCGAGGATGACGTAGCTGGCGAACAGCGCGCGAAGCATGTCCGCGGCGATTTCGCCCGTGTAGGCGCCGCTCGCCTCGGGATGCATGTTTTGTGCGCCCAGCTTGATGACCGAGCCCTCCAAGAGGCGGGCCACGCTTTCCAGCGCGGTGAATGGCGGGCAGACGACGATATCGACATTGTGCTCCTTGCCGGAGACAACGACGATGTCCTTGACCAGTTGGACGGCGTCGGCCGACGTGCGGTTCATCTTCCAATTGCCGGCGATGAGTTTTTTGCGAAGTAGCATGGGAGGAGTGGGATATCTTGGGAAGAACGACTGGCGGGGGATGAAGAGAGTCGAGCGGAATCAGGCCGGGTCGAGAGCCGCCACGCCGGGGAGCACCTTGCCCTCCAGGAATTCGAGGCTGGCGCCGCCGCCGGTGGAGCAGTGCGTGACCTTGTCAACGACCTTGAACTTCTTGGCTGCCGTGGCGGTATCGCCGCCGCCAACCACGGTGATCGCACCGGCCGCGGTCGCCTTCGCGATCGAGTCGGCCATGGCCTTGGTCGAACCGGCGAACTTGTCGAATTCAAACACGCCGGACGGGCCGTTCCATACAATGGTCCGAGCGCGGCCGATCACCTCGCCAAACATTCCGATCGACTTCGGACCGGCATCGAGACCCATCCAGCCCGCGGGGATGCCCTGCCGGTCGGAGACCAGCATGGTGTTGGCATTGGCATCGAATTTGTCGGCGCAGAGGAAATCCACCGGGAGCGTGATCGTGACACCCTTGGCCTTAGCCTTCGCAAACAGCTCCTTCGCGATCTTCGCCCCCTCGGGATCGTAGAGACTGTCGCCGATCGCCATGCCCTCGAGTTCCTTCTTGAAAGTGAAGGCCATGCCGCCGCCGATGATGATCTCGTTGGCCTTTTCGAGGAGGTTGTTGATGAGCGGAATCTTGTCGGCAATCTTGGCTCCGCCGAGAATGGCGAGCAGCGGCCGCTGCGGGTGGTCGAGCACTGCCGTAAAGGCCTTGAGCTCGGCCTCCATCAGGAAGCCCGCGACCTTGTGGGGCAGTTTCACGCCGACCATCGACGAGTGGGCGCGGTGGGCGGTGCCGAAGGCGTCATTCACATAGACGTCGCCGAGTTTCGACAGGCTGGCTCGGAAGGCTTCGACGGCCTTCGGGTCGGCCTTCTTCGACGTGCCGTCCTCGAGCTTCACCTTTCCTTCTTCCTCGATATGGAAGCGAAGATTCTCCAGGAGGACAACGCCGCCGGCTTTGAGCGCGCCGGGGGCGCAGGCGGCTTCGACGGCCGGGCCGATGCATTCGGGCAGGAACGTCACCGGCCGGCCGAGCAGCTCCTGCAGCTTCGCGGCGACGGGCTGGAGGCTGTATTTGGCGATCACCTGGCCGTCGGGCCGGCCGAGGTGGGACATCAGCACGACCGAGGCGCCATGATCCAGCGCGTACTTGATCGTCGGCAGCGCCGCCACGATGCGCTGGGGATTGGTGATGGCGCCGGTGGTCTTGTCCTGAGGGACGTTGAAGTCGACGCGCATCAGGACACGTTTGCCGGCGACGTCGATGTCGCGAATGGTCTGGTAGGAGGGCATGGAGGGGAAAGGCTAAAGGACTGAATGGCGGAAGGACTGAAACAGGGCCGAAAGTCGAAGGACACCAGGCATACTGCACCGCCTTCAGCCTTTCTGAACTTCAGCCCTTGTGAACAACACGGAAGCTGAGGGCCTTCGGGTTGGACGACGGGAGGTATTCAGCTCTTCAATCCTCCAGCCTTTCAGCCCCTCGGCCCTTCAGCCCTTTGATTTACAGGCTGCCGGCGATCTTCTTGGTGAGGTCAACCACGCGGTTGCTGTAGCCCCACTCGTTGTCGTACCAGCTGATGAGCTTGAAGAAGTTCTTGTTCAACTCGATCGAGGAACCCGCATCGAAGATTGACGACGCCTTGCAGTGGATGAAGTCGCTGGAAACGACCTCCTCGTCGGTGTACTCGAGGATTCCCTTCAGATACGTCTCGCCGGCCTTCTTGAGGGCCGCCTTGATTTCGGCCAGCGAGGTATCCTTCGCGGTCTTGAAGGTGAGATCCACCACGGAAACCGTCGGGACCGGGACGCGGAGGGACATGCCGGTGAGCTTGCCCTTGACCTCGGG
>PMBT01000122.1 GCA_003153035.1 Opitutia bacterium
TCGGTCACCGAGTGAAAATCAATTTCGCCCCCGCGATCAGCAGGACCACCGCCAGGAGGCGCTTGATAACGGTGTGCGGAAACCGGCGGCTGCCGAAATAGGAACCTGCGGTGCCGGCAACCACGACGGCCACCGCCAGCATGAGGGCGAGCGGTGGAAGCCGCCGGGTGCTCGCGAGATTGCCGAGCAGGCCGGAAGCCGAGTTCACCAGGATGAAGAGCGCCGAAACCGCCGCCGCCGTCTTGGTGCGTGCCCAGCGCATGAGCAAGAGCAGCGGTGTCAGGAAGATGCCGCCCCCGGTGCCAGTCAGGCCGGACAGCAGCCCCAGCCCGGCGCCGATTGAGATCGCAGCCGGGCGGGAGGGTTCACGAACAACCTCGTCGGCTCCAGGCCGCAGGAGAAAGCGCGCGGCAGAAAACCAAAGCACGAGGCCAACGGCGGCCTTGAAGACATGCGTTGGCAGGTTGATGTAGCCGCCCAGGAAGGCCGCCGGAATCGAAAGAAGCGCGAACGGCCAAAATAGCCGCCACGAGAAATGCCCCGCGCGCCAGAACTGCCACGCCCCAATGCTGGCCACCAGAATATTGAGCAGTAGCGCGGTCGGCTTAATCACCCCTGGAGCCACGCTGAACAGCGACATGACCGCGATGTACCCGGACGCCCCCGCGTGGCCGACCGAGGAATAGAGGAAGGCCACCACTAACACGGCCACAGCCAGAAAGGGAAGTTGTTCCGGTGTCATCGGCCCATTCCCGTTACCGAGACAGAAGCAACCGGTAAAACCTCTGCCGATTCGTCACCATATCCACATACACAGCCTGGTCATCAAACGGCTTCGCCGGGACCGTGAACAGGTTGGACCAGCCTCCCACCGACCCCGCCGGCCAACCCGCCAGTCCCTGCACCGCGTATGTCCAGTTCGAGACCGTGCTGAACCGAAGCGCCACCTGGTTCGTCCCCAGCCACTCAATCGAAGCAATCCGCGCCAGCGGCTTCGCAACTGCACTGATCGTCAAGCTCGGCCACGAGTTCGTTCCTGTGAAATCCCTCGAGTTGAACGTAAACCCCACCGCGGTGCCCGCCGCCGTGAGATACAAGTTCAGGTCGGTCCCGGCCACAATGTTCGACACCAACGCCCCCGCCAGCGGCAACGGAAACGAAACCGACCCGTCCACCCCGCTGTTAGTGAACTGGCCCAGCGACACATCCCCCGCCGGATTCAGCACCGAACTCAGNNTCCGAGGCCACCCAGCGCATCTCAAAAGCCCCAACCCCCCGGTTAAAAATCCCGTTATTCGGCGCGCCAACCTCGGTCACTAGCAGCGTCGCCCCGGTCACCACCCAGCCGTTGCTGCCAAACGACCCATTCAGCGACGCCGCCACACCCGGCATCGGAAATCGCATCAAGCTGTCCAACAGCCCGTTCTGCTGGCCTGACCCGTTCACCGCCGCCGAACCCGACACCGACAAGGACCCCGCCGCCCCGTAGTTGCTCCCAGGCGCCAGCGACCGCACAAACGCATCGCCCGACGGTGTCACCGAGACAGTCGCCGTCTGGCCCAGGCAAACGAGCTGCACGCCGGCCACCACCCCCAGCGCGACCGCTCGCCAGCCACGCCCACTTTGTTGTTGCGTCTTGCGCCGCATTTCGTTGTATTTGACTTTAGATAACGCATGAAGACAACCCCGAATACACCCCGCCATGTGGCGGTTGCGGCGACCGCGCTCGCCCTGCTCCTCGCTCTACGGGCTCACGCCGCCACCTTCACCCTCAACCCCTCTGCTGACGCCTTCGTCACCACCGGCCCAACCGCCAACCTCGGCGGCAATAATTACGGTGGCGCCGGGGCCCTCTCCGTGGCCGCTGCGGGCCTCGCCAACGGCGAGTTCCAGAGCATCCTGCGATTCGACCTCTCGACCGCCCGCGCCTCCTTCGACACCCAATTCGGCGCGGGCCAGTGGTCCATCCAGTCCATCACCCTTTCCCTCACCGCCACATCCCCAAACAACGCCATCTTCAATCCCAGCGCTGCCGGCCAGTTCGGCGTCTCCTGGATGCAAAACGATTCCTGGACCGAGGGCAGCGGCACACCCGCCGCCCCCACCACCACCGGCATCACCTACACCAGTCTTACCGGCACCTTCATCGGCGCCAGCGACGAAGCCCTCGGCAGCTTCAGCTTCGCCGGTGGCACCAGCGGCACCGTCGCCTACTCGCTCAGTCTCACACCCGGCTTTGACGCCGACGCCACCACGGGAAACCTCGTCAGCTTCCGCCTCTTCGCCGACGATAATGCCGTCAGCTATCTCTCCGATTCTCGCAGCTTCGGCACGACCGGCTTCCGCCCACTCCTGACCGTCGTCGCCGTGCCCGAGCCCGGCACGCTCTCCCTCCTCGCCGCCGGTGCCGCGCTCCTGGTCGCCGCCAGGCGCCGACGCAAGCATCAGCGATGACTCGCCCACGCTCAGGCGCAGCCTTTACCCTCATCGAGCTGCTCGTCGTCATCGCCATCATTGCGATCCTGGCGAGCCTTCTCCTCCCAGCCCTCAGCCACGCCCAGAGCAAAGCCCGCGCAACCCAGTGTGTCAGCAACCTTCGCCAGTGGGGCCTGGCCTACCGGCAATACGCCGACGACCATACGGATTTCCTGCCGCGCCGCGGCCAGGGCGTCCAACCCCTCACCCAGATCGATCGCCCCGAGGACTGGTTCAACGCGCTGCCCCCGTACTTCAACTCGCAGCCCTACCAACAAATCTTCGCCGCGAATCAGAAATTCAAATCCCGCTACAGCTCGATCTTCGTCTGCCCGGTTGCCACCGACCCCGGCAGCAACCACTTCCTGCCCTACGGCATGAACATGAACCTCTGCCCTTGGAATCTCCCGCAGCAAACCAAATTCGCCGAGGTGGTTCAGCCCTCTCAACTTGTCGCCATGGCCGACGCCCCCGGCCCCTACGCTTCTACCTTCCCTTCCTCCAAACCCTACAGCGTCCTCGCCCGCCACTCCGGCCGCGTCACCATCCTTTTCCTCGCCGGCCAGGTCAACTCCTTCGCCGCTGACTACGCTGGCTGCGGTGTCGGCGACCCCAACCGCGCCGACCTCCGCTGGCTAACCGGCACCGACAGCGACAACTCGGTAGGAAATTACTGATCCATGAGATTCACGCTCATTGCCGCCCTCGCCTTGGCCGCGCTGCTCGCCGTCGGCTGCCATAAACCCACCGCCACCGAACCCCCTTCCAACAGCCGCGTCGTGCGCTGCGCGGTCATCGGCGGCATGACCATGACCGGCCTGTGGCCCGAGATCGTAAAGATGTTCGAGGCCGATACCGGTTATCGCTGCGAACTCGTCGCCACCGGCCCGCGGCCCGAGATTTCCGAACCCTTCCGCGCCGGCAAAGCCGACCTCCTCACCATGCACTCCGGCGACATCACTACCGACCTGGTCGCCGACGGCTACGGCATCAACATGCGCCCCTGGACGCGCAACGAGCTTTCCATAGTCGGCCCAACCAACGACCCCGCCCACATCGGCGGCATGACCAACGGCGCCGCCGCCCTCCGCAAGATCGCGGAAGCCAAGGCCCGTTTCGTTGACTTTCAGGGCGTCGGCAGCCGCGAACTCGCCCACAACCTCTGGCGCGCCTCCGGCGTCGAGCCAAAGGGCGACTGGGTCCTCAAGGATGACACCGTCTCCAAGTTCGACATCCTCCAGTTCGCCCGCACCAACAATGCCTACGTCATCGTTGGCTACATCCCGGCGCGCCTCGGCAAAATGAATCCCGCCGGCATGGAAATCCTGGTCCAGGGCGACCCGGCCATGCGCCGCCCCTTCATCGTCATGGAAGCCAACCCGAAGAAATTCCCGAACTCCAACCACGCGGGCGCGCGGGCGCTCTCCGATTTCCTCCTCTCAACCAAAGTGCAAACCTTCCTCGCTGAGTTCGGCCAGAAAACCACCGGACGCGGGCCCCTCTTCCATCCCGTCGAAACCGCCACCGAGCAAAAGTAACCGCTCGGGGCCGCCCCGCTCACCGCTTCAACAAGGCTTGGAACTCCCGAAAGCCCTCCTGAATAGCGGCATGGCTCTGCGCTTCCATCCGATGATAAAGTTCCACCACGCGCTGCCCCGTCTTGGTTAGCACCGCACCGCCGCCAGCCTTTCCCCCGCGCTTGCTCACCACCACTGGCGACCGAAACCGCCCGTTCAGGATTTTCACGTGCTTCCAAGCCGTCATGTAAGCCATCCCCATCCGTGCTGCTGCCGACCGCAGACTGCCCGTCTCCCCGACCAATTCGAGCAACTGCACTCGCCCCGGCCCCAAAGCCGCGTCCCGACCGCACATCACTCGCAGCCGCGGAAAAACCGATGCGGGCAGAGCAACGCCTTTCTTAGTCTTCGCCACGCCCGACTCATGGCAGAAAAATGGGCAAGTTGAAAGCCAGTTCTGGTCCAGCAACTGGACGTATCCAGTATGCACTCCGCTCGACGGTATTTGGATGGACCTCGACGCCGGCGCCATCACCGTGCGTCCTAACGGAAGACGCGGGATCTGTTTCGGCACCTCACTGAGCCGGCCCAGAATCGCTCCCCGGTACGCGAAGCAGAGCAGGCAGTTGATCGCCAAACGACGAAAACATGAGTCNNACCGGAACACGCGCCCGCGATTGGAAAATTCGAGACGGGCCTGATTCGGGTTGCGGGATTGATTACTATTATGGGCACCGCCAGGGGAACGAGGCTTACATCAATGTTGACCAGGGGCACTTTACGATCAGTGCGGCGGGCGAGACCCTCTTCACGGGCGACCCCGCCGAGCACCCGCGACTGAAGCGCTGCGTCTCGGAAGGCTAGCGAAAAGGAGTTTCAGGAATTCCGCGTCCAGGGGGGCAAAAGCGGGGGCCGCAGTCATATAATGGGTTGGATATGCTGCAATTTGAACGCATGAACCGGCTGTCGGGGGTGTGCCTCGATGAAGAGATACCCATCGCCTGGGTCGACAACCACCTGCTCGTCGCGCAGGACCTGTCGCTGGCCGTCGGTTTGCGGGTGCAGTACCCCGACACCCTGTTTGTGTCGAGCGAGCAGGCCGACGAGTTGCACAACACTTTTAGCAGCATGCTCAACCAGATGGCGGTCATGGGGGACGGCGAAGCGCGCCTGCAGTTTCTGACCATCTGCCACAACCAGTACGACCAACTGCTGGACGATTACCTGCTGACGATGCCCCAAGGCAACCCGCTGCTCGCGCAGTTCAAGCGGGACATCGGGCAACACTACCGGGATAAAGCCGCCTCGAATCAACTTCGCCGCTATTCCTGTTACCTCTTTATCGGCATCGAACCAATCGTTGAGTACTCGGCAAGAATCAAGCGGCATCGCAAGTTGAGCCCCAGGGAACACTGGGCCCGGCGCATGTCGAATTTCCTTCGAGACACGTTCGAGCTGTCGATGGACGAGGCCGCGAATATGACGGAGGAGGAGTGGAACACCGCCGTCAACGTGCTGTCCAAGCAGGTGCAGCAGGCCCAGGCCATTTTGAAAGCGGCCGGCATCCAGGCCGCGCTCATGCCTTCGGACGAAATCCTGGAGACGCTTTATTGGTGGTACAATCCCAAGTCCTACGCGCTGGGCACGCGGCCGCCCCCTTACGATCCGGTCGAACCCAAACCGGCGACCTCCTATTTCGTTCACAGCCAGCTCGAGG
>PMBT01000030.1:0-208 GCA_003153035.1 Opitutia bacterium
CGGATGAAGTCCGCAAATTTCAGTTCGTATCCGGGCGGCGTGCTGGGGTTCATTGGTCAAATCTTTCCTTCGGTTGGGCGGCAGCATCATCAGCCGGCAGATCAACTTCAGCCCGATTGTCTTCGGAACGCATGGCCGCGAGCATAATCTTGCGCCCCCGGAGTGCAAGAATTCAGTGCGGTTGAGGCATTTGGCATGCGCGCCCCCG
>PMBT01000030.1:230-2941 GCA_003153035.1 Opitutia bacterium
GTGCCGCCAGGAATTGCCGGGAGATGCGGCTCAAAAGCCGGACGGGACAGCCACGACCATCCGGCTTTGTCCTTTGTGCGAAGAGAGCTTCAGGCGGTGGAGCTCCGACGGACTTGGCCGGTTCCTGGCGAATCGGCCGCCCGCCGCAGCCGATCGCTCGTTCATCGAAGGANNTCTCTACGGTCTGAAGGCCTTCACGCGGGCAGTCGCCCGGCCCATCGAACGCGCCCCGGTGACATGCGCCAAAGCTCAAGACTCGACTTATTTGATGCCCTACGCCATGAAACTGCTCAATGGAGGTTCCCTCGAGGAGGTCGCCGCCGAGCTGATGCAGCAGAGCGACGCAATGGCCGCCGCGCAAACCCACGAGTTGGCTCCACCAGCCCGCACCCCGCAACCCGAGCAGGGTTTCGTGCAGAAAGCCTGGACGCAGGCCAAAGCCTTGCGCTCCGAGAACGCTCTGCACCTGCGGGGCATCATCACCGGGCCAAAGCCCCTGATCATCGTCAACCACGTTACACTTGCCCCCGGTGAAGAGGCCCGCATCCCGCTGGTGGGACACAGCGTGACCGTCCGTTGCCTGCACGTCACTGCGCAGTCGGCAAGGATTTCAGTCAACGGGAAACCCGACACCCTTTATCTGGCTCCCGGGCACGGAGCACAACCGTGATCGGCTTTCGCCCTCTTCGCAGTGCGCTCGCCCAGGGCGAGTGCTCAAAGGCGAGACAGTCTCTGGAGAACACCTCCCGTTGCCGTGGGCGGGATGACTTCCGGGAAAAGCGGATGGCCGCCTCGTGCGCAAGCGGCGGCGCCAATGAAATAAGACCCGCATGANNCACCGCCGCCTGTTCCACATGGCGCTCGTCCCGGTGCTGCTGGTCGGTATGCGCCAGTTGATCCCGGACGGCCGGGATGTAGCAGCCAACCTCGCCGGTTTCACTGGATTCCTTGTTCCCATGCTCCTCCTGGCGCTTCTGCTGGCTCCGGGCGTGGGCTGGATCGTCAGCGAGGCGCTGGTGAGCGTTATTGAAAACCCGGATAACGGGCCGGCGCCCGCCCTGGAGCTGCACCAGGTTCGCCGGCGCATCAGCAGCGGGCTGAACGAAGAAGCCTACGGGCTCCTCACCCGCAACCTCCGCAGCACCAAGCCGACTTACGAGGCCCTGTATCTGAAAGCCGCGTTGGAGCAGGAGATGGGAATGATCGCCCGCGCTCGACGCACGGTGCGCCAGATGGGCAAGTTTGCCATCCACGACACGCAGAAGCAGTTCGCCGCTGAGGTCTTGCGCAGCCTGTAAGAACCGAAGCTTCAAAAGAGGCATTTCTCAAGGCCGTCTCCCGATGGGGTCCTCAAGCGGAAATCACCCGCCAATGAAGCTGGCCGGCGGGGCTTCGCCCAAAAGCAAGAGTCAGCATGACTGCAAAACTTTCTCCGATGCGAAGAATCGCCTGTGACGCCCTGAATCTCTTCGACCCCGCCGCGTGCAGGGAGTCGACCTACGAGCGGGACATTCAGGACCTCACCGAGTTGCTGGAAGCCTTGACCCGGAGCAACCCCGATTGGGCGGCCCAGCTAGACCCGCCGACCCTGGCGCGCGTCTTGGAGCAANNTTGCCCCAACCTCTTGCGCGAGAAGTGCCAACTTTTTCGCCAGGCCGCTGAAGATCACGGCGTGCAGGGGATAAAGCAGATACCAATACAGCAGCCCCGTCAGCCCGCGGGGCGCGAAGAAGGCGGTCTGGGACAGTCGCGACTTGCCACCGTCAATCGGCTCAGCTCTGAATTCCAGCCAGGCGCGACCGGGCACTTTCATCTCGGCGCGCAGGCGCAGCAGGCGATTCGGCTCGACGGCCTCTACCCGCCAGAAGTCCACCGCATCGCCTGCCCGCACTTCCTGCGGATCGCGCCGGCCGCGGCGCAGCCCCACGCCGCCCAGCAGACGGTCGAGGAGACCGCGGAGGCGCCAGGCCCAGTCCAGATAGAGCCAGCCGGTGGTCCCGCCCAGGCGCGTGAAAGCGGCAAAGACGGCGGACGCCGGCGCCGCCACGGTCAGTTGGCGGCGTTCGAGGATGATCCCTTCGTGCGTGGCCAAGGCTACGGGGGCGAGGTCGCCCTGGCTGCTGGCCAGNNGGAAAGAGCCGCCGGGCGGTGTCGTCCCGCAGGACCACGTCGTTGCGCAAGCCCTGAATGAGGGGACGCGCAATGGCCGCCGGGACCGGCGTGACCAGATGCACCCAGTAGGACGAGAGCCGGGGCGTGAGCACCGGCACCGGCACCAGCCAGCGCTTCAGGCCGCGGGCCTTGGCGTAGCCGCGCAGCAGGTCGCCGTAGGTCAGCACGTCCACGCCGCCGATCTCGATGATGCGCCCGGCGCTCGCCGGTGTGTCGAGCGCGGCGACCAGGTAGTCGAGCACGTTGCGAATGGCGATGGGTTGAACGCGCGTGTAGAGCCAGCGCGGGCAGATCATGACCGGCAGGCGCTCGGTCAGGTAGCGGATGATTTCGAACGACAGGCTGCCGGAGCCCACGATCACCGGCGCGCGAAACTCCGTTACCGGCACGCCGGTTTCACGCAGTACGGCGCCGGTTTCCTGGCGCGAACGCAAATGTTCGGAGAGGGCAGTGTCGGGGTCGCCCAAGCCGCCCAGATAGATGATGCGCTGGACGCCAGCCGCTTTGGCGGCCGCCGCAAAATTCCGCGCGGCCAGCAC
>PMBT01000093.1 GCA_003153035.1 Opitutia bacterium
ATGGCGAAATTCTGCTGCTCGACCTTTTTCTGGGCGCTTTCGATGGAGCGGTTGAGCCACGGATGCTCGAGTTCCTCGCCCTCCTTCATCGTGCCCTCCATCAGCCGGGAGGCGATGTTGCCCTGGAGGAAAATGCGCAGCAGCTCGTCCTCGAGTGAGAGGAAGAACTTGCTCAGGCCCGGGTCGCCCTGGCGGGCGCACCGGCCGCGGAGCTGGCGGTCGATGCGNNCGGCGCGACTCGTGGCGCTCGGTACCGATGACGTAGAGGCCTCCGGTGACCTTCGAGTCCGCGCGCAACTGGAGGGAGCGGGCCGCCTCGCTGTCCGCGTCGAAGGTGACGACGTCGCCGGTCTTCGGCTCCGTCAGCGTGTAGCGAAGCTCGCCCTTTTTTTCCGGATCCGGGTTCGGGCCCGACCCGACCTTGTACATCACTCCCTCGCCCAGCTTGATGTCGGTGCCGCGGCCGGCCATGTTGGTGGCAATGGTGACGGAGCCGCGCTGGCCCGCGCGCGAGATGATCTCGGCCTCTTGCTGGTGGAACTTGGCGTTGAGGACGGAATGGGTGATGTTGGCCCGGCGCAGCATGCGGCTGAGCACTTCCGAGGCCTCGACCGAGACGGTGCCGACCAGGACAGGCTGGCCGCGCTGGTTGGCGCCCTGGATCTCCTTGACGACCGCGTTGTATTTGTCGCGGCGGGTCTTGAAGATGGAGTCGTTCTTGTCGAGCCGGACGCAGGGCATGTTGGTCGGGATGACGACCACGGAGAGCCGGTAGATTTCGTTGAACTCGGTGGCTTCGGTCTCGGCGGTGCCAGTCATTCCCGCCAGCTTCTCGTACATGCGGAANNGCCTGGTGGAGCCCGTCGGACCAGCGCCGGCCCGGCATGACGCGGCCGGTGTTTTCGTCGACGATCATCACCTTGCCTTCCTGGACCACGTATTCGACGTCGCGCTCATACAGCGAATAGGCGCGCAGGAGTTGGCTGATCGAATGGATGTCCTCGCTGATGGTTTCAAAGCGCTGCTGGGCTTCGTTCCGACGCTTTTCCTTTTCCTCGGGGGTGAGGTCGTGGTTCTTCTCCAAGTCGCTGAACTCGGTGGCGAGGTCGGGCATCATGAACGCATCGGGATTCTCCGGGTGGAGCTTGGTTCGCCCGATCTCGGTCAGGTCGGCCTGGTGCTGGCGTTCGTCGATCGTGTAGTACAGCTCCTCCTTCAGGTGGTAGAGCTCGTCCTTGTTGAGGTCGGAGTTCATCTCCGTCTCAATCTTGTCGAGCTGCTTGCGCCATTCCGGCGTCTCCATGAGCCGGAGGAGCTGCTTGTTCTTGGGGTGGCCCATCTTGACCTGCAGCATGCGCCGGAGGGCGGACTGCCGGTCGTCGGACTTGGCGTCGGATTTCTCCAGGAGCTCCCGGGCCTCGGTGATGAACCGGTTGCAGAGCCGCGTCTGCGTGTTCACCAGGTCTTCGACCGTGGGCTTGATCCGCGTGAACGGCTGCTCGCGCTCGATCGGCGCCGGGCCGGAAATGATGAGCGGCGTGCGGGCTTCGTCGACGAGGATCGAGTCGACCTCGTCGACAATGCAATAGGAATGGTCGCGCTGCACCTGGTCGTCCTTGCGCGTGGCCATGCCGTTNNAGGCGGTGCCGTAGGTGATGTCGCGGAGGTACATCTCGCGCCGGAGATCGTTGGCCATGAGCTGCTGGATGCAGCCGACGGACAGCCCAAGGAACTGGTAGATGTAGCCCATCCATTCGGCGTCGCGGCGGGCAAGGTAGTCGTTGGCGGTGACGAGCTGCGCGTTGCCGCCAGACAGGGCATTGAGGTAAAGCGGCAGCGTGGCGACAAGGGTTTTGCCCTCGCCGGTGGCCATCTCGGCGATCTTGCCCTCGTGCAGGGCAACGCCGCCAATCAGCTGCACGTCGTAGTGCACCATGTCCCAGGTGAGCTCGTGGTCGCAGACGGTGATCTTGCGGCCGCAGAGGCGGCGGGCGGTGTTCTTGACGGCGGCAAATGCCTCGGGCAGGAGCTGGTCGAGGGTCTCGCCGGCCTTGAACCGGTCGCGGAATTCGGCGGTTTTCGCCCGCAGCTGATCGTCGCTCAGAGCCTGATAAGTGCCCTCAATTTCGTTGATGCGGGCGACCAGGGGCCGGCACCGCTCGATGAATTTGCGGTAATGACGGCCGGTGAACTTCTTGATGAACCAGGAAATCATGAAAAGGGGGTGAAGCTAAATCGGCCCGGCGCGGCTTGGCAAATGGCAAATCCCCGCGCCCAGCCTCTTCCGGGATCCGCCGCGGCCTTCCAGGATCCGCTCACACCCGTCCGCGGAAATAGGCGATGGTCCGCTTCAAGCCGTCCTCCAGGTCGACGCCCGGCTTCCATTTCAGCAGCTTGCGGGCCAGGGTGATGTCGGGGCGGCGCTGCTTCGGATCGTCGGCGGGGAGCGGCTGGAATACGATCTTGGATTTGCCGCCGACAAGCTTCAGGGTGAGTTCGGCGAGCCGGAGCATGGTGAATTCATCGGAGTTGCCGAGATTGAGCGGACCGACGGTCTCGGTCTGCTTCATGAAGCGCAGGAGGCCGTCGATCAGGTCGCCGACGAAACAGAACGAGCGCGTCTGCTGGCCGTCGCCATAAACCGTGAGGTCCTCGCCCTTGAGCGCCTGCACGATGAAATTCGAAACAACCCGGCCATCATTGGGCAGCATCCGGGGCCCATAGGTGTTGAAGATGCGCGCCACGCGGATGTCGATCCGGTTCTCCCGATGGTAATCGAAGAACAGCGTTTCGGCGCAGCGCTTGCCTTCGTCGTAGCACGAGCGGCGCCCCACGGGATTCACATGCCCCCAGTACGTTTCCGGCTGCGGATGCACCTGCGGGTCACCGTAAACCTCCGAGGTCGAGGCCTGAAACACGCGCGCCTTCAGCCGTCGGGCGAGACCCAGGCAATTGATGGCGCCCATGACCGAGGTCTTGATCGTCTTGATCGGGTTGTATTGGTAGTGCGGCGGCGAGGCCGGGCAGGCGAGGTTGTAAATCTGGTCGACCTCGACTTTGAAAGGATCGACCACGTCGTGCCGCATGAATTCAAAATGCGGGTTGGCCAGCAGATGGACGATGTTCTCCTTCCGGCCGGTAAACAGGTTGTCGAGGCAGACGACATCGTGGCCGTCGCTGATCAGCCGGTCGCAGAGGTGGCTGCCGAGAAACCCGGCGCCGCCGGTCACGAGAATGCGCATAGGGGGAAGACTGAACCGGAAGGGCCCAGATTGGCGAGTCTGCTTTGAATCGCCGCGTTCCGGTCATCGCCGCTTCGGTGGTGCAGTGGCACTTCGGAATCACGCAACGGAGGGTAGTCCGCTTGGACCCGGGCGCCCTCCGCAGGCAAATCCCTTTGCGACGAGCATCGAGTCAGGGGACACAGCCTTGCTCCGTGCAAACCGGTGAAACAAAATCCCGTGAATATCGTCTTATGTTGTCGATGGTCCAAGAGATGGAACGAATTCAACGATAAACAAAATGATTAAGTCGTTAATTGGCATAACCTTATTCTCAATGATCGCTTGTGCCGTCTGGGCGCAGCAGCAGGATCAGTCGGCACCGCAAGGTGACGAGAAAAACTCAGCGGGGCTCCTGGGAAAGAACTACGTGGATGTCGGTCTCTTCACGGAGCGCTTCCGAAACACCGATTCAAAAAGTGGCTATGGAACCGCCCTCGATCTTAACCTGCCAGCTTTTGACAACCTCGACATCGGTTTGAACTACGCGTTTGAACGCGTGGCCAGCAACCCCCAGCTCACCGACAATACGCTCGGGACTTCCTTCACCGGCTATTTCTCCGCGGGCAGCGTCAAGCCGTTTGTGGATCTCGATCTGGGCTATGCCTGGCAGAGATCGAAGCTCAGCGGCATCTCCACCCGGAACGATCGCGGGATCTACGGCGCAGGTGCAGGGCTTGAGTTGCCGGTCTCCGCCTCCACCGCCTTTACTGGCCGCGCCGCTTACGACAATTCGTTCCGCCGCGGTTCGCAGCACGCCTGGGTCTATACCGCGAGCGTAGACCATAATATCACCGATGGCATCGCGACCCAGATAAACGTCTCGTTCCAGGCGAAGAACTCGACCGTTTACGACGTGGGCGTGGTGTTCTTCTTCTAGCCACTGCGCAGGGAAAGACGGCTCACCTGCGCGCGGCCGCCCCCGCTTCGTAGCGGCTGATCCACTGCCGATGCCACGGTGCGAAGTCGCCCGCCTCAAGATGGCTTCGCGCCTGCGCCATGAGGTCGAGATAGAAATGCAGGTTGTGGATCGTCAGCAGCGTCCCGGCGAGCATCTCGCCCGCCACGGCCAGATGCCGCAGGTAGGCGCGTGAAAAATGCCGGCAGGTGTAATTGTCGAGCCCCTCGACGACCGGCCGGGAATCGGTGCGATACTGCTCGTTGCGCAGGTTGATTGGACCGTCAGGGGTGAAGGCCAAGCCGTTTCGGGCAACGCGCGTGGGCAGCACGCAGTCAAACATGTCGATGCCGAGAGCGATCATCTTAAGCAGTTGGGGCGGCGTGCCCAAGCCCATGGTGTACCGTGGTTTATCAACAGGAAGATGAGGAGCCGTGGCGGCAACCTGCTTGAACATCTCCGGCTCCGGTTCGCCGACGCTCACGCCACCGATCGCATAACCCGGAAAGTCGAGCGCCGCCAGGGATTGCGCCGCTTCGCGCCGCAGATCATCGAAGGTCGACCCCTGGACGATGGCAAACACGTGGTGACCGGCGGCGAGAAGACCGCTTTCGCGCGCGGCCTTGAGACAGGCGCCGGCCCAGCGCCTGCTGCGTTCGATCGCGCGGACGCAGACCTCACGCTCGCAGGGCCACGGAGGGCATTCGTCCAGCACCATCGCCACGTCGGAACCCAGATTCTGCTGGATGGCCATGACTTCGCCGGGCCCGAGAAAGATCGTCGCACCATCGAGATGCGACTGGAACGTGATGCCGTCGTCGCGCACGCAGCGCCGTTTGGCCAGGCTGAACACCTGAAAGCCGCCGCTGTCGGTGAGGATCGGACCGTCCCAACCCATGAACTTGTGCAATCCGCCAAGGCCGCGGATGAGCTCGGAGCCCGGCCGCAGATTGAGGTGATAGGTGTTGCCAAGGATGATCTGGGCGCCGATTTCGCGCAATTGGGCCGGCGTGACCGCCTTGACGGTTCCCTGCGTGCCCACCGGCATGAACACGGGGGTCTCCACCGCCCCGTGGCGTGTGATGAGCTGGCCGCGGCGGGCGCCCGTGACTGGATCGGTTTGGAGCAGGGTGAAATGCGCGGACATGCAGTTGGCGCAGCTTCGAGCGCGGGTCGATCGAAGGCAATCGGTTTCACTCCGGTGGCGGATTCCAGAGCGCCACTCCGTCCGCAGTCAGGGCCACGGACAGCCGGGTTCGCTCGGCCGCCCATTCCGGCCGGTCAAACCAGGCAACCCGCACAAGCAGTTCGCGCAGCGGCACCAGGACAAACGCCCGCTCCCACATGCGCGGATGCGGCAGGACCAGTTCCGCTCCCGTCCGCGTTTCCCCTTCATAAAGCAGCAGGTCGAGATCGAGCGGGCGCGGACCCCAGCGCACCTCCCGCTCGCGCTGGCGGCCCGCGGCCTTTTCCAGCGCATGCAATCCGGCCAGCAATCGTCCGGGGGCCAGCGTCGTCTCGATGCCCACCACGAGATTGAGAAACAACGGCTGGTCGGTCACGCCCACCGGCGCCGTTTCGTAAACCGCCGATTCCTCGACTGTCACGATGCCGGGGTCGCGCGCCAGCGCGGCCAGCGCCTCGCGGATCGTGGCCCAGCGATCGCCCAGGTTGGCGCCCACGCCGATGAAGGCCTGTCGCACCTGGTCCGCCATAAATTAGGCGCCCGTCCGGGTGCGTCGCACCCGCGCCGCCAGGCCGCCGCTGGCGAAATCGACCGGAGGATTGAGCTTCACCACCTCGACCTCGACCACATGCACCGGCGGAAAACCCCGGAGCACCGCCTCCGCCACCCTCTCCGCCAACGCCTCGACGAGTTTGCGGGGCGGCCCTTCCATGACTCCCCGGACCACTGCATGCACCGCCCGGTAGTCGACCGAGTGGCTAAGATCATCGGTTCGTCCGGCCTCGCCGAGCGGCAGTTCGAGCCGTACCGTGACCTCGAAATCCTGCCCGCGCGCGGTCTCCTCCGGCAGGACACCGTGGTGGCCAAAGAACCGCAAACGGTGGAGTGAAAGGGTGTCGGGAGTCATGGTTTCCAGGCGAGGCCGGCCTTGATCGCATCGGCCATCCGGACGAAACGCAACATCGGGGCGACGTCATGCACCCGCACCATCTGGCAACCCTGCTGGATTCCCCACACGAGCGTGGCTCCGGTGCCGTCGAGCCGTTCGTTCACCGGCGAGCCGAGCACCAGGCCGATCGTCGACTTCCGCGACGTACCGAGCAACACCGGGTGGCCGAGTGCCACGATTCGGTCGAGATGCCGGAGCACCTCGAGGTTGTGCGGCGGGTCTTTCGCGAACCCGAAGCCCGGATCCAGCCAGATCTGGTGATCCGGCACCCCTGCCACCCGGGCCACGGCGAGGCTCAGCCGGACGTCGAGCAGCACATCAGCCCAGAAATCACCATAGTTCCGGTCAGGCCGGTTGTGCATCAGAATAACCGGACAGTGCAATGCGGCTACGGTCTCCGCCATGGCCGACCGCGGCAGGGCCTGCAGGGAATCACCGGATTGCAGCGCCCCGCTCCACCGCCGCCGCTCATCCGCGGCGAACCCGTGCAGGCCGCCCCAGATGTCGTTGACGATATCCGCCCCGGCCCGCACGGCCGCCCCGGCGACTTCGGCCTTGTAGGTGTCGATGGAAATCGCAGCGCCCGGAAAGGCCTGGCGAACGGCCGCCAGCGCCGGCAGCACGCGCTCGCACTCCTCCGCCGCGCTCACCGGCGCCGACCCTGGCCGGGTCGATTCGCCGCCCAAATCGAGCACATCCGCCCCGGCTGCAAGCATTTCGCCGACCCGATTCACGACCGCCTGCGGTGATGGCAGCCCGCCACCGTCGGAAAACGAATCCGGCGTCACGTTCAGCACGCCCATGACGAGCGTGCGCCCGCCCGGCGCCGGCAGCGGGCGGCCATGCGGACTGAACCAGGCGGCGGACTGCATCGGACTGGTGTACCGGGAGCCGGCGCACGCGAGCAAGGCTGAAACCGCGTCGGCGGCCCGGCACTTGACCCTGCCCCCGTCCTGTGGGTAAATTGGCCCGTGCTGCTGGTTATCGACAACTATGACTCGTTCACGTTCAACCTGGTCCAGTACTTCGGCCAGCTGGGCGTGGAGCAGCGCGTGTTTCGCAATGACGAGATCACGCCGGAGCAGGCGCTTGCGCTCAATCCCGACCGGGTGCTACTTTCGCCGGGACCCTGCTCCCCCCGCGAGGCTGGCGTCACGCTCGACATTATCAAGGCGTTCGCCGGACGCGTCCCCATCCTCGGAGTCTGTCTGGGGCATCAGTCGATCGGCCATTTCTTCGGCGGACGTGTCGTGCGGGCCGGGCGCCTCATGCATGGCAAGATCTCGCCCATCCTGCACCGCGGCACCGACGTGTTTCGCGGACTGCCGTCGCCGTTTCGCGCCACGCGTTATCATTCGCTGCTGGTCGAACGTGACTCCCTGCCCGATTGCCTCGAGATCACCGCCGAGACCGCCGAGGGGGAAATCATGGGCTTGCGCCACAAGACTCTGCCCGTCTGGGGCGTGCAGTTCCACCCCGAGTCCATCGCCACTGAACGAGGGATGAACCTTTTGCAGAACTTCCTGTCGCTGAATTGAGTCTCCATGCCCAATGCCGGATGCCAGATAATGAACGCCCCGACACCTGTGAGTGGTAACCTGCGCAATTCGTAAATCGTCATCCGTAAATCGTCATTCCGATCATGCGCTGCCCCAAATGCACTTCGATTGAGGACAAGGTGATCGACTCCCGCATCAGCAAGGAGGGCAATACGATCCGCCGCCGCCGCGAATGTCTGGAATGCGGCTACCGGTATACGACCATCGAGAACCTGGTGCGCGACGGCATCATGGTCATCAAGCGCGACGGGCGGCGCGAGGAGTTCGCCCGGGAGAAGCTCCTGCACTCCATGCGGGCCGCCTGCCACAAACGCCCGGTCGATCTCGAACAGATCACCATGATCGGCGACGATGTCATCGATGCGCTCGAGGCGCAATATGAACGCGAGATTCCCAGCCGCGCCATCGGCGAGGAAGTGATGCGCCACCTGCGCCGCATCGACAAGGTGGCCTACGTGCGGTTCGCCAGCGTCTACAAGGAGTTCCGCGACGTCTCCGAGTTCATGGATGAAATCAGCAACCTCGGAAAGCCGAAGAAATGACCACTTGCGACAACCTTCGCCGGCTCCATTTCATCAACGCGCTTTTCGCGGGTCTCACCGGACACGATCTTTACCTCGCGCAGCAGATCCAGTCGGCCATCACCACGAGCCTGGCTGAGACGGAGGCCCGCCCGCCAACGGACCCGGCGTTCAGCGCCGCCGCCGCCCGGCTGCTCGAACGGCTGTGCGACGGCCGGCAGGACCATGGGTTCTTTCACTGGAACGCCGCGGAATCCTCCGCCGCCGCCACGCCACTCTTTGCCCGCGAAAATGTGCTGGCGGGCCTCAAGAACCTCGCGCGCTTTCGCGAATCCACCCTGCTCGTGACCAATCTCCGGCCCGCGCACTGCCCGCCCAGCCGCCGCTGGACGAGCCGGCGCCAGCGCGAGTACGGCGAGTCGCTTGCGCTCATCCGCGACCTGGCCGCCGCCCGCAGCCGCCGCAGTGCCAGCCTCAATCTCCTATTTCTGTAATTTTTCATTTTACGGGAGGTAACGGAGGGAACAGAGAGGGCCATGCATTCTCTGTTTCGCAAAGCGGATGGTCTTACGGAAACGATTATCGCCGCAGCCATTGAAGTTCACCGAGATAAAGGACCGGGATTGGTCGAATCGATCTACGAATGGTGTCTGATCTGTGAGCTTGGACTTCGCCGTCTGACAACCGCGAACCAAAAGCTCGTCACTGTCACTATCTCCTTCAAGGGATTCATCCGGGAAGAGCCGCTTCGCTTCGATATGCTTGTGGAAGAATGCGTCCTAATCGAAGCCAAGTCAGTCGAGCGCATACTCCCGATCCATAAGGCTCAACTTTTGAGCTACATGAAGCTACTTGATATCCCTGTCGGTCTTCTCATCAATTTCAACGAACCGAGGCTCGTCGATGGCGTCTCTCGTATGCTGCTTCCCGGCGCCAATCTTTAGGTTCTCTCTCAGTTACCTCCGTTGCCTCCTGTGAGAAGCAGGTTCTCTCATGTCCAAAACCATTTTCCAGAAGATCATCGACCGCGAGATTCCCGCCCGGATCGAGTACGAGGACGATCAGTGCATCGTCATCCACGACATCCAGCCGCAGGCGCCGGTGCACCTGCTCATCATCCCGAAAAAGCCCATCGCCCGGGCCGGTGATGCAACGGCCGCCGATGAAGCCACCCTTGGCCATCTGATCGTCACCGCAGGCGCGATGGCAAAGAAGCTGGGCCTCGCGAACGGCTATCGCCTCGTTATCAACAGCGGTCCCGACGCCTGCGAAAGCGTGCCCCACCTGCATATCCATATGCTCGCCCGCCGGCAGATGACCTGGCCTCCGGGTTGAGCCGCGGTGCGCGCCGTCTGGCTATTCGAGCGCAGAAACCGGCCGGTTGGTTTTGATGGAGGGCGAGGCTCCCGCCGAGCCGCGCTAGCGACGAGAGCGACCACCGCGGCGGACCGGGAGGTCCGCCCTCCACCCGGTTGGCCATTGACTTCGCTTCACGTCCGCGCCTCGAAGGCGCCATCAAGGCGCTTGACCACGAGCCGCTTCAGCTCGAGCAGCATGAGCGTGGCGCCCAGCTCGTGGGCCGGCATCTGCGTGAGACTCTCGAGCGTGTCGATGTTCAGGATCGATCCGCCGCGAAAGCATTCGAAGACGCGCTGCTCCGCCTCGTCCAGGCCGCCCGTCGCGGCAGTGTCCGCTGTTCTCGCGGCCACCGGTGCCGGCCGCAGTCCGTCGAGGTAATTCAGCTCGGCGAGAATGTCGTCCACGCTCGTCAGCAGCGTGGCGCCGTCGCGAATCAACTGGTGGCAGCCGCGACTGGACGGCTGGTCGATCCGGCCGGGCACGGCGAAGATGAGCCGGCCGTGCTCGCCGGCAAAGCGGGCCGTGATCATCGCGCCGCCGTCGACATCGCTTTCCACCACCACCACCGCCTCGCACATGCCCGAGACGATGCGGTTGCGCATGGCGAACGACTGCCGGTCGGCGCGGCGGCCAAAGGGAAATTCCGAAAGAACTGCCCCGGTCTCGGAAATTCTCCGGTAGAGATCGAGATTCTCGGGCGGATAGATGAGGTCGAGTCCGGTGCCCAGCACGGCCGCCGTCTTGCCGCCAACGGACAACGCGCCCTCATGCGCGGCGGTGTCGATGCCGCGGGCGAGCCCGCTCACCACACAGAAGCCCCGCCCGGCCAGTTCGGCGCCAAGTTTCCTGGCGACCGCTTGTCCGTAAAGCGTCGCCCGGCGGCTGCCCACGATCGCGATGCCCGGATGTTCAAAGGCATACCCGCCCTTCCGGTAGAGGCCGATCGGCGGATCGTGAATCTGGCGGAGCAGCTTCGGGTAGTTCTCGTCACGCGTGGTGAGGAAGGTCGCGCCGGTCTCGGCGAGCTTCTTCTCTTCGCGCCCGAGGTCGAACTGCGTGCTCCAATCTCCGAGGGATCGGCTGATCACCGGACCGACGCCCTTCACCGCCTCGAGCCGGCTGGCGCCAGCCGCAAAGATCGCCCGCGGGTCGCCTCCCAGTTCCTCGAGGAGGCGGTTGGTGGTGATCGGACCGATATTGGGCAGTGCGTTCAGCACCAGGAAGGCCTGCCGCTCTGTGAGTTCAGTGCTCATCGGAAACGCCCGGGCGCCCAGTGGACCACGGATCGCCGCGATTATCACGGACAATTTCTCCGCCTCCGGCCGCGCTCCTTCCGCGCGTGGCTGATCGCTCAGCGCGCCGCTTCGCGCAGCGCCGCGGGCAGGTAGTCGAGCAGCTGCGTCACCTGGACCGCCACCTGGCCGCGGTCGCGCGCGAGCAGATCGGCGGCGAGCCCGTGCCACACCACGCCCCGGCAGGCGGCCGGCACCGGCTCAAACGCCGACTGCGCGAGCAAACCACCAACCAGGCCCGCGAGCAGGTCGCCACTGCCGCCGCGCGCCAGCAACGGTCCGCCAAAGAAGCTGTGGTGCACCCGGTCGCCGTCGGCGATTCGCGTGACCGGGCCCTTGAGGACAATGGTCGCGCCCGTTTCGTGCGCCACCGCGCGCAGCACGGTTGAGGTGGCCTCCCGGCCGCCGGCGAGCCGTTGAAACTCGCCCGCGTGCGGCAGGCAGATCACGCGCTTGCCGCGCACCGCGGCGAGGATCGACGGCTGGAGGGCATCCGCGTCGATCACCATCGGGATGTCGGCCAGTTTTACGATCCGGCCCGCCAGGACGAGCGCCTCGCCCTCGGAGCCGAGCCCGGGGCCGACCACCAGCGCGGTCGCGCGTTCGAGCCGGGCGCGGAGCAGGGGTAGTCCCTCGAGCGCCAGTCCGCCGCCCGGCGCCTCAGGCCAGCCGACCCAAATGGCTTCCGGCGCACTAGCGGCGTAGGCGGCTACGAGCGATTGCGGCAAAAAAACGGTCACCAGGCCGACCCCGCTGCGCAGCGCGGCCCGCGCGCTCATCAGGACGGCGCCAGGGTAACCACGGGATCCGCCAATCATGAAGAGGTGGCCGAAAGTACGCTTGTCCGACTGGGGCGCGCGCAGGGCCGCCAGCGGGGCCAGCACCGAGGATTTGAGGACAAAATCCGTAGGAAGCGCGCTAGCGCGCGATGGAACCGATGCATCGCCCGCGAGCGGGCTTCCTACCGACGTCGGATTAAAGAAGCCCAGGTCGAGATAACGCAGCCGGCCGACCGCCTCGCGATTGCGCGGAGCGAGCAGTGGCGCCTTCACGCTGCCGGTGGCATAGGTGAAGTCGGCGTGGAAGGTGATGTCACCCGACTCCTCGCCCACTCCGCTGGGCAGGTCGACGGCGGCCCGCAGGCGGATGCCCGAATGCACATTGACGCAGTGCAGCACCTCGGCCGTGGCGGCCTCCACCGGCGGATGAAACTGGAAACCAAAGAGGCCATCGAGGCAGACCTCGTAGGCGGTGGCATGGGTCTCCTGCCCCGTGAAGATGCGCTGAACACGGTTCGGGAGACCCGGACCACCCGAGAGTTCCCGCCAGGCGCGCCAAGCCAGCGGCCGAAGCGCGCGTTCGCCGCAGGGAAACAACACCGCCGCCTGCGCCGCCGGAAACTGCTCGAGGATGGTCTTCGCCGCCAGCAGCGCATCGCCGCCGTTGTGACCCTTGCCCGCCAGCACGAGCACGCGGCCGCCGTCGGGGAACCCGCCGATCTCCCCGAAATCCGCGAGCACCGCCCCGGCCACGCCCGCGCCGGCGCGCCGCATCGCCGCCCACTCGCGCTCCTCGTCGCTGCCGAACAGCCGCTCTTCCAGCGCCCGGGCGGCGACGCACGTCAAAACGGGATCAGACCACGTGGAGTTCATCGAGGAAATAGGTTCGGCTCGATCGGGTCACAGAGGACAGAGCGAATAATCGGAGATCACAGAGTTGGTCGGGGCGGTCCGATTCCAGCCGATCACTTTGGGCAACGCACCAGCGCAGCCACGGCCATCGCGACCAGCGCGGTATGCGACAGTGACACCAGGACGTGCGTGGCGCCGGTCTGGGCGAGCAGTGCGGCGCCCTTTTCATCCAATCGGACGAATGGTTCCTTCCGGGACCCATGGTAGATGGAAACCGACTTCCAGCCCAGTTCGCCGCCGATGCCGGTGGTGAAGGCCTTGGACACCGCCTCCTTGGCGGCAAAGCGCGCGGCCAGGTGCTGGTGGGGAAACTTGTGGCTGAAACAATACCCGCGTTCCTCCTCGGTAAAGACCCGATCGAGAAAACGCTCCCCCTGCCGGTCGAGCACGCCGCGGATGCGTTCGACCTCGATCACGTCACAGCCGAGACCAAGCAATACGCCGCCGGGTGGAATTTGAAGATTCATGAAGGAGGACCGAGAAGCGCGCGACGCGCCGGGTGTGCGCTTGACCTGATCCAGCTATGGCAGATCCACGACCATTCCCAAACCATTTTACATGAGGTAACAGAGGACGCGGAGAGATTGAAATCGTGATCAGAAGCCCCTCTCAGTTTCCTCCGTTTCCTCCTGTAAAAAGTCACGCGATTGAATTCGCCGCCTAGTTCATCCGCGCCTTCAGCTCGCGCACCGCCTCTTCGATTCCGGTGAAGAGGGCGCGGGCCATGATGCTGTGGCCGATGTTAAGCTCGTGCAAATGCGGCACGGTGCGGACCTCGGCGATATTGACGTAGTTGATGCCGTGCCCGGCGTTGACCACCAAGCCAAGCTGGTGGGCCAGCGCCGCGCCGCGGCGAAGGCGGTCGAACTGCGCTTGCCGCTGCGAGGAATCGTAGGCCTCGGCATAGGCGCCAGTATGCAGTTCAATCCACGGGCTCTTCAGCAGGGCGCTGAGCTCGATCTGGGGCTCGTCCGGGCTGATGAAGAGGCTGGTGGCAATGCCGCCTGACCGCATCGCCTCGACCACGGCCCGGACCCGGTCCTCGCTGCCCACGACATCGAGTCCGCCCTCGGTGGTGACCTCCCGGCGGTTCTCCGGGACGAGGCAGACCGAGTCGGGTTTCAGCTTGAGGGCAAACTCCGTCATCGCCGGCGTGCAGGCCATCTCGAGATTGAGCCGGGTGGCGATGGTTTCGCGGAGCCGCCAGACGTCCCGCTCCTGGATGTGGCGGCGGTCTTCGCGCAGGTGGACGGTAATGCCGTCGGCACCGGCCCGTTCGGCCTCGACCGCCAGGGTGACGGGATCGGGCTCCACATTTCCGCCGCAGGCGCGGCCGCTTTCGCGGTAGCGCGCCTGGCGGAGGGTGGCGCAGTGGTCGATGTTGACGCCGAGGAGGATCATGGTGCGAGATTCCTAATGACAAAACTGTCCGGGAAAAACGATTGAAAAAGACGCCTCGGCCAATTACCTGCCTCCGCCGCCATTGGGGAGATGCGACCTGCGCCCTTGTTGCGTTCTCGGCGCACGTACGCGACGAGGGCGTCGCGTCTCCATGACAGAGGCGGATCAAGACCCCGTTCACACCAGGTAGTTGACCTTGGCATTGGCTCTGCAAAAGTGCGGTGGAAAATCGCCATGCCCGCCATCGAACCATCCACCACCAATCCATCCGACCAGCCGGCCAAGCCCCGGCCGGAAAACCTGCTGGTCAATCTCGTCTGCAATGTAGTGGTCCCGACGGTGATCCTGACGGGTTTCAGCGGCGCCAGATGGCTGGGCCCGAAGTGGGGACTGGTGATCGCTCTCTTGTTTCCAGTCAGCTACGGCCTCTACGACTTCGCGGTCCGGCGGCGCTGGAATTTCATCTCGATCATCGGCTTCGTCAGCGTGCTGGCTTCCGGCGGCTTCGGACTGCTTAAAGTGGAGGGATTCTGGTTCGCGGTGAAGGATGCCACCATCCCCAGCCTGATCGGCCTCGTGGTGCTTGCGTCGGCGCGCGCAAAGTCGCCGCTGGTCACTGAGCTGCTTTACAATCCGCAGGTGATCGACGTGGAGAAGGTGGATGCGGCGCTGGCGGCCCGCGGCGCCCAGGCGGCGTTTGCCGCGCTGCTGCGCCGGTCCACCGGACTGCTATCATTGTCGTTCTTCGCGAGTGCCGTGCTGAATTATTTCCTCGCGCGTCATCTCATCAGGAGTCCGCCGGGCACGGAGGCGTTCAATGGCGAGCTCGGGAAGATGCACATTTGGAGCCTGCCGGTGATCGTGCTGCCGAGCATGGCGATGATGATGCTCGTGCTCTGGCGCCTGCTGGGCGGCATCACGGCGCTGACCGGACTCACCCTGGACGATATCTTCCGCGCGCCGCCGGAGAAACCGAAGCCCGCGGCGAAGTAGCCAGTAGCCTGACGGGGACGCCCGGGAGCCCCCACCAGTCAACCGCTTATGCGGTGCGTTTGTGCGGCGGCACGTAGTCGCGCAGGTTGTGCCCGGTGTAAATCTGGCGCGGGCGATAGATGCGACCCTTGCGGTTGGCGGCGACTTCCTTCCAGTTGGCAATCCAGCCGGGCATGCGTCCGATGGCGAACATGACCGTGAACATGTTTTCCGGAATGCCGATCGCGCGCATGATGAGGCCGGAGTAGAAGTCGACGTTCGGATACAGCTTGCGCGCGAGGAAGTATTCGTCGCGCAGGGCGGCCTCCTCGAGGCGCATGGCGATGTTGAGCAGCGGATCGTCCTTGATGCCGAGGCTGGCCAGCGCGCTGTAGAAGCTCTCCTTGATGATCTTGGCGCGCGGGTCGTAGTGCTTGTAGACCCGGTGGCCGAAGCCCATGAGGCGCTTGTCGGCCTTGCCCAGCTTGGCCTGCTCGATGAACTTGGTGCCGTCGTCGCCCTCGGCGTGGATGCTCTTGAGCATCTCGATCACGGCCATGTTGGCGCCGCCGTGCAGCGGGCCCCAGAGCGCGCAGACCCCGGCGGCGGCGGAGGCAAACAGGTTGGCGCCGCTGGACGCCACCATGCGCACGGTGGAGGTGCTGCAGTTTTGCTCGTGGTCGGCGTGCAGCAGCAGGAAGAGATTGAGCGCCTGCGCGACCTCAGGGAGCGCGATGTACGGCTCGTAGGGGGTCGAGAACATCATGTGCAGGAAGTTCTCGCAGTATGGCAGGTCGCGCCGGGGATGGATGTAGGGCAGGCCACGGCTGGCGCGATACGAATAGGCCGCGATCGTGCGCACCTTGGAGATGATGACGGCCGAGGTCGCCTCGTAGGTCTCGAGGTCGCGCTGGTGGTCGTTGGTCGCCAGGTGGGGATAGTAGGAGCCCAGCGAATTCAGCATGGCCGAAAGGATCGCCATCGGATGGGCGTCGCTCGGAAAGCCCTCGAACAGGTGCTCCATGCCCGAGTGAATGGGCGAGTTCTCTGTGAGCAACTGGGAGAACCGCTTGCGCTGCGCCGGGAGCGGCAGCTCCCCGTTGACGATGAGGTAGGCTGTCTCGATGAAGGAGGAATGCTCGGCGAGCTGTTCGATGGGATAGCCGCGGTAGCGGAGGATGCCGGCCTCACCGTCGATGAAGGTGACCGCACTCTGGCAGGAACCGGTGTTTCCGTAACCCTCGTCGTAGGTGACGTAACCGGAATCGTTGCGCAGGTTGCGAATGTCCACCGCCTTTTCGCCCTCCGTACCGACCATGATGGGGAGGCTATACTCTACGTTGTCGAGTTTGAGCGTGGCGTTGGTGGGCATGGGATGATTAAGCATCAGTTGCTTTTTCGTTGCAAACAAAGTCAACCGGAATTCTCCGCGGCGCGGCGCGCCCGGCGTGGGTGAAGCCGCTAGGCGGGGCACCCGGCGACCAGTTGCGCGAAGTTCCGGTAGATCAACAGCCCCCGGGCCTGGCTCTTTTCCGGATGGAACTGGGTGGCGAAACAACGGCCGTGCGCAATGGCGCACACGAACGGACCACCGTAATCGCACTCCGCCCACACCAGCGCCCGTTCCGCCGGTTCCACATAATAGCTGTGCACAAAATAGAAGGCCTCGCCATCGGTGCGCAGGCCGGCACACAGCGGCGCTGCCGGCTGCAGGAACCGCACGGTATTCCAGCCCATGTGCGGCACCTTGAACTCCGGCGGCAGACGAAAGCGCACGATCCGGCCGGGAAAAACTCCCAGACAGGGTGTGCCGCCGCCCTCCTCCGAGACTTCGAAGAGCGCCTGCAGACCGAGGCAGATGCCGAGGTAGGGCCGGTCGGCCGCAATCCAGTCCCGGAGGGCGGAATCGAAGCCGGTCTGTTTCAGGAACTCCATCGTGTCGACGATCGCCCCCTGGCCGGGAAACACGACGCCGCCAGCCCACGCCATCTCCGCCGGGGTCGTGATGATCCGCACCTCCGCCCCGGTGGTCTGCATGGCCCGCGCCACGCTGCGCAGGTTCCCCATGCCGTAGTCGATGACGGCGATCTTGGGACGTGGCCGGGCCGGAGTTCCGAGTTCAGGGTTCAGGGTTCTGGGTTCTGGGTTCAGGGTGGCCTTTCCCAGAGCCGGAGCCGGGGTCGATCGACGCTGAACCCTGAACTCCGAGCTCTGAACCGGGAGCCTGGCTACAACCGGCCTTTGGTGCTCGGCAGCTGATCTGCCGCGCGGGGCTCAATCTGCGAGGCGGCGTCCAGCGCCCGGGCGAAGCACTTGAAGACGGCCTCGACGACGTGGTGCGGTTCCTCGCCGTAGGAGAGCTTTACGTGGACGTTCGCGCCGACGCTGTTGGCGAACGCGCGAAAGAATTCCTTCACCAGCGCCAGGTTGAAGTCGCGCACGAACATCGTCGGCGCGGTGACGTCATAAACCAGATGCGGGCGGCCGCCGAGATCGATGACCACGCGCGCGAGTGCTTCGTCCATCGGCAGGATGAAAAAACCGTAGCGCTTCAGGCCGACTTTGTCGCCGATCGCCGCCTTGAACGCCTCGCCCAGCACCAGACCCACATCCTCGACGGTGTGGTGATAGTCGACCGCCACATCGCCCCGGGCTTTCACCTCGAGATCGAAGAGCCCGTGCTTGGCAAACAACGTGAGCATGTGATCGAAAAACGGGATGCCCGTGTCGACCTTTGCCGCGCCTTTGCCGTCCACCGCAAGCTTTACGGTGATATCGGTCTCGGCGGTCTTGCGCGTGATGGTTGCTATGCGGTTCTTAGCCATGCCTCGAGGTGTTCCTGCAGGACAGACATTTCCTGATCGGTGCCGACGCTGATGCGGAGGAAGGAAGAGGTCAAGGCGTGGCTCCCGAAGTGGCGGACGAGGATTTTGCAGGCACATAGGTGGCTGTAAAGTCCGCGCGCCACCTCGGGTCCGGAGCGGCCGGAGCGGTCTTTCGGTTCCGTAAAGAGAAAATTGGCCTGCGAGGGGTAGGTGAACCATCCCAGCTCGTTCGTGAGGACTTCCTGGGCGCGGTCGCGCGTCGCGAGAATCTTCTGCACCACTTCCGCGTAGTAGTTGGGATCACCCAGCGCCGCGAGGGCGGCCGCCTGGGTGAGCCGGCTGACATTGTAGCTGTCCTTCACCCGGTCCAGCAGATCGATGACCCTGGGCTGCGCCAGCGCGTACCCCGCCCGCATGCCGGCCAGACAATGCGATTTGGAAAAAGTGCGCACCACGCAAAGGTTGGCATGCCGTGCCACCAAATCCGCCGCGTGCTCCCGGGCAAAGATGGCATAGGTCTCGTCCACCACCAGCAGTCCGCGAAACCGGCCGAGGATGGCCGCGATGTCCGCCGAACGGAAACCCACGCCGGTCGGGGCGTTGGGCGAGGTGAGAAAGAAGACTTTCGCGTCGGACGCGGCAATGGCGTCCACCGGCAGTTGCATCGACCGGTCGAAGGCCAGCGCGAGGGCGCGGCCGTCCTGGATACCGACCAGCACGGGGTAAAGCGAGTAACTCGGCAGCATGAAACCGGCCGCGGCCTCCGGCGCGCAAAAACAGCGCACAAGAAGGTTGAGCACGTCGTCGGCCCCGTTGCCGATGAAAACGTGGTCTGCCGCGAGCCGGTGCAACCGGCCGACCGCGTCCCGCAGCCGGGCGCTCTTCGGGTTGGGATAAAGGCGCAGCGCGGCCCCGTCCGCGCCGATCTCGCGGTGCAGCGCCTCCGCCACCCGCGGACTGGGCGGATAGGGGTTCTCGTTGGTGTTGAGCTTGATCCAGCCGGGCTCGGCCGGCTGGAGCCCGGGCACGTAGGCCGAAAGCCGCCCGACGTGGGGAAGAGCAAGCGACTGGGCGTCGAATTTCGGATCGGTGATGGACATCGGAAAAAGCGAGCGACCGACCTACGCCAGGTCCGTGCGACCAGCAATGTAGGGCGGGGTCTCCGGACCCCGCCGTGCCTCCGGAGAGGCGGCGGCATCCGGTGATGCCGCCCTACAATTATTCGGTTTCATGGTCTTCATTGAAGACGCGTTTCTGACTACACCGGTGAGGCCAAGGATCGGTCTCCTACCTATTCCACTCGGATCTCCACCGACCGTCCGTGGGCGCCGAGTTGCTCCAGGGCGGCGAATGCGGCCACCACCGGCGTGGCGCGGCGCAGACTGGCACGGTCATACCGCACGAGGCTGGTGCGTCGCATGAAATCGGCGACGCGGAGTCCGCTGAAAAAACGCCCGCTGCGGCCGGTAGGCAACACATGGCTCGGTCCGGCGGTGAAGTCGCCGAGCGCGGTGGGCGTATCGTTGCCGATCATGATGGCCCCGGCGGTGGTGATGTCGCGCGTGAGTCCGGCCACGGCACCCGGGCTGACGAGCAGTTCAAGGTGTTCCGGTGCGACGTAGTTGGCCACCGTTGCGGCCTCAGCGAGAGTCTTCACCCCAACCGCGAGAAACCCGCCGGCCAGCACCCGGCGGACCGGCTCAGCTCGGGCGAGCTCGCGGAGCTGCGCCTCAAGCGCGGCAAGGATTTTCGCGCGCACCCTGGATGTCGTCGTCACGAGATAGACCTTCTCCTTGCCAGAGCCATGCTCGGCCTGGGCCAGCAGATCGGCGGCAGCGTAATCGGGATGCGCTGTGTCATCAGCGATGACCATGAGCTCGCTTGGACCGGGCAGGCCGGCGACCCCGGCGACCCCAAAAACCTGCCGCATGGCTTCGCACACGTAGGCGTTGCTCGGGCCGAAGATTTTGTCCACCGCCCGGATGGTCCTCGTCCCGTAAGCCATCGCGCCAACGCCGTACACGCCGCCGATGCGATAAACCTCGCTGACCCCGCACAGCGAGAGTGTGGCCAGGAGGCCGTCGGCCACGCGGCCCTCGCGGCTGCAGGGCGTGAAAACCGCGATCTCGGGCACCCCGGCGATTTGCGCCAGCGTCACGGTCATCACCACCGTGGAGACCAGCGGAACCTGCCCTCCCGGGATGTTGATGCCGATGCGGCCAATCGGGTCGAACTTCTCCCCTACCCGCGCGCCCTCGCGGTTGTGGCCGGTCCAGCCCCGCGGTAGCGTCCGCCGATTGAAGTCCCGCACGTTGGCCCGGGCGGTCAGGATCGCGGCCCGATCGCGGCGCGAAAGGGCGCCAGCGGCGCGGGCGAGCTCGGCGGGTTTCACCCGGAACTGGCGGGGCGTGAGCGCGGCTCCGTCGATGCGCGCGGCCTGATCGACGATGGCGGCGTCGCCCCGTTCCCGGACGTCGGCGAGGATCGTGGCGACGGTTGCCTGCAGCGCGGGGGAAGGCGCGGCCGCCCGGCAGAAGGCAGCCAGCTGGGAGTCAAAACCGCGGGAGCCATATTGGAGCATGCGCATGGAAGGGAAACCGCTATGCGGTCTGCCGCCGGGCGTCAAAGCGTTTGGCGGAGCCCCAAAGCCTGGCAATCCCGGCCGCGTCCGCAGGGGCGGAATCAGCGCGGGGGTTGCCCGCCACCAGACCGCTGCAATTAGCTGGCCCCATTTCGCTGAATGTGAGATAAGAAAACATCCGGTCCGTCGAAATTCAATCGCCCCATGATTCGCCGTTTGTCCCTGGAAATCTTCTGCAAACTCCTGGCCGTTCTGCCTATCACCCCACCCCAATGTGCAGACCCACTAAATGGTCTGCCTAAACAACGTTAAAAGCGGAATGAAGCGTCACATCATTGCGGCGATATTTGTTACGATCTTCGCGGGATGCGTGATGACGCCGTCTAGACCGCCGATCGCTGGGTTCTATGCGTCGAATCCGGTTCATGAGGAGAAGGATTGAAAATGGGCCGACGGAAGGAGTCATACCGCGGCGAGGGATCTCACTTTGACCTTATATCCAAATGGAGATTATAGCGCGTGGTGGGAGATGTACCACGATGGGGAGCTCGTGCATTTCTCCGGTCTGATGCCGTATGACTTCCAGACGAACAGCACAGGTACATGGACATTAAGCAACGGTCGGCTCCACCTCAGGAGCTCCGGGCCAGCGTATATTCTGACCGCGATGATGATGCGTCAGCAGGGAGGCACGGTCACACCTGAAGAGAGCGAAGCAGTGGTTTCTTTCCGAGACGGACACTGGATAATTGTTTGGAATCAAACCGAATACCTTTCTAGGGAAAAAGTGCTGCCGAACCCGCAGGCGGCGACCTCGTATGTCACGCCCAATGACCTGCCCCCCTGGACGCACCAGCCGTAGTCGCCGAGGATCCTTTCAACGTTCGGCCTCAAACCTGGTTGACAGGTCCGTCGGTGTAGATACGATGTAGAGCCATGAAAACCGCCGTCCGGCGCTGGGGTAACAGCCTCGCTTTGCGCATTCCGCGAACCTATGCCGCCGAAACGCGAATCTCCGAGGGTTCGGAAGTGGAGCTCACGCTGAAATCCGGCGCCCTGGTGGTTCGCGCCGTTGTCCGAAAGCGGCATTCCTTGCCCGACCTATTGAAGCGCATCACTCCCTCGAACCGGCATGCGTCGGTCGCGACCGGCCCGGCACTGGGCCAGGAGGTCTGGTGATGAGCTATGTTCCCCGCCGAGGCGATTTGGTTTGGCTCACCTTTGATCCGCAAGCAGGGCACGAACAGGCCGGGCGTCGACCAGCATTTGTGCTTTCGCCGGAAGCATACAATCGGAAGACCGGTCTGTTCTTGGCGTGTCCCATCACCTCGAAGGTCAAGGGCTATCCGTTCGAAGTTCCATTGCCAGCAGGGCTCCTGGTCAGCGGCGTGATCCTAACCGACCAGATCAAGAGCCTGGATTGGAAGGCTCGAAAGGCTGAGTTTGCAGCGGCGACATCGAAGGTAGTGATTCAGGATGTGCTTGCTCTGGTTCTTCCACTGATCAGTGAAGAAGGCTAACCGGTATCCGGCTTCCTGAGGGTGCGTCGGACCGGCGCCACCGCGCCGCGATTACTTTCCGGCAGCGGGCGCCGCGGCCGGCCGGCTCGACAGACTCAGGATCGGTATTTCAAAATCGCTGTCGGGAAACTTCTCGTTGCAGGTGATGCTGACGAAGGTCATGACCAGTTTTCGTTCTGCGACCTGGCCTTTGGCATCGAGGCTCTTCGACGTCTGGAGCACCTTCTGCGGAAAGCGCACCCCGTTGACCATGAGTTCACCCTCGTTCCGGGTGGTTCCGCCTTGATCCGTCTCCGACAACAGGAGTTTGCCGGTCGCCGGATCGAAATAATGGTAGAACACAATGCCGGCGCCATGGTCGAAGGCCACCTTGACGGCCGGGTGGTCGCCGACCGGGGCCGGACCGATCACCTCCACCCGACCGCCCTGTTGCTCGATCCCCTTGAAGAAATACAGGTTCTCCCAAGTATTGGCCCGCAGCCGTTTGATCTGAGCCGGACTATACAGGTTGAGTTGCGAGCGGCCCGGCCCGGACCCGGTCTGCAGGCGGTGCCAGCCGTCGTAATCGTTGAGTCCGGTGATATCGATGGATTCGGGCGAGGTCGAGACGATGAGCTGCTGACACGGTTTCTGGACCAGCATCTCGAGGCCGAATTTCTCCACCTTCGGGCCCTCGGAGGTGATTTGCTCGATGTCCAGAGTCCCGACAAAATGCACCGATTGGATGGCGTTAAGCGCCGCTTCGCCGCCGAGATATTCGCGCGCCTTGGCAATGATCTGCTCCGCAGTCTGGGCGGAGGCGGGGGAAAGGAAGCCGGCCGCGCCGCCCAGCAAAACGGTGAGGCGAATGAACATCGGAATCTTGGTCATGGTGGTTTGAGCGGGTAAGAGAAACTGGACGGCCCCGCCAAGGTTCGCAACGGGATTCTCCCTTACTCCCATTCGATGGTCGCCGGCGGCTTGGAGCTGATGTCGAGGACCACCCGGCTTACTCCGCGCACCTCGTTGGTGATGCGGCCCGAGATGCGCTGCAGCAGATCGTAGGGCAGGCGCGTCCAATCCGCCGTCATGGCGTCGATACTCTCGACGACGCGCACTGCGATCACCCAGGCATAATTGCGCTCGTCGCCGACCACCCCGACCGATTTCACCGGGAGAAACACGCAGAAGGACTGCCAGACCTTCCAATACCAGCCGGTCTCCATCATTTCCTCCTGGAGGATGGCATCCGCTTGGCGGAGGATCTCGAGCCGCTCGCGGGTGATTTCGCCCAGCACGCGCACCCCCAGGCCGGGTCCGGGAAAGGGCTGGCGCCAGACTACCGCGCGCGGCAGACCCAGCCGGGCGCCGACCGCGCGCACCTCGTCCTTGAAAAGTTCGCGCAGCGGCTCGACCAGGCGGAGCCGCATGCGCGCGGGCAGACCGCCGACGTTGTGGTGGCTCTTGATCAGCGCCGCGGGGTTGTTCCCGATCGCGACGCTTTCGATGACGTCCGGATAGAGCGTGCCCTGGCCGAGAAAGTCGGCGTGGCCGATCGACTTCAGCGATTGCTCGAACACCTCAATGAAGGTGCGGCCGATGATCTTGCGTTTGCGTTCGGGGTCGCTGACGCCCTTGAGCCGGCGGAGGAACAGCGCGGCGGCGTCGGCCACGCGCAGGTCGATGTGAAAATGTTTCTGGTAGAGTTCGACCACCGCCTTGCGCTCGCCGAGGCGCAGCAGACCGTTGTCGACGAACACACAGGTGAGCTGGCGGCCAATGGCCTTTTGGATGAGGGCGGCCGCCACGGACGAATCCACGCCGCCGCTGAGGCCGAGGATGACGCGCCCCGGACCGACCGTCGCACGGATCTCCCTCACCGTCTGGGCGATGAAGTTTTTCATCGACCAGTCCTGCCGTGCGCCGCAGATCGCGACGAGAAAGTTACGGATCACCTCGACGCCGCGCTCGGTGTGAAACACCTCGGGATGAAACTGGATGCCGTAGAAGTTGCGCTTCAGATCCTCAATGGCCGCAAACGGCGAATTCTCGGTGACCCCGATGGCTCTGAAACCGGGCGGCAGCTTGATGACCCGATCGCCATGCGAATTCCAAACGCGGAGCCGTCGAGGGAGACCGGCGAAAAGCCGGCCGGGACGCCGGATCGTGAGCGTGCCGTGGCCGTACTCGCGGTGATCGCTCTTCGCGGTGGTGCCCCCCAGCAGGTGACCGAAGAGCTGGATGCCGTAGCAAATCCCGAGCACGGGCACTCCCAGCTCAAAAATCCCCCGGTCAGGGAGCGGAGCAGTCCGCGCAAACACACTGCTCGGTCCACCGGAAAGGATGATGCCGATAACGCCGTCGTCCCGGAGCTGGGCTGCGGGGGTCGTGAAGTGGTAAATCTTCGAGTAGACCTGGCACTCCCGGATCCGGCGCGCGATCACCTGGGTGTATTGGGAACCGAAATCGAGGACGGCGACTGTCTGTGCCATGTGAAGTTATGCAAGGAAGGTCCGCAGCGAGGCAACATCGAATACATCCGGAGTGAAAAGGCAAAGATTCCCGGACAGCGGACGCCTCTCCGAGCGGTTGGTCGTCCGAGGTGCCGTGCCTTCAGAAAAACCTTGTCATTCACCGGGTGCTGCACGATTCTTTCAATCCCTCCCGCCAAAATACCAGTTGAGCCTAGCTCCTGGTATTTTACGCCCGGCCTCTAGCAGGCCGGGCGCTTTTTTTGGGGAGCCCGAGCGGAATCAGGCCGATACCAACGTCCCTTGATGAATAGACTGTCATTGCGAGAAGCGTAGCGACGAAGCAATCCAGCTGGATCGCCACGGCGCGCTTAGCGCACCTCGCGATGACAAATGTCTCGAACATCTGGGACATTAGTATGACCCCGGCCAAAGACCGCGGCCAGCCGCGTCCGGGCCCGGTTGCGGCC
>PMBT01000168.1 GCA_003153035.1 Opitutia bacterium
GGCGGAATTCAAGAAGTGGCGCGTTGGCAGGATCGTCCGTGGGGTGGTTGTGGGTTCGGGTTCGGCCTTCTGGATTCTGACTCCTAAATTCTAGGTTCTGGCCGCAATCACTCCGCGCGTAGTGTCTCCGCCGGATTGACGCGCGTGGCGCGTCGCGCGGGGACCCAGCAGGCGAACAGGGCGACGGCGAGCAACACGGCCCCGACGGCGACCAGCGCGACCGGGTCTGTGCCCGCCATGCGGGGCATCGAGGACTGGAGGATCCGATTGAGCAGGTAGGCCAGCCCGCCGCCGATCACGAGGCCCAGGAGGGTGAGCCGGATGCCGATGCCGAGCACCAGCGCGAGCACGTCGCCCGGCTTGGCCCCCAAGGCGAGGCGGATGCCGAACTCGCCGGTGCGCTGGGCGACCAGGTTGGAAATCACGCCGTACAGGCCCACCGCCGCGAGCACGAGCCCCAGCAGGGCGAATCCGCCGAGCGTCTGGTTGATGACGATGATATTGTGGCCGAAGCGATCCGCCCCCTCGGGGATCGTGTACATTTCCTGCACGGCGACATCGGGATCGATGTCGGAAATCGCGCGGCGCAGATCGTTCTTGAAGCTCGCCGGCGCGCGGCCGCGCACGACCAGGTGAAGGTAGCCCCACGGCTCGTTCACCAGCGGCTTGTAGACCTGCAGCATCGTGTCCGGATCGCCGGGGTTGAACGGGAAGTGAATGTCGCGCACCACGCCGATGATTTCGCGCCAGACCACCTCGTTGCCCTGGCGGTCGCCGATGCGGCGGCCGATCGCGCTCTCGCCCGGCCAGAACTTTCGGGCGAGCGTTTCGTTGACGGCGACGACAGGCGGGCTGTCCGCGCGCAAGTCGGGCGAAAACGCGCGACCCTCGCGCAGCGGGATGCCGAGCGTCGCGAAAAAGTCCGTTCCGACCATGAGGTAGCCGGCGATGGGCTGCTTGTTGGGATCGTCGGAGGTCTGCCCGTCGACCTGGACCGGCAGTTCCTTCGAGTATCCGAACGTCGGCACGTTGGTGCAGATCGTGGTGTTTTCCGCGCCGGGAATCTGGGCCAGGCGCCGGGCCAGCTTGTCGATCACGATGCGGCGCTTATCCTCGGTATTGTAGGTGGACTGCTCGGGCAAATGGATGTTCGCGACGAGCACGTGATCGGTGTCCCAGCCGTTGTCCTTTTGGAGCATGGCCTTGAAGCCGCGGATCATCACGCCGGCCGCCGCGAGCAGGGCGAGCGCCAGCGCCACCTCCCCCACGATCAGGGCGTTCCGGGTGAAGTGCGTCCCCCGCCCGGAGGTGGAGCCGCGATGCTGCTGCTTGAGGGTGCCGACGGTATCGCGCCGGGTCGCGAGCCACGCGGGCAGCAGGCCAAACAGCACGCCGGCGAACAGCGACACGAGCAGCGTGGCGGCCAGGATGCGGCCATTCATGGGCATCGCCAGGCCATCGCCGCCGGGGCCGCCGATGCGAATGGTGCTGCTGAGCGCCGCGTTCACCCAGAGGGCCACGAGCAAGCCACCGAGGCCGCCGCCGACCGCGAGTACCATGCACTCCGTGAGCTGGTGCAGGATCAGGCGGAAGCGCGATGCGCCGAGCGCGGAGCGAATGGCGAGGTCCCGGACGTTGGCCGTGGCGCGGGCCAACTGAAGATTGGCGAGGTTGGCGCAGGCGATGAGCAGGACGGAGCCGGCGAGGGCCAGCAGCAGCCACGCGATGAATTTGCTGGTGCTGTCCATGAGCGCCTTGTGCACCTCCATGAGGTTGAAGCCGCGGCCGGTGCTGGTCTTCGGATAATCCTTGGCCCAGCTCGCGGCCAGCGGCGCGAGTTGCGCGTGGACCTGCTCGCGGGTAATGCCGGGGTTGAGGCGGCCGATCGCGCCGAAGAACCGGTTGTCCCGGTCTTCGACGATGTGCCGCGGAATGGTAATCGGGCGCCACAGGTCGACCTTGCCCCACAACAGCGGATAGCTGAAGGAAGCCGGCATGACGCCGATTACTGTGACCGGCTCTGCGTTCAGGCGGATCGAGCGGCCGATGACGTTGGGATCTCCGCCGAACCGCGACTGCCACAGCGCGTAACTGAGAAGCGCGACCTGGTTGTGGCCGGGCACTTCCTCGGCGGCGGTGTAGGGCCGGCCGAGGAAGGGCTGGACGCGAAACGTGGTGAAGAAGTCCGCCGAGGCGTCGACCGACGACAGTCGTTCCGCCGGCTGGCCCGGCTCGGCCAGCGTGTTGTTCCAGCCGGAAAACGTTGTCAGCGACTCGAGGGTATGCGTCGGCCCAGCGGTTGCGCTGGTGTCGGCCGGGCCGGCGGTCTGGACCCGCATCTCCTCAATCTCGGCAAAGGAGAATCCGTCACGCTGCGTCTGGGCGGTGGTGCCCAGGATCGCCACGAGCCGATCCGGTTCCGGAAAAGGCGCGCTGCGGAAAAGGAGCACGTCGACCAGCGTGTACATCGAAGTGTTGACCCCGATGCCGAGCGCCAGCGTGATCAACGCCACGATCGTAAAACCGGGCGTCTTGATCAGCTGGCGGAGAGCGAAGCGGAGGGCGCGCATGGGGAAAAGGACGGCAGAAGGTGGAATTCAGAAGTTAGGAGCTAGAAGCTCCGCAGAGATTCGATCAGCGGCGTGTCGGTCGGGGCGTCTCCGGCTGTTTGCGGATTTGCGTTGGCCTTCTGGATTCTAGATTCTCGCCGGACTCACTCCGCCCGCAGCGCCTCAATGGGGCTGATCTGAGTCGCGCGGCGGGCCGGAACGTAGCAGGCCAACACCGCGGCGAGCAGCAGCAGCAGCGCGCTGCCGGCGTAGGCCAGCGGATCGGTGCCCGTGACGCCAAACAGCTGGCTTTGGAGCAGGCGGCTCACCGCCCACGCGCCGGCGAGACCGGCCAGCACGCCCGGCAGCGCGAGGCGCATTCCGCGGAACAGCACATCGCACAGCACATCGCGGCGTTGCGCGCCGAGCGCCATGCGGATGCCGACCTCGCGCGTGCGCTGGCCGACGACGTAGGCGAGCACGCCGTAGATGCCGACCACCGCGAGCAACAATGCCGTGGCCGCGAAGAAGCTGAAGAGGCCCATATTGAAGCGCCGGTCGGACGAGAAACCCGCGATGCGCGA
>PMBT01000078.1 GCA_003153035.1 Opitutia bacterium
ACCAAACTGAGGTTCGCGCTTGCCCGGGCGAGTCCGCCCAGAGCGTTGAGCCGGAATCCTAGAAAGTGGCCCCTGACAGGCACCGGACGGCTCGCTCCTTCATGCCAGGTGCTCGGCCGGCAAGCTCCAGATCTGCTCGGCATATTCCCGGACCGTGCGGTCGCTGGAGAATTTGCCGGATCGGGCCGTGTTGAGGATGGCCATGCGCGCCCATTTGCCCTGGTCGCGAAAGACGGCATCGGCGCGCGCCTGGCAATCGCAGTAAGCGCGGAAATCAGCCAGCACCATATAGGGGTCTCCGCCGTTCAACAAGCTGTGGTGCACGGGAAGAAAAGCCGCGCCCTCTGCCGGCGTGAAGTAGTTGGATCCCAGCCAGTCGACCGCCGCGCGCAATTCCTCGTCGGCATTGTAGTAATCCCATGGATTGTAGCCTTTGGCCCGCAGCGCATACACTTCCTCGACCGTCAGGCCGAAGATGAAGATATTGTCGTCGCCGACCTCTTCGCGGATCTCGATGTTGGCGCCGTCCAGCGTGCCGACCGTGAGCGCTCCATTGAGCGCGAGCTTCATGTTGCCCGTGCCCGACGCCTCTTTGCCGGCCGTGGAGATCTGTTCGGAAATGTCCGCCGCCGGGATGATGCGCTCCGCCAGCGAAACCCGATAGTTCGGCATAAATATGACCTTCAAGCGGTTGCCGATGCGCTCGTCGCGATTGATGTGCTCGCCGATGAGATTGATGGCACGGATGATATTCTTGGCGATATCATAGCCCGGCGCGGCCTTGGCCGCAAACAGGAACACCCGCGGGCGGATGTCGAGCGAAGGGTTCTGAAGCAGGCGGCGGTACAGGGTCAGAATGTGAAGCAGATTCAGGTGCTGGCGTTTGTATTCGTGCAGCCGCTTGACCTGCACGTCGAAGATCGCATCGGCCGAGACCTGCACGCCGCACTCGCTCTCGATGAGCGCCGCCAGGTCGGCTTTGTTGTCCCGTTTGACCGCCATGAACTCGCGGCGGAAGGCGGCATCATCGGCATACTTCTCCAACCCGCGGAGGCGGTTGAGATCACGGATCCAGGCGGTGCTGCCCAGGGTGCGGGTGATGAGGGCGGCCAGGCGCGGATTGGCCTGGAGCAGCCAGCGGCGCGGGGTGATTCCGTTGGTCTTGTTGTTGAATTTGCCCGGATAGAGTTCGTTGAACTCGGCGAACANNCGACCACCGCCAGATGCGCCATGCGCACCAGCTTGACGCCGTCTTCCTCGATCAGCGAGCACACGCGCTTCTTGCCGATGTCGCCGGGCCACTGGAGCTCGCAGGCCTCCATCAGCCGGACGTTGATGTCGTAGATGATCTGGAGATGGCGCGGGAGCACGCGCTGGAACAGCGGCACACTCCACTTCTCAAGCGCCTCGGGCATCAGCGTGTGGTTGGTGTACGCAAAGGTCCGGGTCACGATGGACCAGGCCTGGTCCCATGGCAGGCTTTCCTCATCCAAAAGGATGCGCAGCAGCTCGGCGATCGCCACCGCCGGGTGCGTGTCGTTGAGATGAAGGGCAACCTTGTCCGGGAAATTCTCCCAGGAGTTCTCGGGGTTCTTTCGGTGGCGCCGGATGATGTCCCGCAGCGAGCAGGAAACGAAGAAATACTGCTGGACGAGGCGGAGCTCCTTGCCGTTGTCGGTCTTGTCGTTCGGGTAAAGCACCTTGGAGACCGTCTCGCCCACCACCTTCTCCCCGACCGCCTCGACGTAGCCTCCCCGGTTGAAGGTTGCCAGGTCGAATTCCTCGGTGGCTTTCGACGCCCACAGGCGGAGGAAATTCACCGTTTTGGTGCCGTAACCCGCGATGGGCGTGTCGTACGGCACCCCCAGGATGGTCCGGGCGTTGACCCAGCGGGGGCGGGAGTTCCCGCGGTCGTCAAACTCGTGGACGACCTCGCCGTAGAGTTGTACGCGGATCGTGTATTCGGGCCGCACGATCTCCCACGGATCGCCGAACATGATCCAGTTGTCGGGATGCTCCATTTGGTGTCCGTTGACGAACTCCTGCTTGAACAGGCCAAACTCATAGTGGATTCCATAGCCGATGGCGGGATAATCGTGGGTGGCGAGCGAGTCGAGGAAGCAGGCGGCCAGGCGCCCCAGGCCGCCATTGCCCAGGCCCATATCCTCCTCGGCATCGCGCAGGACCAGGAAATCGAGCCCAAGGGAACGCACCGCCGCCACCGTGTCTTCATAGAGGCCGGTGTTGTACAGGTTGCTCTCGAGCAGGCGCCCCATCAGGTACTCGAGCGAAAGGTAATAAACGCGCCGCACATTCTTCCCATTGTGCACGCCCATCGTCGCGATGAAATTCCCAAGCAGGTGCTCCCGGATCGCCATCGCCGTGGCAATCCACCAGTCGCGCGTCGTGGCGGTGTGCGGATCGCGCGCGAGCGTAAACGTAAGATGACGCAGAATCTGCGCCCGGATCGCGTCGGAGCGCGAGTTCTCTTCGGCCGGAGCGTCGCCCGGGGCGGATTTGGTCCCCGGTGTCTTTGGTGTTTTCTTGCTACCGGCACGTGTTGTCGAAGGCATGGTAAGGACAGGTAAAGGCCCTGCAGTCTGCACTCCGCCTAGCATGGGACGAGCCATTTCTCAGGGCCGAGTCTGCAAACTCCGGACGGCCGAAGGAGTTGGGCGAAACGCGCACTGACAGCCCAGGATGACAGTCCGGAAGATTCACCATTGAAATCCCATTCGCGAAACACGTAGACTGTCTCCCGCGGTCTGCCAGACCGATCCGCTGAATTCCGGATCAACTCCGTGCAACGCTGCCCGGAAGGCGACGGACGGGCGACCCAGACGAACATCATGACGAAACCAACCTTCACAGCCTGTGGTAAGAACAAACTGATTTTGGTGGCGGGAGCCGGCGGGTTCATCGGCGGCGCCCTGGTGCGCTATCTCAAGGACAAGGGCTTCACCCGAATTCGGGCGGTCGACCGGAAGCCGCTTCCCGAGTGGTATCAACGGATCGCCGGGGTCGAATGCCTCAGCTTGGATCTGTCCAAGGAAGCCAGTTGCACCCGCGCGGTTGAAGACGCCGTGGAGGTCTACAACCTGGCGGCCGACATGGGCGGCATGGGCTTTATTGAGCGCTTCCGCGTCATGTGCCTGCGCAGCATCCTGATCAACACCCACCTGCTCGAGGCCGCCTACCGTGCCGGCGTCGAGCGATATTTCTACGCCTCCTCGGCGTGCGCCTATAACACGAAGCTGCAGGACGACCCGCATTGCCGCGCACTGAAGGAGACCGATGCCTATCCCGCATACGCCGAGCGCGGCTACGGCTGGGAGAAACTGATGTCGGAGATGTTTTGCCAGGAGTACACGGCTGAGAGGGGCATGCGCACCGCTATTGCCCGGTTTCACAACGTCTACGGGCCGTGGGGCACCTGGGACGGCGGCCGCGAGAAAGCGCCAGCGGCGATGTGCCGCAAGGTGATCGAAGCGAGGGAAAAGGGCCTCGACACGCTTGAGATCTGGGGCGACGGCTCCCAAGGCCGCAGTTTCATGTATATCGATGACTGCGTCCTGGGCATCGACAAGATCATGCACTGCAACGAACTCGTGGCCACGCCGATCAATCTCGGCACAAGCGAGATGATTTCCATTAACGAGCTCGCCACCCTCGCCGAAGAGCTTGGTGGCGTGAAGCTGAAGCGGGAATTTGTGCTCGACGCCCCCAAGGGTGTCGCCGGCCGAAACAGCGACAACACGATGATCAAGCGCGTGCTCAACTGGGAACCGAGCATTCCGATTCGAGAAGGACTCAAGACAACCTACCAATGGATTGAAGGGCAGTACCGCGACCGGAAGGCCGGGCGGAAAACGGTCAAGGACCTCCTTTGATCCTGGAGTCTAGTTGGCCCAGTCATGCCGAGTGAAGAAACCGCCCGTCCGAGCCTCTCTGCCAAGGCCCGTGGAAAGATCACCGATGCGATTGGCGACTTTCCCTACCGACTTCAGCTGGCGGGGGGATGGATTGACCAGCCCTTCGTTTCGGCACTCGATCCGGCGCCGCCAGGCTCGATGGTGGTGGTCAGCCTCAATCCGACCTTTCGCCTGATGGATCGCGCCGGCATGGCCACCGGCTCGCGCAAGATTGCCCAGCAATTGTGGAAAGACCGACTGCCCGGCGCGGACCCGGCCGGTTTGGTGGAGGAACTCTACGCCGAGGAAAACCGTGGCAAGGCGGAGCCGTCCGGGACGCAGGATATGATCGGCCTGATCTACCCCGGCGTCTGCCGTCTGGATTACCATGCAGGGTATCGCGGTGGGATCTTCCCCAAACATATCGAGTCGAACAACGACCCCGGAATTGCCCGCTGGCTTGAGCGGGTCCTCCATCTGCTGCCGGTCATGCCGCGACCTGAGGGGTATAATCCGCTCGGAATCAAGAATCTCGATCCCGCATTCATTCGCCGGCTCGGGCAGTCCGGCCATGACTGCTTCGACGCAATCGTGGGAAGAAACGTTGCGGCGCTGGGCGCCTCGCTGAATGAAACCATGAGGTGCTGGGAGGTTCTTCTGCCCCACACCGTCAGGCATCCCACCATCAGCGTCGACCTCATGGCATTGCTGCGCTACTATCAGGCGAGAAACCCAGGGGCCATGTATTCCGGCTGCGGCGGCGGCTACCTGACCGTGGTTTCCGAGCGCGCGGTGCCGGGTTCCTTCCGCGTCAGCATTCGCATCGCCAGCCGAACGCCATGACCAAGGTGATCGTTTCCTCCGGCCTGGACCGGCTCAACTCCCCCGACTTCCGTTTCCTTCAGGAGGCAGCCAAGTTCGGCGAGGTGCACGTTCTGCTGTGGTCGGACGAGGCCATTCGAGGAATCACCGGCCGGGACCCGAAGTTTTCCCAGGTTGAGCGGGCCTACGTCATCCAGGCGGTCCGTTATGTGACGCAGGTTCACCTTTCCGATGGGAACGTCGACCCCGATGCGCTGCCGGGGCGCCTCCCGTTCCGGTCGGACGCCTGGGTGATCGATGAAGCGGGCAACTCCGCCGCGCGGCAGGCGTTCTGTGCCGCGGCCGGATTGGCCTGCCGCCTCCTTTCCAGCCGGGATCTCGCCGGATTTCCCGAGCCTGCACCCGAACCGATGTCCGGCCGCAGGAAGGTTATCGTCACCGGCTGTTACGATTTCTTCCATTCCGGGCACGTCCGGTTTTTCGAGGAAGCCTCCGAACTGGGCGACCTTTTCGTGGTCGTCGGCAACGATGAGAACGTCCGCTTGTTGAAAGGCGCGGGCCATCCCCTTTTCACGGCGGCGGAGCGGCGGTTCAACGTCGGCGCCGTCCGTCACGTCAAACAGGCGCTGGTCTCAACGGGCATGGGCTGGATGGACGCCGAGCCGGAGATCGCCCGGATCAAGCCCGACCTTTACGTAGTAAATGAAGATGGCGACAAGCCGGAAAAGCGGCAATTCTGCCGGAAACAGGGAATCGAATACGTTGTGCTCAAACGTCTGCCCAAGGAAGGATTGACCCGCCGGACCAGCACGGATCTGCGGGGCTTTTGATCATCACCCATGAGATACGCATTGATTATCGCCGGGGGGTCCGGGACCCGCTTGTGGCCGATGAGCCGTGCTTCGCAACCCAAGCAGCTCATCCCTTTTGTCGGCGGGAAGAGCCTGCTTCAGCTGGCGTTCGAGCGGCTGGACGGCCTGGTGCCCCCGGAGCGTCGGTATATCTGCGCCGGCCGGCAGCAGGCCGGGGCGATCCACGCGGCGTTGCCCGGTTTATCTGCGGAGCAGTTTCTCGGCGAACCGACGGGACGTGACACGCTCAACGCCATTGGTCTCGCAGCAGCGGTTATCGGCCAGCGCGATCCTGAGGCGGTTATCGGTGTGTTTACGGCCGATCACATCATCGAGCCGGTCGGCGAATTCCGGACGATAATCGATCGCGGCTTCAGCCTGGCCGAGCGAAGGCCCAACACACTGGTCACTTTTGGCATCACCCCCACCGCCGCGGCCACCTGCTACGGGTACCTTCAGCTGGGAGCACCCATGGACGAAACCGCGCGCCTGGTCGGGCAGTTCAAGGAGAAACCAGATGTCGCCACGGCCGAGGCCTATCTGGCCGCGGGTCCGCAACGCTACCTTTGGAACAGCGGCATGTTTGTCTGGCGGGCGGCGACCCTGCTCGACTGCATCAGCCGATACGAACCGGCGACCTTTGCCGGTCTGGCAAAGATCGGCCTCAGCTGGCCGACCCCGCAACGCGAGGCGGTTTTGAACGAGATCTTCCCGACTTTGAAGAAGATCAGCGTGGACTTCGCCGTGATGGAACCAGCCTCCCGCGACGCGAAGGTGCGCGTCGCCGCCGTCCCCATGCCCGTGCGTTGGCTGGATGTTGGCTCCTGGCCGGCATTCGGCGAGACCTGTGCGCGCGATGCGAACGGCAACACCCTCGGAACGGAGCGCGCACTCCTGCTCGACACGCGCGGCGCGCTCGTTGCGTCGAGCGACCCGCGGCACCTGGTCGCCGCCATCGGCTGCGACGACCTGATCATCATTCACACACCGGACGCGACCCTGGTTTGCCGGAAAGACCGGGCCGACGCGATCAAGGAGTTGCACCGGCAGGTTGGCGAACGTTACGGCAAGGAGTTTCTCTGACCGGCCGCGGCCGCAACGGAATCAGCGCCCGCCATGCAGGCCTGGAAAACACTCTCGAAGCGCCTGTTTTGCCGGCTCAACCGGTTCCTCACGGTCGAGGTCCATGAGATCGAGCTTCCGGACGGGCGGCGCATCGCGGACTGGCCATGGTTGATTACCCCCGATTACGCCAATGTGCTGGCCCGCACTGGCGACGGCCGGTTCCTGTGTTTTCGGCAGCCCAAGTATGCTGTGAAAGGAATCACCCTGGCTCCGATCGGGGGGTTCCTTGAGCCCGGCGAAGATCCGCTGCTGGCTGCGCAGCGGGAGCTTCGTGAGGAAACCGGGTATTGCACCGCCGAATGGCATGCCTTGGGCAGTGCGGTGGTGGATGCCAATCGCGGAGCGGGCACGGCCCACCTGTTCCTGGCATTGAATGTGGAATCGAAGGGCGGGCGCAAAATCGATGACCTCGAGCAACAGGAGCTTCTGCTGCTAACCGGCGAGGAACTCGAAGCGGCGCTCGATCGCGGAGAGTTCAAGGTGCTTGCGTGGGCGACGGTCGTCGCCCTCGGTCTCCGATATTTGGCGAAGAATCCGCCACCGCCCAAGTGAGCAATATTCGATTGGAACCTGTTCCCGTCTTGGGCCGTCTAGGTGGGGTATGCGCGACTTAGTCCCTCCTCAGCGTCAGGTTCTTGACGAAGATTTGCAGATCATCCGCGTTACCCTCGCGACAATCACCGATGACGTTCGCCGTTTCTCCGCCGGTGCGGCCGATGCCATCCAGGAAGCCTTGGCGAAGTTGGATCAGGCGCAGTGGGAATTTTCCCACGCGCATGAGGGCGAGTGAACAAAGCCAGATTCAGGCGATAAATGCAGGAGCCTGCTTGCCCGTTCGACCAGCTCAGGGTCCCGAGCGAGGTCGAGGGACAGGCGATTCTCCATCGGCCACCCTCCTTCGCCAGGCCGAGTTGTAGGAAGCGCGCTTGCGCGCGATTTTCCCTCTGGCATCGCGCGCAAGCGCGCTTCCGACGAGTGCATGGTTCATCTGAGCGCGTTGAGGGCAACGCGTTCCACTGTTTTGCTCGCAATAATTCAGCGCATGGTAGCGGTTCATCCGAAGCCCTCCGGCCAGCGCGCCTCCGTGGCCGTTCGATGAATGACCCAGGCGCCGGTCGGGTCTGGGCCGACGGGCGCTGCAAGGTGATAGCGCGGTTGCTCAGCTTCGTCCGGCGGCAACCGCATAATCGCCCGGGCCACGCTGACGGCGGGAACGATTGGACTGCCAAAACCCAGGGCGGGCGCGCGGTGCCGGTGCCATCGGGGCCACCGGGACCTGCTCGGGTCGAGTGCTTCCGGCCCGGCCGGCCGCAAAGGGATGATCGGCGTGAACGGGAATTGTCCGCCGGATCAACCGCAAGATATCACGCCATGAGCCATGCTCCGACGGATCGCAGAATGAGAGCGCAAACCCCGAGGCGCCCATCCGGGCGGTGCGGCCGATGCGGTGGACATAGGCCTCCGGTTCCTCCGGGATGTCGAAATTGACCACGAGAGAGATGCCTTTCACGTCGATGCCCCGAGCGGCGATATCGGTGGCAACCAGCACGCGGGTCCGGCCGGTGCGGAAATCCTCCAGCGCGCGCTGCCGNNGTCCGGCCGGTGCGGAAATCCTCCAGGGCACGCTGGCGGGCCCCCTGGGATTTATTGCCGTGGATGGCCGTGGCGCTGATGCCATCCCGTCCAAGGTTGTCGGCGAGGCGGTTGGCGCCGTGCTNNTGCTCGGCGGGCGTGGCCACCGGCGCCACATCAATCCGCACCGGATCGTGCAGGAGCCCCTGGGCCAGGGCGCAGATCGATTCCGGCATCGTGGCGGAGAACAGCAACGACTGCCGGCGGGCAGGCAGCCGGGCGATGATGCGTTTGAC
>PMBT01000139.1 GCA_003153035.1 Opitutia bacterium
CCGGGGCACCGGGCTTCGCGCCAGGGGCAGCCGGAGCGCCGGGCTTGGCGCCCGCCGCAGCCGCACCGGCGGCCGGCGCAGCCCCTGGAACCGGGACGGCCCCCGGAACGGCGGCGACTCCCTCGACGGCGCCCTCGACCGGAACGCCCTCGACGGGCACCGCGGTCTCGACCACGGCCTCGACGATTTCCTCGACGGGCTGCACGCACGACACGACGGGCTGGTTCTTGTCGCCCAGAAAGGCGACTCCGGCGACAAGCTTGAGTTCGCTGATGTGAATGGTCTGGCCGACGTGAAGCTCGGTGACGTCGACATCGATGAACGCCGGCAGGTCTTTCGGCAGACAACGGATGCGGAGCGTGTGCGACGCGACTTCGAGCACGCCGGCCTCGTTCTTCACGCCGGTGGATTCACCCGACATGTGCACCGGGATGTTGATCTCCATCTTCTCATCGGCCTTCACCTCGTGCAGGTCGACATGGAGAAAGCGGTCCGTCATCGGATCGCGCTGCACTTCCTGCAGAATCGAAAGCGCCTGCTCGTTCGACCCCTTGAGCTCGATGAGCGCGGCATTGTCGCCGATCGCCTTCACCAGGCGCACAAACTCGGGCCCCTCGATGGACAAGTTGACCGGCGCGGTGTGCTTGCCGTAAAGAATCGCAGGAATGCGGTCCTGTTTGCGGAGCCGGCGGGAGGCGCTGCGGCCCGTACCCTCGCGCGGCGAGACATTTAGCGAGAACTGTTGTTTCATGGTTTCGTTCCCCCTGTCACCCCGGAATTGGAGGCAGGCGTAATGGAAAAGGGTGCGAGGGTATAGGTCGGCCTCTGCCGAATGCAACCAAATCTTTGCCTCCTTCGCCCGGGACCGCGACATTCAAGCCAGGAGGCGGACGGTGCCGTTTTCGCGTGGGCTTGTCTCGGCTAATCAACGACTTCCCACCGCATCAGGCCCGGGGCGATGGAAGCGCCCGCCGGTCCCGAAATCGCCGTGCTCTACGAGACGCGATTGCCGCCGCATATCACCAGTTCCACTGGGTTGCCACCAAGCTCCCAGGCAAGCAGGCGTTCGTCGCGGTGTCGCAGCAGGATGAGATCTGCCCGCTGACCTGCCACGATCGTGCCGCGGTCGCGGAGATCGAGCGCGGCCGCGGCATTGACCGTGCAGGCGGCGATGGCCTCGGCCGCGGTGAGCCCGCAGTGGCGCACGGCCAGCGCAATCGCGAACGGCATGGAATGCGTCGGCGTCGTGTCGGGACTGCAGCCGGTGGCCAGCGCCACCGCCCCGCCGGCGTCGACCAGGAAGCCCGCCCGGGCATAGCGCTGATTGGTTTCGAATCCGGCGCACGGAAGAACCACGCCGCAGGTGCGCGACTGCGCCAGCTGCAGCAGGTCGGCCTTCGTCGACGCTTCCAGATGTTCGACGCTGCGCGCATTCAGGCGGATCGCCTCCGGCAACATGCCGAGCGAGTTGAACTGATCCGCCTGCACGCGGATCGGATGGTATTTCCGGGCCTTTTCGAACAAGCGCATGCAGGCCTCCACCGACCAGGCGTCCCGCTCGCAGATCGCCTCGACGGCAATGTCGGGAAACTCGCGCGCCACCTCTGGAAGCATCTCCTTCACGACCATCCGCGCAAACTCGTCCAGGCTGCCTTCAAACCCCGCCCCCAACAGGGCCGTCGGCACGACCGTGCCCGGCCAGTCGTTTCCGGCGCGGACAATCGCGCGCAGCATCTTCAGTTCCTCCTCGGTCGCGAGGCCGTAGCCGCTCTTGATTTCGACCGTGGTGGTTCCCTCGCGCAGCAGCGCCTCGAGACGCGGCTTGAGTCCGGAGGAAAGTTGCTTCTTGGTTTCGGCGCGCACCGCGCGCACGGTCGCGGCGCGGCCGCCACCCGCCTGCAAGATCTCCCGGTGGGGAACGCCGCGCAGCTTCTGCTCCCACTCGCCGAGCCGGTCCCCCGCCCAGCAGGCGTGGGTGTGGCAGTCGATGAAGCCCGGCATGAGCACCCGGCCGTTGGCCTCGACGATCTCCGCGCCTTCGGGCACCTCGAGCTTGGGCGCGACGGCCGCGATCGTCCCCTCCGTTACGAGCACGTCGCCGTGTTCGATGACTCCCAGTTCGCGCAGAGCGGCGCCCCGGCGCGGGCGGTCTTCGCCGGCGAGGGTGAGGATGCGGGCATTGCGGATCAACAGTCCCATGTGCTTCCGGTGCGGGGCCCGCGGGGATTTTTCCCCAGTCCCGGGAGAAAAGAAAGGAATTTATGCGCGGTGCCCGGTCCGTCCTGCCGATTTCAAGCCGGGCAACGGGCCGGCCCTCGCCACTGTCTGGATTTGCTGATTGAGGGATTCGGCGCCGTGAGTTTCATGGATCCACTGTGACTGCAATCCAACCCCTCTCATGACCCACCATAAGCTCCCTCCAGTACTCGGCCTCATGCTGGCCCTGGCCGGGCTCGCCCCAGCGCAGCCACCGCCAGCACCCTCCCCCGCCAACGTCGACCAGCGCGTCGACGCGATCACCAGCAAGCTGACGCTCGAGCAGAAGCTCGACCTGATCGGCGGCGTCGACGAATTCTACATCCGCGGTTATGAGAACCTCGGGTGGCCCCGGCTCAGAATGGCCGACGGCCCGATGGGTGTCCGGAATTTCGGGCCGTCGACGGCGTACCCCGCCGGCATCGCCCTCGCGGCGACCTGGGATCCGGAGATGGCCGGGCGGATCGGCGCCGGCCTGGGCCGCGATGCGCGCGCCAAGGGCGTGCACTTTCTGCTCGGTCCGGGCGTGAACATCTACCGCTCGCCGCTGAACGGGCGAAACTTCGAATACTTTGGCGAGGATCCCTTCCTCGGGGCGCGCATCGCGGTGAACTACATCGAGGGGGTTCAGAGCCAGGGCGTGATCGCCACGATCAAGCACTACATGGGAAACAACTCCGAATTTGACCGGAACCGAATCAACGTGGAGATCGACGAACGCACCGAGCGCGAGATTTATCTGCCCATCTTTGAGGCGGCGGTGAAGGAGGCGAAGGTCGGTGCGATCATGGACTCGTACAACCTCGTCAACGGCCAGCACATGACCGAGAACGGCATCCTCAACACCGACGTGGCGAAGAAAGACTGGGGCTTCCGCGGCATCATCATGTCCGACTGGGGGGCCGCCCACGACGCCGTCGGTGTTGCCAACGGCGGGCTCGATCTGGAAATGCCCAGCGGCGAATTCATGAATCGCGCGAACCTGCTGCCGGCCATCCAGTCCGGGAAGGTCTCGCCCGCCACCATCGACGACAAGGTCCGGCGCATCGTGCGCACCGCGGTCGAATTCGGGTTTCTCGACCGTGCACAGACTGATCTGGGCATTCCCCGCTACAACGAGGAAGACCGCCAGGTGGCGTTGCAGGGGGCGGAGGAGAGCCTCGTCCTGCTCAAGAACGAGGGGGCGCTGCTGCCGTTGGACTCGGCTAAAGTCAAAACGATCGCCGTGGTCGGCCCCAACGCCTATCCGGCCGTGCCGGTGGGCGGCGGCAGCGCCGCCGTCGAGCCGTTCAATTCCGTCAGCTACCTGGAAGGCCTCAGCAACTACCTAGGGACCCGCGCCAAGGTGCTCTACGACCCCGGCATCGTTTCGACGGAAGAGATCATGGACCGGACCCATTTCACATTGGACGCGGACGGAAAACAGCCGGGCATCCGCGGCGAGTATTTCAACAGCGCCGACTTCTCCGGACCGCCCGTGACGCGCACCGACTGGCGCATCAACTTCGGTTGGACCGGATGGAGTCTGCAGGACAGGGTTGTCAAGGGTCTGTCGATCCGCTGGACCGGCTATTACACTGCGGCCAAAACGGGATCCTGCTTCTGGCTGATCAATGCCGCCGGTGAAGATGCCGCCAAGCTTTACCTCGATGGCAAGCTCGTCCACGAATACCCTCCGAGCGATGGCCGGAGTCCGGTGTGGCGGGCGGTGCCGATGGAGGCCGGACGGACCTACGCCGTGAGGTTTGAGTTCGTCATCGGGTCTGTCTGGGAACGACAAATGGTCGGACTGGGGGCGATCGCGGCTGAGGACATCATCACACCCAAGGCGAAGAAGCTCGCGGCGATGGCCGATGCCGCCATGGTGTGCGTCGGATTCAACCGCGGATCGGAATCCGAGGGCGCCGACCGCCTGTTCGAGCTAGGTCTTGGACAGGACGAGCTGGTGCAGGCCGTCAACGCGGCCAACCCGAAGACGATCGTTGTGCTCACGGCCGGCGGCAGCGCCGACGTCACCAAGTGGATCGACCGTGTGCCGGCTTTCCTGCACGCCTGGTATTCCGGCCAAGAAGCGGGACGCGCGCTGCCGAAGGTTCTGTTCGGCGAGGTCAATCCCTCAGGTCGGTTGCCCATGACGTTTGAGCGCCGCTGGGCGGACAACCCCGTCCATGATACCCACTATGCCAACGCGCCCGGCAACACCGTGATTTACAGAGAAGGCGTCTTCATGGGCTATCGCGGCTACGAGCGCAATGGTGTGAAGCCGCTATTCCCGTTCGGCCATGGCCTGAGCTACACGACGTTCGCTTTCAAGAATCTCGGCATCACCCCCGCCGCTCCGAAACCCGGCGAAAACGTGACGGTGTCGTTTGAGGTGACGAATACTGGCGCCCGCGAAGGCGTCGCGGTGCCGCAGCTTTATCTCGGCAATCCCACGGCCAGCGTGCCGCGCCCACTGAAGGAACTGAAGGGATTTGCCCGCGTGGTGTTGGCGCCCGGCGCCATTCAGCACGTTTCGCTGACCCTCGATCCGCGGGCCATGTCGTTCTTCGACGTCAAGAGCCACGCCTGGAAGCAGGAACCGGGCAAATTCACGATCTTCGTCGGCCATTCTTCCGCGGAGATCGATCTGTCCGGCCAGTACACCGTCGCGCCGTAGGCGAGGACCCCGATCGCAGCCATGCCCCGGGTAAGGCAAAACCTTCGATGAATGATGTAGGAAGCCCGCTTGCGGGCGATCTTTGCTCCGCCATCGCGCGCGAGCGCGCTTCCTACAAATGCATGTTCCGGTCTCAGACCGGCGCTGCCCCGGCGGGGGTCCGGCGGTGCCGCCGGAGAAGCAGGAGAACAAGAAACACGACTGAGAGGACGGCAGGAAGCAAAGCGACCCGGCCGATGGTCTCGAGGCCGGCATCCGCCTGGATCTTGATCCACAGACTCCCCAACTCTCCGCCGACCGGCGTCGCCGCCAATTCGACCGCCGTGCGCCCCGCCGGAATCCTGGCGGCGATGCCCGAATCATAGAATCGTCCCATCACCGGCAGCACAAAACTCACGGTCAGCATCCCAGCCCCGCCCATGATCGCGAGGCCAAGCGCCCCGGTCTTCGGGAAGTTTTCGCTGACGTAGCCCAGCATTGTCGGCCAGAAGAAGCAGACCCCGAGAGCAAACACCGTCGCCGCGGCAAACAGCATTCCGCCCGAGGCGTGACTCATCGCGTAGAGGCCCAGGGCGCTGAGGACCGCGCTCATCAGGAGCATGCCGGGCGGTGACAGCCGGTGAACGAACGTGCCCGCGCACTGCCGGCCGACCGCCATCAGTCCGTTGATCCAGGCGAGGACCAGGATGCCGGGAACCCCGGCATTCGTGAGAATGTTGGGAATCCACTGATTCGGGCCGAGTTCGGTCGAGGCCGTCATCAGCATGCACAGCACCATGAACAGAAACCAGGGTTTGAGACATGACGCGAACATCGACCCGGTCGAAACACCCTGCGCAACCCGCTCGGTCCGGGGAAATTCCTGGCGGAGAAAAAGCCCCCCATATACCGCCAGCGGCAGGAGCAGGCTCGCGAACTGCACCTTCCATCCGAACCCGAAGTGGCCCAGCGCGAACGCCAGCAGGCCGCCGATGACGATTCCGCCCGGAAACCACACGTGAAAATGGTTCAGCTTGGTCGTCTTGTCCGTGGGATAGAGCGTCGCGATCAGCGGATTGCAGGCCGCCTCCACCGACCCGTTGGCAATGCCAAAGAGCAGGGTGCCCGCGTAAAGGCTCCAGTAGTCCCAGGCAAAGATCGTCAGGAGAATGCCGGCGAGGTGGCCGACAAATGCGAGGCCGAGGATCCGGCCGAGGCCGAGGACATCGCACAGCGGTCCGCCGAACATCATGGCGAGTGTGAATCCCCAGAAGGCGGTTCCGTTGATCCAGCCCACCTGCTCGTTGGTCAGGTGGAAGGCGGCGGCCCAGGAGCCCGCCGCCTCGCCCCGGAGCGCAAAACTCATCGCAGTGACCACCAGCGCGACGCGGCTGGCGGTGAAAAGACGGGACGGATTGGTTGCCATGGCGGTCAGAATTTAAGGGATTTGAGATAGCGGACGCTTACCGGGATATTCTGCAGTGGCGCGACGGTTTCATCCTCGATGAAATAGTATTTCACGCCGGCCGCTTTCGCCGCGCGCAGGAGGCCCGGCCAGTCGAGCTGCCCGGTGCCCACCGCCACATGGTCCTCCGGCGGGGCCCCGCGCGTGCCGGTGATCGCGGCGCCGGTGCGGAGGTCTTTGACGTGGAGCAGCGTCCAGCGATCCGGATATTTCGCGAGGAGCGCGACCGGATCGACGCCGGCGTGGGCGACCCAGAAGACATCCATCTCGAACGAGACGACGCCGGGTTCGGTCAATGCCACCAGCAGGTCAAACGCCGTTTCGCTGTGGCCGCCGGGAACCGGATGAAATTCGTAGCCGTGCGGATGAAAGGCGAATTTCAGACCGGCCGCCTGCAGGGCGTGGCCCCAGCGGTTGAAGACCGCGGCGACCGCCCGGGCAGTGGCCGCGTCAAACTCCGGCTGCGGCAGCCACGGTACGACCACATATTCCGCGCCCAAAACGCGCGCTTCGGCCGCGACGCCGGGCAGGTCCTTCTCCAGCAGGTCGTATCCGAAATGCGCGCCCACAGCCTTCAGGTGGCGGGCGTCCAATTGCGCGCGGAATTCGGCCGGCTTCAGGCCGTAGGTGCCCGCGGTCTCGACCAGCGTGAAGCCCAGCGCTTGAGTCTCGTCCAGACCCTTGACGACATTCGTCTTGAATTCGTCGCGCAGGCTCCAGAGTTGCAGGCCGAGTCGATCGGTGAGCTTTGGGGTGCAGCCCGCAAATCCGGTCAGGAGCGCGAGCAGCAGGAGTTTGGTGGGGCGGTGCATGGTTCAGAGTTGATCAGAGTTGCTGACGAAGGCAATCGACTTGCTGTCCGGAGACCAGGAATTGACGTTCATTGAGCCCTGGCCGCCGTAAACGTAAGCGATCACCGTGGGCTTCCCGCCGGTCATCGGCAGGCGGCGAAGGTACACTGGCTGATAGAACGGATGCGATCCGGGCGCGATCTCCGGACCATAGCTGATGAAGACGATGGACTGGCCATCCGGAGCCACATGCGGGAACCAGTTGTTGTTGTCGTCGGTGGTCACTTGCTCCTGTTCGCTGCCGTCGGCCTTCATCCGCCAGACCTGCATCCGCCCGGTCCGCTCCGAGTTGAAGTAAATGAACCTCCCGTCCGCCGTGTATTCGGGGCCGTCGTCGAGCCCCTTGGCCGTGGTCAGGCGCTCTTCCGCACCGCCGGCGACCGGAATCCGGTAGACATCGATGTCACCGTTCCGCTGGCCGGCATAGGTTAGGTACCGGCCGTCCGGCGACCACCCATGAAGATACGACGGCCCGGTCGGGGTGGCCAGTCGCGGCACGCCGCCGCCGACCGGCAGCACGTACACCATCGAAGGCTGACCACTGCTGATGCCGAGCGTGTGACCGTCGAAAGATAGCGCGTGGTCGTTGTTGCAGCCGGTCTGCGCGCCGGTATCGATTGGCCGTGACTGGCGCGTCGCGAGGTCAAATGACAGCATCCGGCCGTTGTGATTCAAGACCAGCGTCCGGCCGTCGGGCGTCCAATTGGGAGCCTGCAGGGAATCGTCGGTGTGATGGACGACCTGGCGGCGCCCGGTGGCGATGTCGAGCAATTCGAGATCGCTGCCGATGTAGTCGCGGTACGGGATAAAACCGTCTTTCGCCGGTCGAATCAGCCGGACATTTCGGAACACCGCCTTTTCCGAGACGCTGTTGTTATGGGCGCAGACGTAGAGCCCAACGTAAACCTCGTCGCCCTGCGCAACGTCGCCGATGCTCTGGCTGACGAAGGTTTCTCCGAAATGGGCGACCGACATCGTGTAGACGCCTCCTTTGCGGGCGAGTTGGATGACGTCGGGTCCGTTGATCTCAAACCGCTTTTCCTCGGTCGCGGCGCCCTCGGTGCGCCGGAACTGCAACGAGGTCAGGCCGTCCCCGTGCCGGCAGGCGTTGATGTGCGGCGAGCGGGGGTCGAGACTGGCCCGCACGATCACCCCGAGCTTTCGGTGGGGTTCCACTCCCTGGCCGATGAACTCCGCCATCGTCTGCACGATGAAATCACCCCGGACCCGCTTCCACAGAAAATGAAACTCGTCGTGGTCGACCCACATGTTGGTCCCCGAGGATTGCACGAGGTATTCCTGCAACGCGGCGTTGTACACCGCGGAGCCGGGAATCTGCACGGCGCCGATGTCGGTCTGCTGGTCAAACTGACCAATCGGTGGTGGCGCGCTGGCGCTGGCGGCGAACAACGCAGTCGCGGCGAGGATCTGGGCACCGCACAAGGCGGAGGTAATCAGGACAGAATTCACAAGCCGGATGGGTTGGGGGTGGCTGGAGGGTCCGCGCGAACCTAGAGAAAGCCAACGGCCCCGCAACCATCAACCGCGCCGCCGCAGTTATCAAGCATGCACCTGACCTGGGGTCCTTGGACCGGGAAACATCCGGGCTCGCGGGTTCCCATTGACATCCGCGCGCTAAATCCGTTTTGGCATGAAGTGATGGCTGATACCCTGCCCGCTGGCCTCCGCGTGCGCGAATTGACCAAATGCTACGGTCCGGTCATGGCGGTTCGCGACCTCAGCTTCGACGTGGCCGCCGGCGAGATTTTCGGGCTGCTGGGCCCCAACGGGGCCGGCAAGACCACGACGCTTGAGTGCATCCTCGGCCTGCGCTGCCCGGATGCCGGCACCATCACCATTGGCGGAATCGACGCGGTGTTGGACCACGAACAGGCCATGGAATCCGTCGGGGCACAGCTCCAGGCCGAGATGCTGCAGGACCGGACCACCCCGCGACAGGCGCTGGCACTCGCGGCCTCGTTTTATCGAAATCCCGCCAGCATCGACAACTTGCTCCGGGGGTTCGCGCTGATGGCCAAGGCTGATGCCCGGTTTGCGTCGCTTTCCGGAGGCCAGAAGCGGCGGCTGTTCCTGGCGCTCGCGCTCATCAATAATCCCCAGTTGGTGGTCCTCGACGAACCGACGGCCGGGCTGGATCCGCAGTCGCGCCGGGAGCTTCACCAGATGATCACCGGCATGCGGTCGGCCGGACGGTCGATCCTGGTGAGCACCCATAATCTCGAGGAGGCGCATCAGCTGTGCGACCGCATTGGCATTTTGAACGAGGGACAGATCGTCGCCCTGGCGCGGCCGGGCGAATTGATCGCCGGCGCCAGCCACCACCCGCGGATCGTCGTGCGGACGGCGAAGCCGCTCACCGCGGCGCAGATCCGGTTGCTGCCCGGGGTCGTGAACTGTCAGCCGCGGGCGGAAGGCTGGGTGCTCGAGACCACCGACGTGAACCGGACCGTGGTCGAGCTCGTCAAACGATTGGAAGCGGAGGAGAATACGTTGCTGGAACTGCAGATCCACCGGCCTTCGCTGGAAGACGTGTTCATCGAACTGACCGGCCGGGACTGGTCGACCCCGGCCGTGGAGGACATGGGATGAGCGCGGCACGCATGCTCCCAGGCCTGCTCCGGCATTTCTTCTTCACGCTGGGGCTGAATCTCCGCAACCCGCAGGCGCTGGTGTACGGCTACCTGGTGCCGGTCTTCTTCCTGCTGGCCTTCGGCAGTGTCTTCCGGAGCGACACGCCGTTGCTCCTGCACCAGATGGGTCAGCTGCTGACGATCAGCATTCTCGGCGGCGCGTGCTTCGGCTTGCCCACCGCCCTCGTGGCGGAGCGCGAGCGAGGCGTGTGGCGCCGCTACCGCCTGTTGCCCGTCCCCACCGGAAGTCTGATTGCCAACACCCTTGCGGTCCGGCTGGTCCTGGTCGCCCTCGCCGCGCTTCTGCAAATCGTCCTGGCCCGGGTGATCTACGGCACCCCGCTTCCGATGCACCCGGCGCAGGCGGGCCTTGCCTTTCTCTTCGTCGCGGGCGCTTTTCTCGGTTTGGGCCTGTTGATCGCAGCGCTCGCGGATGACGTGCCGGCGGTCCAGGCACTGGGGCAATGTCTCTTCTTGCCGATGATCATGATCGGCGGCGTAGGAGTGCCGCTGGCGGTGCTGCCCGTCTGGGCGCAGCGGATCGCCGGGTTCATGCCCGGACGCTACGCGGTGGAGGTTCTCCAGCGCAGTTTCAGCAACCCAGACGGCCTGCGGGGCACCGGCTTCAGTCTGATCGCGCTCGTGGTGATTGGCGGCGCCGCAGCCTGCATCGGCGTAAAGCGATTCCGCTGGGATATCCGCGAGAATGCCAGCCAGTTTCCCCGGGCCTGGATAACCCTGGCCTTGCTCTCCTGGGTTGCCGTCGGCCTAGCCGCGTTGCTGACCGGCCGGCTAAAACCGGTGCTGGCGGAGCGGGCGCCGTACGAGACGATCACCGAAGCCCAGATCGAAAGCATCACCTACGACGACCTGCCCGGAGACGGCGAATTCGTCACGCCGCTGGCTCCGCCATTTAAAGACTCTGGTGACCGTGCCCCGGTGGACGAACTTGCCGCGAAGCTCCGGACCTGGGCTCCGGGACAGCTGGACGATCCCGGCCAGAGCATCCGCAACCTCGTGTGTGTCGCCGCGGTTGCGGACGTGATCCGGGATCCCCGCGAGGGCAAGGTCGCCCGGGCCGTTTACGATCATCTGCGCGCGAACTTTTCCCAAGACCAGCTGCGGCGCGCCTTCGCCTGGATTGTCCTCTACCCCGAGGACGGCGAGGTGCTCAATAATCTGCCGGAGCTCGGTCTCCGGCGCCATCCGCCCCCGGTCACCGTGCGGAGCCGGAGCGCCCTGTACGCCCGGAAATTTCTCGGGCGCCTGCTGCACAAGATCACGGACTGATGATGGCGCCATTTGACGCCGTGTTCGATGATCTGAATCTCGGCGAGATTGTGGTTCCCGTAAACCCTGAGGCGGACTCCATCGCCCACCGTCACCCCCGCCCGCTTGCGAAGGGTCGTTTCGGTGAGATTCCACTTCCTTTCGCCGCTCGTGATTGGCGCCTTGTCGCCGCACCGTTATAGGTAACGAAACTACGGGATTCCCACACCCATTTTCCTTGCCATGGTGCTTCCTGATGCTGGTTTCGATCTCCAGCCTCGTGGTCAGCCCCCAACCAGGATCCAATCTATGAATAAGAAACACCTGATCACTGCGGCCTTCGCTTTCGGCATGACGCTTGGCCCGTGGATGGCCGCGGCTCCGCTGCCGGGCCGGGGCGCCGCCCAGCATCCCTTTCTCTACGCCGGCGAATGGGACACGCGCAAACCGCTCCAGCAATCCATGTTCATCGTGCGGGACGGCAAAGTCGTCTGGCAGTATTCCATGCCCCTGCATACCGCGGCGGGCGGCAATCAGGAGTTTGATGACGCCACCCTGCTTCCAGACGGAAACATCATCTTTTCCCGCATGTCCGGCGCCGGGATGGTGAGTCCGGGCAAGCAGCTGCTCTGGGATTTTCCCGCCCCTCCCGGCACCGAAATCCATTCCATCCAATCGGTCGGCCCGGACCGCGTTCTGATCATGCGCAACGGCAATCCCGCCCAGGCGATGATCATCAACACCTCGACTGGGAAGACCGAGAAGGAGATTCCGATTCCGACGCCGGTCACCGGCACCCACGGGCAGTTCCGGCACATTCGCATGACGCCGGCCGGCACCCTGCTGGTACCGCACCTTGGCGAGGGCAAAGTCGTTGAATACGATCTGGGAGGCAGGGCGCTCTGGTCGGTTGAGGCCAAGTCGCCCTGGTCCGCCATCCGGCTCAAGAATGGCAACACGCTGATCGCCGGGGATTGGAGCGGCTACGTTCGCGAGGTGAATCCGCAGGGCGAGACCGTCTGGGAGATCACCCAGAAAGACGTGCCGGACTTCAAGTTTTTCAACCTGCAAACCGCCAACCGGCTCGCGAACGGCAACACCGTGATCTGCAACTGGTGCGCCGGGAACAACAAGACGGAAGAGTGGGCGGACACCGTGCAGGTCTTCGAAGTCACGCCGGAGAAGAAGGTCGTCTGGGCGCTTTCCTCATGGAAAGACCCCGACCTCGGCCCGGCCACCTCCATCCAGCTTCTCGACGAGCCGGGCGGCGAAACTGCTGACTCCCAGCGCTAGCCCGGGCTGGCCTCAGACCTAATCGGTGCGCGGCAGGTAGATCAGTTCAATGCCCTGGCCATTCCGGGGATCGAGATTCCGCGAATACCGCCCCAAGCCGGCGCAACTGGAGGTTTTCGCGGCCTTCGGACAAGATTTCAGATCCAGCCCGCTCCAGACACAGGTGAAAAGCAAGCGGAGAGGAACTCCGGGGCGCCGCGAGTCCGGATCTATGAACGGATACAAGAAAACCGCGCCGGTTTTGGACTGACGCGGTTTGAGGAGCTCTTGCGGTCCGGGTGGTCACCCACCCAGGTTTGCCAGGGCTTTCAGCACGTCCGCCGCGTGGTCCTTGGTCGCGGCTTTCAGGTCGCGCCAGACGATCTTGCCTTCCTTGTTGATCAGAAACGATTCCCGCATCGCACGCAGGCCCGTTCCCCATTGTTCGCTGAGCGGCACACCGAAGGCGTTGATGACCGTGTGGTCCTTGTCAGTGATGAGTGTGAACGGGAAGTGGTTCTTTTCCTTGAACGCCTTTTGCGTGGCCTGGTCATCGGTGCTCACCCCGATCACTGTCACGCCCTTGCCGGTCAGGTCCTGATACGCATCGCGCAAGCTGCAACCCTGGGCGGTGCAATCGTGCGAGTCCGCCAGGGGATAGAAATAAACGAGCGTGTAGCCATTGGGGTAGACGGTTCCGAGATCAAGCTTGGCGCCGGTTTCAGTGAGGCCGGTGACAGCGGGGGCCTGCGCGCCAACGGCCAGCGGATCGGCCCGGCTGGTGGCGCACACGGTGAATAAACCTAGGGTGACGAGGAGACCAAGTGAGGTACGCATGGAGGAATGTTAGCTGGGAAGGGCGCTTGCGCAAATGACACCCCAACGAACTGGCGGGCTCCATCGGTGCAAGACGGTGAAGGATGGAAGGCCCGGAACATGACCGGGCAGGCAATTCTCAAACAAGAAACGCCAATGAGTGCAAGCCATTGGCTTCGGATGGCGGCCGATCATCCAAGGGCGGCGGTTAGAACCACCGCCCTTATTCTTTCGTCGCTGGCTCGTAACCCAGCACTTTGGGGTCGCCCAAAATGACCTTGGTGTCGCGCAGGGGTTTGCGAATCAGCCCACTGCTGTCCTGCCCAAAATAGCGCGAAGCGTACTGCGCCATCGCCAACAGATCCTTGCCGAAATCATGGCCGCGTTCGCGGATGCTGAAGCGGGTTTCCCAGAGCAGCTTCCTTTGTTTGCGCTGCCAGAGCTCCTGGAAATCGTAAGCCAGCAGGACCACGAAGTACCGGTTCTCCTCCACATCTTCGAGCAGGTCCTTCTGGCGGAACTCGCGGGGCGTGCCTTTGTAGTCCGCCATCCTGGTCAGTTCTGGCAGGTAACCGAGGACCTTGGCATTCTCGATGTTCTGCTGGTCGCGTTGTCGGTTCGCGATGTGGATCAGCATGTCGGCCTGAGCATCTGCACTCCAACTGTTCTCCTCCAAAGCCCAAAACTCCTGTTGATCGCCGGTGCCGACCTGGCCAGCGCCCCCTTTGGGTGGCTTTGGCCTTGGTGGCAGCGGCGGGGGGATAAGGGCGTGTGCATTCTGGTACAAGGCGGAGGAAGAGGCCCCGCCGTTGTCATTGGCGCCGCTGGTCGTTCCCCAGTACACCATGATCAAGAGGTTGGTCTGCCGCGGATCCTTGCCTGATAGATAATTCTTCCCGGCCAGCGTGGGGGCAATCAGGCGCGCAAGGTCGAGGAAGCGCAGTTTGTCGATCGTAAAGTCGTTGAGCGATCCACCCCACGAGCCACCCTCGCCGAAGGCATAGGTTTCGGATTTGAATGAGCCGTCGGGCAAGGTGGTCCGGGTGTAGGCAGGACTCACAGCCGAATACACAGCGACAATCCCGCCGTCGTTACCGCACAGCGCCGCCGGAGCCAGAAGCAGCGCTCCCGCGACCACGAATAGATTCCGGATCATGACTTCTTAGAAAGTGAGGCTGTCGAAGTTCAACCGGGCGACCCCGTCCACGGCCCGGCCCTTGTCGAGCGCGGGATTGAAGCGGATATCCCTGATGACAGACAGAAGGTAGGAGTCATCCGCCTTTTGCGCACAGGCCTCGTCGAGAAAAACCTCCCCCGGGAGGCCGTCTTTGGACACTTTCACAAAAAAGGTGTGGGCGAACTGCGCGCTCGTCAGCCGGGAGCGCAGATCGGCCGGCAGCTTGCCCATGGCCGCGGTCGGCGGAAGCGTCGCCTCCTTGTGGCTGCTGACATAATCGATCTTCAGGTACAGGAAGGCCTCGTCCCGCGTCAGTGGCACCCGCTTGTCCGCCACGTTGGTCGCCAGTTCCTGGCCGCGGTCGTAGAGGTGGAGCTTGAAATTCAACAGTTCGAACCCCGGAGGGAGCCCGCCCTGCAGCAACCGGACCTTGCGGGGTTTGCTGTCGATCGGTTCCAGCGTCCGGGCGTAGATCCAGTTGTGGGCGATGCCCGGCCGTTCGTCGCGTTCGCGATACTGCGCGACAATCACCACGTAGGGGCTGTTCAGCGGCTGGGGCGACGCGACCTCGAACGTCACGTCCATCGCATCAAACAGCTTCTTCGCCAGCTCCTCCTGCAGTTTTGCGGAGTAGGATCCGACGTTGTTGAAGTCCGATCCCTCCGCCGACAAGGCGGACGAGTAGCTCGCCGACACCGAGTTGGCCTGCTGCTGAACCTGGGCAACGATGTTGGCCGGCGATCCGCTGCTTTTGGCGATCCCAAGATCCCGTTGCGCCATGGTACTTCCCATCGCGGCCTGGCTGGACTGGAGATGGGTCGCCCCGCCGGGCTGTTCGCGAACGAACTTCTTGACGGGATCATTGGCCGGCGAGTACGCCCGCTCGCCCTTGAGATCCCCGATGGTGGCAGAGTTCTCGGTGAGCTTCAGTGACTGTTGGATCCTGAACTCGACCGGCGCCTGATTCATCGGGACGAGGACCTCCTCTCCATTCACTTTGATCACAAACGATCCGCCCGAGACGTCCTGCACACGATGAAAGACCTTATTCGACTGGACGTCAAAATCCGCCCCCATGAACAGGGTGTGCGTCCTGGCTTCCGCCTCCGCCCCGGCCGGCGCGCCGGAGGAAAGGGAGGCCAGGACCATGCAGAGGCCAACGAAGAGAAGGCCGCCCGCCGCCGCGGCACCAGGAGGACGGACGCGGCGTGGTGAGCTCATGGCATTGCGGTCAGAATTCGTTGGTCAGGGCGTGGCGTTGATCGTGCACCGGCTCTTGAACGCAAGAAACAACCTACGGACGGACGCCGGTCAGGTTCATTCGGTAGACGCCCTCGACGGCCTTTCCCTTGTCGAGCGCCGGTTGAAAGCGCAGGTCCATGATCGCCGACCGGACGGAGAGATCGGCCACCTTCCGCGAACAAGACCCGTCGACGAAAGCCTCGACCGGGAGGCCGTCTTTGGAGACTTGTACGAACAGGGCCGGGACCGCCTGGTCGCCTGTCAGTCGCGTGCGGATATCGGCCGGCAGTTTGCCCATGGCCGCATCGGGCGGAAGCGTGGCGCCCTTGTGGCTGCTAAGATATTCAATCTTCAGATACTGAAAGGCCTCGTCCCGCGTGAGCGGCACGCGCTTATCCGCCACATTCGTCGCCAATTCCTGGCCGCGGTCATAGAGATGGACTTTGAAGTCGTCCACCTCGAAACCCGCCGGGAACCCCCCCTGCATCACCCGGACCTTTCTGGGCGTATGGTCGATCGGGTCCAGCGCCTTGGCGTAGATCCAGTTCCGGGACGTGCCTGGTTTGCCGTCACGTTCGTGATAGCGGGTAATGATCACCACGTAGGGGCTGGCCACCGGTTTTTCCGAGGACACCTCGAACGTCACGTCCATCGCGTCGTAGAGCTCCTGCGCCAGCTCGCGCTGCATTTTTGCTGCATAGACTCCGACACTGTTGAAGTCCGATCTGCTCGCAAAGGCGGCGTCGGCGGCCGTCTGGGCCTGGGCATTTGCATCCCTTGAGTATTCCACACCCAATCCTCCTCCGGCCACATTCGCTGTTCCGCCTCCGGCGGCGGCGGTCGCGGCATTGGCGACCACCATCGCGTTGCCCGCGGCCTTGCCGTAGGCGGCGTCGCCGGCCCAACCGGGCTGCTCCTTGCTGAATTTCCTGTAGGGATCGTTCGCGGGCGTGTAGGCCCGTTCGCCCTTGAGCTTGTCGATGGTGGCGGAGTCCTCGGTGAGCTTGAGCGATTGCTGGACCCTGAGGGTGATCGGACCCCCGTTCATGGGGACGGCGACTTCCTTCCCTTTTGCCCTGACAATGAAGGCGCTGCCCGAGACATCCCGGACCCGGTTATAGTCCTGGTTCAACTGGAGATCAAGGTCGGCCCCCATATAGAGGATGTGCGTCTTGGGTTCGGTGGCGGCCGGGGCCGGTGCGTCGGCGGCGGCAAGAAGCGCGGGGGCACAGACGGTCGCAAGGAGCGGAATCCAGGCGACGAGCGCCCCGGCGGAACAGCGGCGGAACAATGTGGCTTTCATGATTTCAATCTGAGGTTTTGGCGACCAAGGTCTTGATTCGGGTGAGATAGTTCTGAACCGCGTCGGTCTTCTCGATCTTCAGCGCGGCTTCAAGGTAGGCGATGCTCTTCTCGTAATGGCGGTTCTTGAGCTCGATGTTCGCGAGTTCGAGGTCCGCCCGATAGGCGCTCTCGGGAATCTGGCAGGCGGCTTCGAAGGCCAGGGTGGCATGCGGGAGGTCGTCCTCGCCGGCATAGGTCAGGCCAAGGCCGAGCAGCGCCCTCCCGTTTAGCGGAACCAGTTTCAGCAGTTCCTCCAGCTCCTGGCGGGCCTCCCGCCATTGTTTTTTCGCCACCAACAAATCCGCCCCGGCCTGCAGGTACCTGATCCGGCCCGCCGGCGTGAGTTCCGATTTCATCGAACCCAACACTTCCTGCGCCTGCGCGAACTGGCCCCCGGCAGTGAGCACCTCCGCAAAGTGGATCAACTTCTGTTCGCCCATCGCCGGCGAGGCGCCCAGGACTTTCTGGTAAATGGCCACCGCTTCGGGAACGAGCCGCTGCTCCGCGTAGAGATCGGCCAGCAGATTGAGCTCATCCGGGCCGGCGACGCCGGTCCCGACCGCCGCCTCGAGGACGGCGATCGCCTCCAGCTTCCGGTTGCCCTCGAGCAGAACGTTCGCATAAGTCAGCCAGTACCGCGTTTCCTTGGGGCGCTCCTTGATGAGATTCTTCACCAGCGATTCGGCCCGGCCATATTGCTTGCCCTGGATGTAGATCCGCAGCAGCCCCTCCATCCAGTTCGGGTTGGCCGGTTCGCCGGCCAGCGCCTGCATGTAGGCCATCTCGGCGGGCACGATGTTGCCCTGCCGCTCCAGGCAATACGCGAGCAGACCGAACGTCGCGGGATCGCGATCCCCGAGGGTGACGGCCGTCGAGAAACAGGGAATCGCCTGGGCGAACTTGTCGGACGTGTAATAAAGCACGCCCAGGTTGCTCCAGCCGCGCAGGAACGAGGGATAGCGCTTCACCGCCCGTTGGTAGCTGGCTTCCGCCCGTTCGGTCTGGCCGGCGGCGTAATAGGCGTTGCCCAGAATGAACTCAAAGGCCGGGCTCGGCGGTTCCTTGTCGTTGATCATCGCCTCCAGGAGCTTCAGGGCGAACTCCGGCTGGGACGACAGCATCGTGGCCACCTTCTCGTAGAGCGCATACTCCTCCGCCGTCATCTCCGGTTCGCGCTCCTTGAGGAAGCCGTTCGATTCGTTGATGATCCGCTTGGGATCGACCTTCGGGGCCGGGTCGGCGGAAAAAGCGAGGGCGGGCAGTACCAGCGCCAGAAAAATGAGAACCTTGGGACTCTTCATGAATCAAGTTTCGAAACGTGAATGGTGTGGCGGCACGAAAATATAGGGCTGCTGTAGCATGCACCGGACCTTTTTTCCCCGCTTAAGGGCCGGCGCGAAGCCCCACGTCTTGATGTTCTCGACCACAATGGCATCCACCTCCTCTTCGCCCGAAGACTTCACCACCTTGACATCACCCACGGCGCCATTGGCGTCGATGACCAGCAGCAGGGTCACGTGCAGGGATTTCCCGCCACGCATGAAACGCCCGGGGATCGCAGGAGGGTCCCGGAAAAGAACCGACGGAATGCGATCGACCTCGTTTTCCTGGAAAATGTGCTGGGGGTCGGCCAGGACATCCATCTTGGGTTTGAACTCGCCAAACAACTGCCCGATCTGGATCACCGCGGGTGGCGCCAGCTGGCTCGCGGAGCTGAGGGAGTCGAGGTTGGGCGGACTGACGGCGATTTTCACCGGGCTGTCCGAGGGGGAAAGATCGAAGCCGGTCACCGTCGAGATCTCCAGCGCGGGCGCCGCTTCTGTTGGCGACACTTGCGGAGGCGGCGGAGGCTGGAACGGAATCGCCACCGCGCGGAGATCCTCGATCTCGGGCGGCGGGTTCTCCGGGACCAGGTTCCCGTAATGCGCCATGCCCAGGAACAGGCACAACGTGAATCCTGCTCCCATCAACAAACTCAGGGCAGTTTGCGCCGGCGTGCCGGCGGCGAGGGTGATCCGCGTTCTGGACATTGCCTCAACCATGGTGGCCTCGTTCACAATCCGTCCGCCCGGGTGGTGGCGAATTGCACGTGCTGGATTCCGGCGCGCTTGGCCTCGGCATACACCGCCGCGAACACCCCGTGGGTTGAGAAACGATCCGCGCGAATGATCACGGCGGGTGACCGGCCGATGGCTGCCTGCTTGATCAGCGGCGCCACCTGATCCGGGCGGATCTCCTGTCCGTCAAAGTAGATGCGATTGTCGGCGGCGATCGCGATCAACAGGGCGTTCTGATCACCCATCTGGGTGCCGCTCACGTCCGGCTTCTGGACCTCGATCCCGGGATCGTTCACAAACGCGGTGCTGATCATCAGGAAAATCAACAGCACCATGACGCAGTCCACCATCGGCACCATGTCGACATGCGTCGTCTCAAACCGGTTCTGCCCTTGGATTCTTCCGATCATAGCGCGAAGTTGGTTCCCGCGGTTTCTTCCATTCGGTTCAGCGCCTGCAGCTGCTTGCGCATCTCGCGATGCGCGAGGTAGACGATCAGCAGCGCCGGAATCGCCACCACCAGGCCCGATTCCGTCGCCACCAGCACCTCGGAAATGCCGCCGGCCAGACCCTCCATCGAATTCTGTCCCGCCCGCGACGAAAGGCTCTCGAAGGTCCGCACCAGCCCGCTCACGGTGCCCAGCAGTCCGAGCAGCGGGGCGGCGGCAATCATGGCGCTCAGCGCAACGCGCTGCTGCCGGAACGCCTCGTGGACTCCGTTCTGCATCCGGCGCAGCGCCGCGAACTCCTCCAGCCGGCGTGGCGACGTCTGGCGGAGCTTCCTGCGGGACTGGCGCAGGGTCATCAGCAGCAGGAAGCACCGCGAATACAGCACCACGGAGAGCGTGATGATCGCGATCATCACGGGTCCCCCTCTTTCGAACAGAACCAGCAGCGCTTTCATACCGAGAGCGGTTCCTTCGCCGGCACCCGGTCCATGCCAGGCTGCGCCGCCGTGACAAACTCGAGTGCATAACGCTCCAGGAGCGACAGGTTCTTCTGGATGCGGTGGGAGAGGAATCCATGAGCCACCAGCGTCGGAATCGCCACCATCAGGCCTAGTTCCGTCGCCACCAGCACCTCGGAGATGCCGCTGGCGAGCTTGCCGGCGTTGCCCGTCCCGAACACCGTGATCAGGGCGAATGTTCGCACGAGTCCCGTGACGGTGCCCAGCAGGCCCATGAGCGGCGCGGCAGTGGCGATCACCGCCAGCAGCGGAAGCCAGCGTTCATAGTGCAGCCGTTGCCGGAGAACCACGGCATACAGATGCTCTTCCAGAATCGCCTTTGGCTGGTTGATGTGCCGCAGCCCGATGGTAAACAGCTCGCGGGTGGTGGCCTGGAGCGACCCGACGGCCTTTTGCGCTTCCGTGCGGGCGCCCTCGGCCAGGATGGTGAGGAAGCCCTCCACCGCCTCGGGTGAGTCCACCGCCATTTTCGACAGGTCCCGGATTTTCTGCAAAACCATGAGCGTGGCAATCAGCCCGACGCCCAGGATGGCATATGCCACCACCCCGCCCTTCTGGATATGCTGCCAGATCGTCCCTTTCGTTTCCCTTAGTCGGAGCGCCTTGCCCGCGGAGGCATCGGCCATGATGATGGCCGGTCTTCCCTGCAAAAAGGTCACCGCGGCCGCCGACTCCCACGCGGGCAGCCCGTAAGCGACGGGAAAAGGCGCGCCCTCGCGCGCCCGGACCGTGCCGACGGCCCCGCCTTGATCCGCCCGGAAATAGGTCTCGGGACCCACAAAGGCAAACGTGCCCTTCACCACCAGGCTGTCCTCGCCGATCATCGCGCTTCCCGGCGCGGCGTAGCCGCCGAGCGACTGTTGTACCCGTTGCAGCAGGAAATCCGCGACATCCACCGCGGTTTTCCCGTCCCCATTCTTGGACGGATCCTCAAAGGTCTGCTGGAGCGCCTGGATCCGCTCGGAGAGCAGCTGCCCCTCGCCGGGCGCCAGCCCGTCGCTGAACGCCTTCAGGCCGTCGTGCGCCAGCGTGCTCACATAACTCTCATTCTTTCGCAGCGTCTCGCCATCCCTGAGCAGCCGCCGGCGGTTCTCCAGGGACTGGTTTTGCGCCGTGTCGAGCCGGGTGATCTCCTGTTCCGCCGCGATGATGCGGTCTTCCGCGGCACGCATGGTCTTGAGCAGCGGCGCCTTTTCCCCCGCGATCCGCTCGCGGGTCCTCGTCAGTTCGTCGCTGGCCGTGCGCAGGCGCTTGGCATATTCGAGGGCCGCCCGCTCCATGGCCTCGTCGAACGTGTCCGCGGCCCGGACGGTCGTGGCGAGCAGCAGCCCAGACAACAGGTAAAGTAGAAATCCGGCTTTCATCGAGGTTACTGGTTGGAGGTTGCGGCGGTGATGTGACCCAGTTTCGCAGGCACGGCGACGAATTCGGGTTCCGCCTTGTCGTTGTAAACCGCGATCAGCCGGGCCACCTGCGGGAACGCTTCGGGATGGGCTTCCCACTGCCAGCCTTTCGGCCCCGGCGCGCCCAGCCAGACCTTGCCGGCCGCCTGATCCAAGGCGTAGCCGCGGCTCAGTCCCCAGTAAATGACTTCGAGCGACTTTGGGCCCGGTTCACCTTCGATTGTCAAAACTTCCTGGCCACAGGTCACCATCCGGTTGAACTGGGCGCAACGATTCAGCACGGTCATCGTGATCTGCATCCGCTCGGAGGGCCCCAGTTCAGTGCCCGCGAGGCTCCGGTAGGGCAGTTCCAGCGCCTCCGACAGGCGCGGCGGAAGCGAGGGGCGAAGCTGGATCAACCGATCCTTAAGTTCCTTCAGCCGGGCGTCCGTCGCCTGCATCCGGTCAGCGGCCACCTGGTTCTTTTCCTGCAGCGTCGCGAACTCCGTGCGCTCCGCGACCGTCTTCGCCTTCAGATTGTCCCGCTTATCCTCGATGGTCCTGGCCCGCTCGGAAAGCGCGTTGACCGTCGATTCCAGGAGCTCCCGTTGCGAGGCCCACTCGGTCTCCAGCCGCACCGTCTCTGCCCGGGTCTTGATCCACTCCGTGGCCGCTTCTTCCACGGAATCGACCGAGTCTGAGGCGCGCGAGCGAACGGAGGCAAAAAGCAGACAAAGAAAGAGGAGGGAAAGTAACAGGGTGAAGCGGGGCATTTTCATATTGCGGGTTTCACTTTGAGCGTACCGGTCTGTCGCTTGATAAGTCGAGACGGTTGTCACGCCGCCGCTGCCGGGCGAATCGCGCTGGTCAAACGCAGCGGGTCCAACGGGCGGGCCGGTTCTGGGAGCGGGAACATCCGGGGTGCAGCGACAGGGTTGGTCGTGCTTTTCCTGTTGCACGCCGTGTGCCAGTTCGCCCGGGCGCACCTTAAGGTTTTTTATGACAACCCCTTAAGACACGAATCCGGATGCGTTTGGTGATCCGGGGACGAAGAAAAGGTTGCACGCAACCTTCTCTGGAAGATTGGCCGCGCCAATGTGGTTGTAGATAACTCGCCTCTGCGCCCTCGACTAAATGCCGCACCGCACGGACCGCGCCGCGCCGGTCCGGGGCAAGGGCCGGCAGTGAATAGCGTTGAAAGGCGCCCGCTCTTTGCTCGCATTACCAGCATGATCGCTGAAGAAGGTACCTATCCTGCCGGCTGCGAAGTGCTCCTGCTGGAAGATGACCCTCCTTTGCGACGGCGCCTGGCAGCCCATCTGCGCACGCTCAAGGCGGAGGTCACCGAAGCCTCGACGATCGAGGAGGCGCGCCGCATCTTGCGCGACCTGCGCTTCGACTTCGCCCTCGTCGACCTGCATCTGCCGGACGGCGAGGCGCTCGAATTGTTGCGCGACGGCGCATTTTCCGAGAACACCGGCGTCGTGGTCATGACGGGGTTTGGCGGGGTAAAGAAGGCGGTGGAAGCCATGCGGCTCGGCGCGGGCGACTACCTGGCCAAACCCTTTGAGCCGGAGGAACTCCCCCTCGCCTTTGCGCGCTGCCGCTACCAGCGCAGCGCCGCCCGTCGCGACGAGCACCGCGCCAGCGAGCATGCCGCGGGGATTACCGACGAGCTCTTTTTCGGCGAGGGCCTGGCCGGTGTGCGAACGCAACTCGACATGATTCTGGCCACGGAGCGGCGGCTGGAAAAAAACCCACCACCGGTCTTGATCGAAGGCGAGACCGGGACGGGGAAAAACCTCCTGGCGCACTGGCTGCACCGGCATGGTCCGCGGGCGGGGCATCCGTTCGTCACCGTTAATTGTGCCGCGCTGACGGAGACGCTGGCCGAGTCCGAGTTGTTTGGCCACGAACGCGGGGCATTTACGGACGCGCATCATGCTCGCATTGGGTTGTTCGAAGCGGCCGACGGCGGCACGCTTTTCCTGGACGAAATCGGCATGCTGGCGGCCGCCACTCAGGCGAAAGTGCTGACGGCGGTGGAGGAAGGCACCATCCGGCGGCTCGGTGGCGCAAAGGAACTCTCCGTCGACGTGCGGCTCATCGCTGCCAGCAACCGGTCGCTGCTCGACTTGGTCGAGGGCGGTCGCTTCCGGGAGGATCTCTATCACCGCCTCCATCTCCTTCACCTCACCCTGCCGCCGCTGCGGGAACGCGGATCGGACGTTGTCGCCCTCGCGCAGCATCTGCTGGAGCGCATCGCCCAGCGCCACCGGCTGAAAGGCCTCTCCATCACCCCGGACGGCGAAGCTCGTCTGCTCGCGCAGCCGTGGCGGGGCAATGTGCGGGAACTGGCCCACGAGATCGAGCGAGCCGTGGTCTTCAGCAAGAGTCCTGAGCTGGACTTCGCCCACCTGGGCGGTTTGCCGGACACCTTGCCGGCGGCGTGGCGCAACCCGGCATGGCGGCTGCCGAACGAGGGCTTTTCCATTGATCAGGCGATTGACGACCTGGTTACCTGTGCGCTGCGGGATACGGACCACAACGTTGCCGCCGCCGCCCGCCGGCTGGGCGTGACGAGGGAGTTCCTTCGCTACCGCCTGAAGAACCAAAAAGAACCGGATTGAGCGGCCGGCATGGTCTGCCGCCTGGTTACCTACGACCACGCACGCAGTGCGGTGGGCCTTCGCCAAGGTTGCCTTCAACCATTCTCTTGCGCACGAGCAGTCCGCGGCATTGGCTGGGTGATCTTAAGATGTTTCCAGAATGGATCTTGCAGGGTGATTACGCGAACTGGCACGCCGGGTGCGGCTGGGTGGGCCCCGACGATCCCTGAGTTTCGCCCCGTCGCAAGTTCCCCATGATCATAAGCCTTCCACGCACTGACGCCCCATTGCGCACTCACCGGCTGTCGACCGGATTGCTGCTGGCTGTTCTTCTGGTCCACCTGTGCGCAGCCGGCGAGCCCGCCAGTCCGTCGACCCCCGCCCCAGGTCCTGCGGCTTCCCCCGGCCAGCCAGTTTCGCCAGATAGCGGACCCGGGAAAGAGGATTCACCCGATCCGCATGAAGCGCTGATCAAACTTTTCGACCGCGCCCGGTTCACCAACGAAGCGGCGTCCCACTATTTCGTGAGCGGCCGGCCCCCACTCCAACGCGAGCCCTTCTTTTTTCCGCCGGACCCGCCGCCTTTGGGCGCGGAGCTTCGCCTGTTTCGCCCGCCCGCAACCAGGGCACCGGCCCCGGCGGAAGGGGCGGCTTTCGTGAATGAGCTGTTTTATCCTATCCTGTGCCTCAGGCTGGCCGCCGAGGATCTGCCCAAGAGACTCCAACTCGGGCTCGACGCCTACCGGACAGCCAAGACCGGATTGCAGAATGAGCTGCGCTCACGGATCGCCCGGCTCAAAGGCGCAGACGCCGGCGTGCGGCAGCAGGATCTCGCGGAGTTCTCCCCGGTGCAGACTCCCCGCATCGCCGAACTCGAAGCCACGGCGGCGCAACTGCGGTCCGACCTCCAGCGCGGCGGGTTGTACGCGTTCTTCGCCGGGCGCGGCGATTGGAATGAATACCGCAGCTGGCGGCTCGCGGCCGGGAGCAACGAGCAGCCGCGGCCGGACACCCTCCAGATGGAATTCGAGGTTATGCGGGCGGCGGTCTGTTATCAGGACGGACTTTCTCCCGCCCAGCGACGTCTGGTGCGCGAGATCGCCATGGAATTGCAGGCGGAGATCCGCCAGTCCGAGGCGGCCGCGCAACCCGCGCGAGACACGTCCCTGATCTTCTTCCTCCCCGAGACCGCCCGCATCCGGCTGCCCGCCGATCTTCCCGCGGACCTCGCCGCAAAGGTCGCGACATTTCTCACGGTGAAAACGGCGCTCAAGGCCGAACTGCGGGCTGCGCTCTGCAATTGGGATGCCAGGAAAAGCGAGGAACGGACTCAGGCTCTGGCGCAACTTGCGGCAAAACAGGCGCCGCGGATCGCGGCCCTCGACGAAATGGCGGAGGACATCCGCCGCGGACTGGCCGAGGTGGCGAACATGCCGGGGCCGCCGGCCCCCCCGGCGCTGCCCGCCGAACTGGAGGCACGCATCTCGACCTACCGTGGACACAAGCTCGAGCTGCTCAAAGCCCTGCACGCCATGCTGGCCTCGCCCGACTCGTCCATCCGGCCGCCGGCAAAACCAAATCGGGTGCAGGAACAGGTGGCGGCCTTTAATCGCGAGAACACCGCCCGGTTCGCCGAGCTCAAATCGGAGCGGGACGGTATTCGCGAGGCGCTCGCCCAGTCCATGCGCGCCCAAGGGACGGCGCGGGACCAGAAATCAATTAACGATCTCCTGGAGGAATTTGAAAATTCGCGCCAGCAGCAGGAAGTCTGGGACCGCTACCGGGATTACCAATCGGCGGTGCTGATGCCCGGGCTGTCACCCGAACAGCGCCGCCTCCTGTATGACGCCGCAATCGAGGAACTCGCGCTGCCGCTGCCGGGCGGAGAGGTTCCGCGCTGATCCCCCCGTTTCCGGACCGCCGACCGACGCCATGCCCCGTTTCACCATCCGCCTCGCGACCGCCACGCTGCTGATCGGCGCAATCCTCGTGGCGATTTTCGCCTTGCTGGTGATCCGTTTCCGCGCCGATCTGCAGAGCGAGATTCATCAGAAGATCATCGAGCGGGACGCCGTTGTGCTTTATCCAATGGCGCGGCTGCAGGTCGAGGACAGCGAGGCGAGCAGAGCCGACAAAGCATCGAATCCCTACGCCCCGTTGACGGCCCTGCTGAAGAGCGCCCGACAGGAAGGGATGCTGGCCATTGCCGTCTTCGACCCGGACGGCAGCACGATCGAAACCGTGCCGGCCACGCAGCTCTTTGTGGAGCTGGAGATGGACGACTATCTCCGCCTTCAGGGCGGCGAATCGATCACCCGGTACCATCCTGCGTTCCCGCTTGACCAATACTTCGTCGGCGTCGCCCCGGACCAACGGCAGGCGCCGGTGCTGGAAGTGCTGCTGGCGATCCGCAGCCACAGTTCCTCCGCCATCCTGGGCTTCGTGCGCTACTACATCGACGCCCGCCCGCTTTCCCACGAGCTCGCTCTTATTGATCAACGCATTTACCGCCAGACCGCGGTCACGCTCGGCTTGGGCGCGTTGCTGGTGGCATTGGTCATGACGGCCGCCTTCTTCGGCGTCCAGCGGGCCCAGCGGGTGATCGCGGAACGAAATGAACGGCTGACGCGCGCCAATTTTGAACTCACTCTCTCGGCCAAGGCTTCCGCCCTGGGCCAGATCACGTCGCATCTCATCCATGGATTGCAGGTTCCCATGGCGGGCCTGCGAGCAGTCGTCACGGGCCGGGAAGCGGACCAGTCGGGTCCCGATTGGGCGACCGTGGCCGGCTACACCGAGCGGATGCAGTCACTGATCCAGGAAACGGTGGCCCTGCTCGGCGACGCCGGAGCGCACGCCAGTTATGAACTCACCGGCCAGGAGCTGGCTGCAACCATCCGCAGCCGCAACCAGCCGGCCGCTGCTGACAAGGGAGTTTTGCTCGAGGTCGGCCCGGGGTTTCCGGGCAAGCTCGACAGCCACCGCGGTAGCCTGCTCTGCCTTATCGCCTGCAATCTGGTTCAAAATGCGATCACCGCCACCGCCCCAGGCCGCCGCGTGGCGGTCTCCCTCGACGAGAATAGCGGCGTTGTTGTGCTGAAGGTCCGGGATGAAGGATCTGGCATCCCCGATTCCGTGCGCCAGCACCTCTTCAAGCCAGGTCGAAGCAGCCGGCCGGGCGGTTCGGGACTGGGGCTCGCCCTCAGCCAATTGCTGGCACGTCAGATCGGCGCGAATCTCGTGCTGCTGTCAACCGGCCCCGACGGAACCGTCTTCAGCCTGACCCTTCCGCGGTCGGTTTAAGTCGGGATGATGCAGTCGGATGCTTCTCAGTCGGCGGTCATCTTCATGACCTGGACCGGTCCGAGCAGTCCCGACTCCAGCAGCGGCGAGTCCTTTCTGTAGAAATTCCAGGTGACAAAAGTATACCGACCGGCCGATGGACGCGGCTGGCCTGCCGTCAACCAGGAGGGGATCTCCTTCAATGGGTGGCCCAGCGCAACCTTCTCGTCAGGCGTCGCGCCGATGCCCGTCCAGATTTCCTCGGGATTCCACACGCAGTCGTCTGGTTCCTGCTGATCGCCGATCAGCCGGTTCGGCCAGAGATTTGTCACCCGCACCTCGAGCTGGTTCTTCCCAGAAACGAGCGCGTCGGTTACCTCGACGCGGAACGGCGGCTTCCACAGAACGCCGAGATCCTTCCCGTTCAGCCGCACTTCCGCCAGGTTCTTGACCATGCCAAGGTCGAGGAACAAACGTCCTTCCCGCCTCACCCAATCGAACGCCTTCTGATAAACCGCCGAGCCGGAATAATACCGGATGCCGGGCTCATCCCGCTTGGTCCAGTCAGTGAGCGCTGCGAAATTCACCGGTCCGGGGCCGCCCCAACACGGATCGAACCGCACGGTCCACGCGCCGCCAATCTCCTGCGCCGACGCGAATTCATCCCAGTTCTTTCCGCCCACCACTGTCGAAGCCGGCTTGCGGAAAACGACAAAGACCGAGCCGTTCGGGTCGAACTTGACTGGCAGCCTCGTGAGGTCGCCCTCGATGGTGAATGTCCGGGCGTCGCGGATCTGCCCGGTCGCCGCGTCCCACAGCTCCGGCTGCCGGCCGGCGACGCGGAATGAACAGTCGACGATTCGCGCGGTGCCTTCCTGATTGGAGACGAAGTAAACCTCGGCGGTGCCGATGCGCCGGTGAATCCATACCAGGTTCGCTGCCCCCGCCTGGAAATCGGGTTTCATTTTCAATTCCGCGAGCACCTGCGTCACCGGCTTTCCGGAAATCACCCTGCCGGGGTCCCACAATTCTCCGGCGATGCGCCGCACTTCCTCGTCGCACGCCGGATAGTCCTGCAGGCTCGGCGAGCCTGCGGGTTTGGGACCGACGACGACCGCGCCCGCCCCGACCAGCGCGCGGACTTTGCGGGCGACAGGGGGCGTCATGGTGGCTCCATCCGGCAGAACCAACACGCGGTAACTCATGCCGCTGGGCAGCGCGAGCCGGCCGTGCTCCACTGTCATCTCCTTGAGAAACAGCTCTTCGCTGCAGTCGTCCCCATCGTACCCAGCTGGGGCCGTGCCCTCACCGAGGAAACAGATGTCGCCGACGAACTGCCCCGCTTGTAGGAGGTACTGGCAGCGCGCAATGTAGGTCAGCCACGCGGGCGACTGGTTCCACCAGGTTTGGGTCCGGCCAAAATGCGTGCCCCAGGGCCCCATCGTCATGCCGGGCCGGGCGTTCATCCACGGCTGATGCGCCGTCGTATGCAGGATGAGCTGGTTGACGCCCAGGCAGAACGCGCGGTCGCCCACAGCCTTCAAATCATAGGGGTCCTGCCGCCATTGCGCATATTGTGGCTGTCCGGTGAACGCTTCCGCCCCGACGATGCGTCCGCCCGAAATGTGCGCGCTGGAGGCCACCGGCTTGAGCGTTGGCCAACCCCAGGTCGACGGGCTGGCCCAGAACTCGGCCGCCACCTCGTCCGCCCGCGTCCCGCAGGTCACCGTGTCAAACGGCCCGGTGTACGGCTCGATGCTTAACCGCACGCCGGCATAGCGGTGGGTTCGCTCGGCCATGTAGCCGTAATAATTGTCGGCAAAAAGCTCGGCGATGGTCTCCTTCCAATCCCGTTGAAATCGCGCGGTCAGCTCGTCGCTGTCGACCGTCCGCTTCGTCGCCGTCACCAGCCAGGGCACGGGGTCATACCCGCGCCGCCGCCGGAACTCCTCCCGGAAGCTCGGCGACCAGTCCTGGTCACCCACCTCGTAGCTGTCGATGAAAACCTCGCGCAATGACCGGCCGGTGACCGCGCCGGCGTTCTCCAGAACTTTGGCCACGTAGCCGTCGAAATGGGCGTCGACGCCTTCGCGATCCAGCTTGTCACCCTCCAATCCGCGGGCCTCCTCTGCCGCTGGTGCGTTGGTCTTGCCCGTGGTGGTGCGGCCGAAGCGCAGGAGGACCCACCGCCCGGCGGGCGCGTCCCAGGTCAGTTCTCCACCGGCGCCCAGTCGCGCGCTCAGATCGATGATCTCCCCGTGCTTGACGGGTCCGGCCTGCTCCCGCACCGCCAGCACGGCGATGTCGCGGTAGAAGTTCCATTTCGCATCGACCTCCGGCTGTGGCAGCACACCGCTGAACCTGGCGGGACCCTCGAAGACCTGTTCCCGCCACACCACCTTCTGCATTGATTTCTCGACGGGAATCCACGGTCCGCCGCTGGAGGACCACCCCGGACAATTGTGGAAGCCCAGCTCCAGGCCCAGGCGGTCGGCCTCGGTCGCCGCGAAGCGCATCAGGCTCCACCACTCGTCGCTGCGAAACCTGACCGATCCGTCGATCGGCAATTGCCCGACATGAAAGATGAATGCCCCGCGAAGGCCGACCTGCTTCATCGCCTCGAGATCGGCCGTAATGCCTTCCCGGCTCACGCACCCGCTCATCCAATGCCACCAGGTTTTCGCCCGGGCGGATTCTGGCGGCGACCGGAATGCCTCCGCCAGGTCCCCGGGCGCCCGCACCGGCCCCGGTGGGTTGGAGGCCGCCGCCGCATCAGCGCCCCGGGTTATGGTGGCAAGGGCCAATCCCAGCGAAATGACTGCGAGCATCGGTGTTTTCATTGGGGGGCTGAACTCTGGACGAACGTTTCAACGATCTGCCGCGAGCGGGGCTGGCGCAGCGCCTGCGCCAGCATGCGGCGAAACAGTACCGGTCGTCGGCAGTGGCAGCTCGTTCGGTTCCCCGCTGAGGCCGGAAGGCACCCCATTTTCTCCCGGGAAATCCAATATATGGAGGTCTTTCTTCTTCCCCGCCGCAGCCAAGTGAATCCTGAAACCGCCACTTTCTAGCACAATTTCCCTTCGAGTGCGTTGGACGAGAAGCCAGTCTCTTCCGTTCGTCATCGTCAGGCCCGTAAGCAACACCCGCGACTCATCAATTCTCCAACGGCCCTCTGTTTTCGTAATGGCTCCATCGTACGTCATCAAACCGAGACGGAAAGTTCTATCCGGCCGAAATTCCATTTCGATGCGGGTTATAAACTCAGAATAGGAATGCCCGCCGAAGAACACGCCTTTAAGGTCTCCGGACAATTGGTTGCCTATCCAGTAGCCTTCGAGATTCGCGATCCTGACTGGCTGCACCGTGGCGCAACTGGCCACGCCAACCAATAGTGCTACGAGTAAAAAATAGTTCTTCATTCTTACCGAACAGTGTAATATGTCGCATCCTGTGTATGCCCGTTTCTCGCATGATTCAATCCATTCGTGGCTTGTGAAAATGGCGGGGCGATTTTCTGGATGGCCCATTGCCTTGATCTCGCGCAATGATGCGGTGCGCCCTCTGTTTCCGGCCGATCGGTCCACCCGGCTTCTCTTTTCCGACTCTGCGGCCTCCGTTTCCTGTGAAAAGGCTCGGGGGGCCCCTTAATTGACTTGGCTCTTTAAAACCCTCCACGTCTTCGCGAATTCGCTCCTTCACGTGAACAAATTGTCGCCGGACCGGAGAGCTCACGCAAGGACGCGAATGTGGGAAGGGCCCGGAATGAAACCGAAATCGCCAGATCCGTTGTCTTTTCATTGGGCAAATCTCAGGACGGCGGCCGAGGCTTGCACCCGGCAACTCCTGCGAAACAATCGTTCCAACCCCTTCCTGTCGTGATGCGCCATCGCCATTCCTCTCGACCGCTTTTCGCCGTCGCTTTGCTCTTCGCGGCCGCCGCCCCGCGTCTTGCGGCCGCGGAGATTCCGCCCATCGGACCAGGCCCCTACGCGGTGGGAAGCACGAACCTGGAGGTGTCGGCTCACCCGGCGTCTCCCATGGTCGACTACCTCAAGGGCAAATCGATCTCCCATCAACCGATCTACCTTGCCGATATCCTGGTTCATCCCGGCAGCGCGCTCCTCACCAAGGTGGATATTCCGGCCAATCCGGCCGTTTACGGCAGCCATGCCGGCACCAGCATGCCGCTCGTCCTTTACGCGCTCTATCCCACCTCGAGTGAGAACCGGCGCGCCGACTACAAATTTCCGTATCCGGACACGGCGGATAACGTGTTTCCCCACATGCAGAAGGCGGATGAGAAACCCATTTTCGCCGGGAACGGCGTCCGCTACCCGCTGATCGTTTATTCCCAGGGATACGAGGGGCACGGACTGTGGGATCTCGAGCAACTTAAATTCCTGGCCGCACACGGCTACATTGTCGTTGATGTTTTCCACGGGGATGGACGCGCAAGCCTTGACGCCAACCTCGGCATCCGCCCGCTCGCCCTCAAGGCAGCCCTCGACTACATTCTCAATCATCCCGATTTCGGCCCGGCGATTGACCCTGATCGAATCGGCGTGTCCGGCTCCAGCTTCGGCGGCTACACCATTCTCGCGGCTATGGGCGGAAAGTACCTCCAGTTGGCGGACTCCGCCGCCGACCCCCGGATAAAAGCCGGCTTTGGCTTGGTCCCATTCATGGGGGCGACGTTCGGATTCTGGCCGTTTACCACCGAGACCTGGCCTTTCGGAAAAGACTACTCGGGGCTAAAGTCTGTGCAGATCCCATTCCTGGCGGTCTACGGGCAGAAGGACACCAACGTCTCCCCGAAAAGCGTGATGGGGGGCATCGCCCGGATTTCCGGCCCGGCCGCGGCGGTGATGCTGGACGGGGAGCAGCACCTTCTTTCGAAAAAAGTCTGGACGGACGTCTACACCTGGGAACTTCTTTTCTTCAACACCTGGCTGCGCGGGGATGCCGAAGCGCGCAAGCTGCTCTACGGCGGCACTTCGGTTCAAGGCGGCGTGAACGACCACAAGACCTATCAACACGCCGCCCGCGCTCTCCAGCGATAGAGCCAGTCTCAGGATTCCTGGGTCGACGGAGAGCCGCCAACATCAGGTGCCGCGTCCGAACTCTTGGAGCCGATGGATCACGTCCGGGCAGGCAAGCGACGGACGTTGATCGCACCTCTTCGATCCGAACTGCCCACACTTCCGACTGGTCGATGGCTCGACGTTTCAACGAGCTGCCGCGCCGGGTGCGCCAACAGTAGGCGCGACCACCCCGGGCGTTGGCGGCGGGGGCTTGTTCGGCCGAGATTCCGGTTCTCTCCGATCAGCACCGACCAGAACTCTCCAGCGACTTCGCTCCGTTGTGTATTCAAAACGGTCGCCGACAACGCGCTCGCTCTCGGGCACCCGCAGCCAACGGGCACGCCTGAACGTCGTCGCACCTGTTGGCTGGATATAAAAATAATCAAACGCGTGCTGTGATCCGCAATAATAAGTTATGTCAGGCTGTGCCGTGAGACTATAGTGCGTAGCCTTGCGCATGAGGGTTTCTCGGTTGGCGGTGGACGTGCAACCGGAAGGGAAGAGCGCGATCAACAGCATGATGGCGGCGACGGCCGGTTTCATGGCATCAGATGGGCCTAAGGGTGTGGCATGGCGCCACACGGTCACGTTACGAGGCACTCTTCCAAGCTTCAATCAAAGATCACGTCGCGCAAAAGAGGCTCAGAACGCACCTAAACGAGGCCGACGCTCCGCGAGCTCTGCGGCCTCCTGTAAAATGGACTGGTTCTAAAGCGGTTGCGGCAGGGAACATCCGGATCAGCGGAGATCGAACAGCAGCGCCTCGCTTGGCTGGGTTGCGGTGAGCGTGAGAATCCCCGCTTCTTCGGCGCTCACGCCGTCGCCGGTCACGAGCGCAACGCCGTTCAGTGCCAACTCCCCCTCGGCGACCTGCAGCCACGCGCCCCGACCCGGCCTGAGCTCATGCGTCACGGTTTGTCCGGGCTTGAGCCGGATGCGAAAGATGTCGGCGTCCTGGTGAATGGTCGCCGAGCCGTCGCGTCCGTCGGGTGAAATCACGAGCACTTTCGAGGCGTCCGCCTGCGCGGCTGGCGGGTGCCACTCGGTGTAGCTCGGCGTGAGGCCGCGCTCGCGCGGCAGGATCCAGATCTGCAGAAAATGGGCCGGCTTGTCGGATAATGGATTGAACTCGCTGTGCGTTACTCCCGTGCCCGCGCTCATGAGCTGGATCTGGCCCGGTTTGAGCACGCGACCGTTGCCCAGGCTGTCCTTGTGCGCCAACTCCCCTGCCAGCACGTAGCTGAAAATCTCCATCTCGCGGTGCGGATGCGTGCCGAACCCCTTCCCCGGAGCGACCCGGTCGTCGTTGATGACCCGCAGCGAGCGGAACCCCATCTGGGCCGGATCGTGGTAATCGGCGAACGAGAACGTGTGATACGATTTCAGCCAGCCATGATCGGCTAGGCCGCGCTCGTCCGCCCGCCGAATATGTAGTTTGGATACGGTTGCTTTCATCGGAGCAACATACCCCTCGCACGCGAAGTCGCAACTGCCGCCGAACAGCCGGAAGGGAATCTGCACGACAATGAGACAATCACTGCGGTGAATACCTACGCGACCGTCGCGAGGTTGGCGAAGCGAAATCCCCTTGCAGGAATTTCGTCGCACCCGGCAATCCCGAAGACGATCTGCTCATGCGCAATTTCTCCACCATGACGTGGTCCGAGATTTGTCTCCGGCTGCCCTAAGTTGAGCCGCGGCCGGTTTCTCCCGACGCCCTGACTCAACCTGGGATGGGCGTCTGCGTGCTATTTTCCAGCCAGGCCGCGGGATCGTCCCTCCGCCGAGATCAGAGCGGGGAGGTCGTTGTCCGGACGATCAAGATAGAAGTAAGCACAACTGGACACATCGTCCTGCCGCTCAAAAAGCCCGTAGGGGGCGAGCTTCGGATCTTCCCAATCTACAGTTCGGCCCGGCTCGATGGAGCGGAGCGAGCTTTGGGCCGCGCGAAATGAAGTAACGGATTGGGGGTCCCAACATCCGATCTGCTGGAGCGTGACGCGGAGATCAGAATGAAAAAAGATGGGATCGGGGACATGGTAGCGATAAAAGCAGAAACTCTGCGTTTCAGGGTTCGCGTAGGGGCAGCCCTGGTAGAGGTGAGCATACGTGCCCAGCCCCCAACCGGAACCGGCGTAGTCCTCGCAACCGGTGCCGCAAAGGGTGGGATTCGCGGTATCCCCATCGAGATACGCCTTCACTTCGCCTTCACCCCACCAGCTCTGGAAGAACTGGTGCTGGTCCGCGATCACGCCAATGTTGACTCCGAGAAAGCGGCCGCGCCCCGACACCTTGGGGAGGATGGTGTAATCGCGGCGGAGTTCAGTTGGATTCTCGCGGTTGAACCAGGCATGGAAATAAAGCACATCGTCGCCGTGCCGGTCACCGATTGTGTAGTCGACATCATAAAAGAGCATGTCGATGTCGGCGCTAGTTTCGTTGACCAGCAGCACCTTCATCCCGGTGCGAAATGGCATCGGAACCACACAGTTGAAGCTGCGTCCCTCCGGGCTGGAAAACAGGGCCGATTGAAACGCGGCTGACCGGCCAAGTCCCACTCCAAAAAAATCCCCGAGCGGAGCGCTGATGGCGGGCTTTTTCGCCCCGTCCCAGTAGAATTCGATCCGCACGCCTCGCAATGTCTGAGGCGTCCGTTGACTGATCGTCAGCCAGATCCGGTGAATCATCCCACTCGTGTCCCGGGCCTCGGCGAGTATGGCGGTGGCACCCGCCTTGACGGCAACACAAGGCCGCCCTTTGCGCCCCTCCTGGGTCAGGCCGCCCTGGCCTTTCGTCCCCTGCGGGTTCTCCGCGCTCGCCCAGCGAGATTCCACACCCGGCACCATCCGAAAAAGATCTTCCGCCCGCATGGGGTGACAACAGAGCAGAAGGCAGGAGGCGACGAGAAGAAACTTCTGGAGTTTCACGATGTGAAGGCTGGCCCGCACGAGAACATTGGAGTCGGTCCAAGGCGTCGGTCAATGCTTGGCCAGCTGGTCGGCCGCGAGGATGAGGAACACGTAGTCCGAGGTCGGGTAGCCCATGCAGTACTCTCCCTGTTGCCACAGGAAGGGCCACTCGAGCAACTCGGGAAAGTCGGGGCGAATGAGCGCCGTGCCGGAGGCGATGCCACCGGGGATGTAGGACCAGTCGGCCCGGTTCATGCCGTAGGCTGGGATCATCGACTTCGCGCCCACTCCGGAAACGAACGAGGCCGTGTTGGGACCGGGGTGGCAGCCGAGAATGAAATTGACCGCATCGAGCATGTAAGTGTCAGGAAAGATGTCCGGGGCGCCCGCATGCAGGAAGAATTGCTCCACGCCAAAGCGCTGGATGTCCCAACCGGCTCCCCAGACTTCCGGCGTGTAGGGAATGCCGTAGGGGGTGATTCTTCCAAGGGCATCCACCCGCACCCGGTAGGCGCGCAGCGCCGTCCTGATCTTGTCGGTGTACGCCGGGTCCTTGACCAGACCCAGGGACCGGGCGCCCAGCCAGCCGACGCGGTCGATCTGTTGGACGGTTTTGTCGCGAAGGCTCACGATCACGTCGGCGTATTTCTTCTCGCCCGTGCTCTGGTAGAGCTCTATCGCCGGCTCAAGCCGTTCTAAGGAGATGTCGGGCGCTTTGGCGCTGGCCCAGAGCTCCCGGGCAATGCGCAGGCAGTCGTTGGCGAGGGGGTCATTGAAGCCCTTGAGGGCGCGGTAGGCGGCGGCCAGGCCGCCCGCCGTGTCTAACTCCCGGCGCGGGTTCTCCTCGGTGAAAACCCACCGGTCGTCCGCGGAGCCCGGCGATCCGAGCGGCGGGAGATGGTCGATCTTCGGCTCCGACTGGTCCCCCGCCACGGCCGCCGCAGCGAGCACCTTGAGCGCGGCGCCATCGGTGTCGTGAAACACGAGGTTGTCGGTCATGCCAGCCGCGTCGCCGAGGAAGGTGTACTGGTGCAGCGAGGCGTCCTGGATTCCCCGGTAGAGCCGGCCCAGCGAATTGTAGCCGCCGACCACCGTGAGCACGCCGTGCTCGATCTGCTGGAGGATATCCGGCTTCCCGTCGGGCTGGTGGATCTCAACAATCCGGGCCGCCTGATCGATCGAGGTGTTGTCGAGGTCGGGATGGAACAGCTCCCAGGCGAGCGCCAGCCCGTGAACCGTTTCGATCTGCGACTCGATCCGCAGGTCGTGATCCCCCGCGTCGTACCACCCACCCCGGTCCAAGCCGGGGACATGCTCGCCCGGCTGGTATTTCGTCAGGGTCGAAGGGCCCTGTTCATAGCCGTCAAAATGGTTATGGTTCACCGGGGCCATGAGCGCATCATCGCTGTGCGCGAGGCCATGCCAGACGCGGTATTTGTCATTCACGCGCATGTGGGCCATCTGTACCGGCAGGAAATACTCGACCGTCGGTTGCCAGACGTTGCGCTCGAACACGCGGTCACTGATTTGGAACACGCTCGAGCGGCGATCACCGTACCCGACCTGGTACATCCCGGGCTTTACTACGTCCGTGAAGTCGAATTGGAGGTAGTGGGACCGCAGGAAGCACCCCCAGTTCCTTGCGGGGCGCTCGGCCACGAGTTCGGCGCCTGTCTCCGTGATGCGATAGAGCGCGGCCGGATGGAAATCGGTCTCGTGCCGGTCGAGCTCGACGACCGCGATCTTTTGCTGTCCCGGGTAATAGCCGACCTGGGAGACCTGGATGACGGGCTCGGACTTCCAGGCGGGGATCGCGTGCGGACTGACGCGCCATTCGATGGCGCCCTTCGTCGCGCCGGCCGGAACCAGCGCCCGAACCACGAACCAGCCGTTGTTGTGCTTGGCCCGGCCGTCAAGGAGCTGTAGCTCGCCCCCGCGCATGGCCTCGATCGTCATGCGCTGCAGGTCCGACTCCGGCGCGACTGCGAGCTTTTTCCCGTGGCCGAGTGGAGCGAGCTCGTAGTCGCCATTGGTGTCGGCCCCCGGGCCGTTCGCTTGCCGGGGAAAGATGCCGAACTGGCCGCCGATCTCAAAGGATTTGCCGAAGAGGGTGCCGGGATAGAGCTCGAGATTAAATCCGACACGCCCGATCCATCCGGTCGGCAGGGGTTCGTCGAGATCGACGATGATGCAGAAGGCCGCGCCGTCCGGCTTCACCTTGACCACGTAGCCCAGCTTCAGGTCGGGATAGCCGATCGGATTGAGGCCCTTGCGGTTCCTGGTCTCGTCCGGATAGGTCATGCGCACGCTGATTTCCTGCGCGTCGCGGTTGACCGTGCGCGGCCCGACCGCCGGCGTCGGCTGCCACTGGCCGGGCGTGGGATCGAGCCGGAGATCGCCATTCGTCGCGACCCTCTGGCCGTTCTGGATGACGCTGACGCCGCCCTGGTGGCCTTCGGGATAGAAATCCTGCGCCAGCATCACGTTGAGCCCGGTCATCTCCAGGTATTCCTGATCGTTGATGGAAAGTGTCTCGGCCGCGGGTTGTGGCGGGGCCGCGCGGGAGTTGAGCGCAAGGGCCAGCGCGAAGGTTGAGAACACTGCTTGTCGGAGGTTCATAGGTTTCAAATTGCAGGGGGATGGTCGCCCGGGAGCCCGGCAATACGCAAGTCCGACAGACCGCCAGCCCGAAGATTTCACACCCGGAGGTGCGAGATCTTCGCCCTGTCGGGGCACCTTCGTCGAGGCAAGCCGCGACGGAGTCGCTCTGGCAGCCGCAGGCCAGATGGAAATCTCGCGCCAAAGGTTGGCGCGGCGATGAACTATTCGGGTTAGCGTCGGTCGAAGATCAATGTTTGCTCGACTTTTCCCGGTCCCCGGAACGAGTCCGAGACGGCATGGATGGACAGTCGATCCCCCTGTCTGAGGATGGTCCAAGTCTCCAGCCTCTTCAGCTTCGTTCCCGGCGGCCCCCAGACGAGCGCGATCACCGAGTCCATGATGAGCGTCGATCCGTCGGCGCTCATCCGGGCCACCGTGGTGCGCGGGGACCTCATGAACTCCGACTTCGATTCGCTTCCATCGAGCACGTACTTCGCCTCGGTGGTCTCATCGTCGGTGAATTCGCGGATCACGGTTGAGCGCACCGTGAGGACATTGCCCTGATGGGTGACGANNCCCGAAAAATCAGCCGGCGGAACCTCGATATGCACTGGCGGCAATCCGCACGCCTTCCGATAGGAGGCCGTCACCTCGGCATAGGCCGGATCGTCCAGTCCGAGCATGCGCCCGGTTCCCATGATCACGGCGTACTGTTTCCTGGTGGTGTTGCGCACCATGCCTGACCAGGTTGAGTAGTAGGTCCACAGCGGCTGCCTCTCCATGATCTCCGGGACCGGAGGATTGCCGACCTCGGCCAGGGCGAGCGGTTTGCCCTGCGAGAGCTTCACCAGGCTGTCGTAGTACGATTGGGCAAAATCGCTTCCGTAGACATCGAGCCCGAGCACATCCACATATTCGATCCCGGGGAAATATTTCGCGTGTTCGCGTTCCGGTTTGTCGCTGACGCGGTCCATGCTCCACAGCCAGAGCAGATTCTTTAGGCGGTGGTGGTTGACCAACCGGTCGAAGATCTGGCGATAAAGCGCCGCGGTCGTGTACGGACCTTCCGTGCGCCCGCCCCACCAGAACCAGTCGCCATTCATCTCGTGGTACGGCCTCCAGAGAATCGGCACGCGGGCGTCCTGCAGCTGCTTGAGGTATCCCGCGATGACATCGACCTGCGCGGCCCAGTGATTGTAGAGGGCGGTGCCCGGCGTGAGGACGTCCTTGAACTGCTCGTCGAGGAGCTGGCCTTGCACGCTCTTGAGCATCTTGGAATCGCTACCGGGCAGCGCGCGAAAGGTGACCGGCTCGTCGGCGGTGGGAGGCACCGCGTGCCAGCACAGGCTGATGATCGAGCCCATCTTGTGCTGGCGGATGGCTTCCTCCACGATGGCAGGCCGGTTCAGGGTGGAATCCATGTCGCCCGCTTTTGCGAAGCCGAAGTCGGAGGTCCAGACCGCGGGATATTTGCCAATGTAGGAGGCGGCAAAGCGTGAATTCCGGTCACCGCCGCTGGGGGGATTGTGCTGGCCGGTCAGGGTGTAGCGGCCGGAGATCTCCTGGAGCGTCGCCAGCAGCGCAGCGGCCTCGGGCAGTGCATCCGGAGTGACCGGTTTGATGACCGGGTTGGCGCCGAATAGCGCGGTACCCAAGAACAGCGGTAGCGAGGCCAAACCTAACGTTGTGCGGAGTGAGTTCATGGTGATTGGCTGAGGAGAGAACCAGAGCAGCAGGGTAAATCAGGGTTGGACGATGACCGTTTTCCGGAGGTTCAGGTCGGAGTCGCGCGAGGAGGTGCCGACAAGCAGTTCGACGGGACCCGACTCGACGGTCCAGGCATGGGAGGCAACGTCCCAGTAAGCGAGGTCGGCAGCGTGAACCGTGATCCGGGCGGTGCGCGTCTGGCCTGGTTCCACCGTGATGCGCTGAAAGCCCCGGAGCTGCTTGGGCGGGCGCTCGATTTTCGATTGCGGGTAGCGCACGTACAGCTGGACAACTTCGTCGCCCTTCCGGCTGCCGGTGTTGGCGACATCCATGCTGACCACAACTGATCCGTCGCGTGGCAGCGTGCCTGCAGATTGCAGATTGGAGAGCTTGAAGCTCGTGTAACTCAAGCCGTAGCCGAACGGGTATTGCGGCTCCTTGTCCGAGTACATGTAGGTGCGACCATGACGAATGTCGAAGTCGTCCATCGGCGGAAGCTGGTCGAGGGACTTGGGCCAGGTCTGGACAGTCTTGCCGCCTGGATTGTAGTCGCCGAAGAGCACATCGGCAAGGGCGTTGCCTTGCTCCTGGCTGGCGTGCGTGATCTGCAGGATCGCCGGAGCGTTCGCGGCGGCCCAGGGCATCGCGTAAGGGAAATTCGCGACCAGGACGACGACGGTTCGGGGATTCGCCGCGCAGACTTTGCGGATAAACGACTCCTGGTCGGGCTGCAGGACGATGTCCTTGCGGTCCACGGCCTCCTTGCCTTCGCTGGGCGAGGTGACGATCTCCCAGCCGGCGTTGCTTTCCGGATGGTTGCCGATGCAAACAACCGCGATGTCGCGCTTCCTTGCCTCCTCGATGGCCACATCGCTCATGTCGGCGGCCCAATTAGTGTCAAACTTGGCCGGGCCGAAGATGAAGGGTTGCGCATAATCCTCGATCCCTTCGCGGGGAGATACGCGATACGGTGGCGTGCCCGAGTAGTAGTCGAGCAGGACGGTATTGGCCATCGGCCCGACGACGGCCACGGACTTGATTTTCGCGGGATCGATGGGGAGCAGTCCCTGGTCGTTCCTGAGCAGGACAATCGATCTGCGGGTGACCTCGCGGACGAAGGCGCGAGTGGCCGAATCGTTCCACGGCTCCGGCCCGGCTTCGCGCCCAATCTTCGCGTAGGGCACTCTCTCAGGAGGATCGAGCAGTCCCAGATTGATGAAGAGCCGGAATTTCCCGCGCAGGGCCTGGTCGAGGTCGCGCTCGCTGAGCAGGCCGCGATGGAGGGCTTCGGTGACCGGCTCCTTGCTGCGATCGAGAAAGAGGTTGATTCCCGCCTTGATGCAGGCGGCCGCGGCTTCCGGCAGGCCGGGGAAGGCCTTGTGCTCGTTGACGAGGTTGCTCATTCCGCCGCCGTCGGTGCAGATGATGCCGTCGAGTCCCCACTCCTTCATCACGATCTCCCGCAGCATCGGGTGCACATGGGCGGGAATGCCGTTGATGGCGTTGTAAGCCGCCATCATGGCGTTGGCCTTGCCCTCGCGAATGGCCATCTCGAACGGCTTGGCGTAATATTCGCGCCAGAGGCGTTCATCGAAGTCCGCCGAAAAGTGGACTCGCCCGTCCTCGTGGCTGTTGGCGAGGAAATGTTTCAGCAGGCTGGCGGTCTTGAGGTACTTCGGATCGTCGCCCTGCAGGCCTTTGGAAAAGGCGATCGCGAGCGAGCCGACCAGAAACGGGTCCTCGCCATACACCTCCTCCGTGCGACCCCAGCGGGGATCGCGGGCCAGGTCGGCGTTCGGGGCCATGATGATCAATCCGGAGCGCTTGTATTTCTCGCTTTGAAACAGGTAGCGGGCCTCCAGGGCTTCCTGCGCGGCAACCCGCTGAATCAGTTCGGGATCCCAGGTCGAGGCGAGGCCATAGGCCTGCGGAAATTGGGTGGTGGCGGTGGGGTTCATCTTGCCCCAGTTGCTTGGTCCGCCCTGGGCCACGCCATGATAGCCTTCGGCGGTGAAGGTGCCGGCCACTCCCAGGCGGGATACCGATGGCATGAAACCGAGGCAGTCGATCTTCTCCCCGAGGGTCATGCGCCCGATGAGATCGTCGATGCGCTGCTCCTTCGGCAGATCGGGGTTGCGGAAGGGGTAGTCGTAGGTCGGGGCGGCGCCGGCCGTGCCGGCCCCGAGCAGCACCGCGAGAATGACGGGGTGGATTCTCATGATGGGAGTGCCTGCGCAATGGTCGGACAGAAGGCGGATCCGCGATTGGTTCATCATGGATGGTACCGGGCTACTGGATCTTGCCGTTCATCGCCGCCTTGGCGAATTCTCCCGATGCATTGAGCTCGTAGTTCCAATTCTTGATCAGCGTCGGTCCCCACGTCGGATCGAAGCACCACACCGTCCAACTAATGCCTTTCCCCTCCAGATACTTGATGATCTCCGGACCATAGGTGGCGTTGCGCGCGCCCGGACCGGTCGGCGACGACGCGGGTGTTTCACTGTTCGGCGGCGGTGGCTTCGGGAACCCGCCGAATTCAGTGGCGATGACGGGGTACTTGTCTGCAACAAAGCCGAAATCCAGCTCCCACTTTGGCTCCCAGGGTTGCGGCCGCTTGTTGGCATAGGGGTGGACGGAGTACGCGATGCGCTCCGCGGCGATCGGATCGAGGCGGACGGGCGTCAGATCGTACGCCCAGTCGAATCCGGCCACCACCGGGATTGCCTGGGGATCGGCCGCGCGGATCATCGTGATTTCGCTTTCCACGAGCTTCTTCCAGTCGCCCCAGGTAACCGGTCCCAACTGATCGCGATAGGTGGTGGGTTCATTGAAGAGCTCAAAGAAAACGACTGTGTTGTGGCCAGCGAAATGCCGGGCCATGATCCGCCAGAAATTGAAGGTTTCCTTCCGGGTCGTGTCATACATCGGGTCCTGAAAGACCTCCGTCTCGAGGTTCCCGATGCTGTGCCAGTCCAGCATGACATACATTTCGAGCTCCGTGCACCAGCCGACGGCCTGATCGAGCAGCTTGAGGTATTCAGCCGGCGTGCGTTCGCGCCAGGCGACGGGATGGATGGGGATGCGGACCAGTTTTGTGCCCATCTCCTTGACCTTGATGAAATGCTCCTTGCTCCAATGCCCCTGCATTTCGAGCTTGTCTGGGTCCGAGATCGCCAATCCGCGGAAGAGGACCGTGTTGCCGTTCGGGTCCACGAACTTGTTTCCTTTGACCGAGATCAAAGGCAGTTTCTTGCTGTCGACCGTGTAGGGTCGCTGACCCGGAACCCGGTCCCGCCACCACGCATGGGTCCGGGGTGCGCTCGGCGGACTCGAGTCCACCGCCTTGGCCGGCTCGTCCTTCGCCCGGGTCAGGTTCATCTTCATCCCGTCGCCGAAGCCCACGACCTCCATCGAGATTTCGTCGTCCGAGACGAGCTGGCATTTGTACTCGATGGCATTGCCGTCAAACTCGATCGCGAAGCCGAACGCCGAGCCGTTCACCTTGCCGCGCTTGATCTCATTGGCGCCCATCGGGGAGTCGACCGTGCCGGTCAACTGGTCGCCCTTGACGGCAAAGGTGAAGAACAGATCGGGACCGGTGCCGCCGTCCGGCGAGGGCAGCGAGGTCTTCCATCTCCCATTGATATTTCCGGCGAACGCCCCCGCGGTCGAGCCGGCGAGCAGCAGCAAGGCAAGCACCCAGTTTTTCATCGGTGATGTGATTGGAAAAGTGTTTCTGGGCCAGCCGCTGCCCGGGTTCATGGTTGCAATCATCGCCCGCGCGCCGGGAGTGTTTCTCACGACTCGCGGCGAGCATACTCCGCCCAACCCTTGAAAACCATGAAGAATGCGACCGTCCCGATCCATCTTCTCAAAGATCACTTCAGACGAAAGGCGCGGAACGAGTGCGGCGGCACGGTCAGTGACATCGCATTTTTTTCGGGTTTTGGCGGCTGGCCCCACCGGACCATGCTATTGCGCGTCTCGCCCTGGATGGTCTCGCCGGTGATCACATCCTGAATCTGCGGGTGGTCGAGACCGACGGTGACGGCCACCTTGACCGGCTCGTCGAGAAAGGACTCCACGACGAAGGTGCCGTTGTCGTAGACGAAGAGGCTGACCTTACCGGGTGCTTCGAGTTGCACCGGGAGGTGGGCGGTGATCGTGGCCCGGATACGGTTGAGCACGGGGGCGGGAAGGTTGTAGAAGTCCGAAAAATTGTCGGGAATGGTCAGCACATAGAGATGGCCGGTGGCGTAAGCGGCGTCGTGGAGCAGGGGCCAGCCGCTGTCGCCGTCGATCCCCGAGACGAGTTCCCAGGAGTCGTTGGTGAGGTATTCGATCTGGGGAATCAGGACGGAGCGCTGGCCCTCGATGAAGTTCCAGCCCACCGTGTAGCTCTTCACGTTGGCGACGCGCCCCGAGTCCCTGATTTCGGCAATGCGCGAGAGGCTCCGGTCCTGGAGCGCCTTCAGCAGGCCGGAAGTGATCACCACCTTCTTCCCGGCGACCAGTTGCTGCTCGATCCGGTCCACGATCGTGGGATCCGTCGCGGCCTGGGCGGTGAGGAGAATGATGGAGTCCCCGGCCGGGAATTCCGGCACGATGTTCATCGGGATGCCGGCGGTGCCGAGGTAGTTCTGGAGGAACGCCTCGTTCGTGGAGTGGAACGGCTTGTAGGACTTCAAGCCGATGGGGTTGCCCAGCGCACCGAGCACCTTGTCCACCGCCTCGAAGCTCACGCCGGCAGCGCGGGCGAACGTGGTTGGGGTGACGATGCTGCCGTCGGGCTGCGGCACGGGCTTGAGCATCTCATCGAAGCTGAAGCTGGTGCCCTGATTCTGCCAGGGGCCGCGGAGCTGCGGACCGAAGGGCGTGAGCGCCCCCCGGAAATCGAAGAGGGTGATCTCGCGGGCCTTGGCGAACAGGGTCAGCCACAGCTGTTCCGCATAACGATCCATGGTGCGCGAGCCGTAGGTATCCACCCAGCCGCCGCCGTTGCGCCCCGGGGCAAGGTTCTCGAGGTAGCGGATGATGTTGTAGCTGAGGTAGGGTTGGAGGTGCTGCGCCGAGGTGACGGCGTCGCGCGTCTCCGTGCCGGTGTAGATGCCGTCGAACCGGCTGGGGCCATCCGCGAGGTTGAAGCCCAGGCCGGAGAAGTGGTCGTACCAATTGGGGTATTTGATCACCACTTTGACCTTGGGGTTGACGGCCCGGGCGGCGCCAATGACCAGGTCGCGGGCGGCTCCAACCATCACCTCAAGGCGGTACTCGGTCCAGGAACGGTTGCTGCGGGCCGCGATGTCCTGGGCGGACTTCGTCGAGGTGAAGAAAAAGTCGTCGAGAATGAACTCGTCGAAGTTCCGGGCGGCGTGCTCGGCGATGCTCTTCACCTTCGCCCGGTGCTCGGGGTTGGCATACGAGAAGGTCTCGAAGCGGTTGGCCTCGTCGACCGTGTAGGTGATGCCGCCGGCGACGGCGACGTGGTGCGCCGCAAAGAACGCCTTGGCCAGCTGCAGCGTGGCGTCGGGGACGATGAGACCATCGCGGTGCACCTCGAGATACACCTTGTCCACGTGAACCTGGGAGGAGATGGTCTTCCAGCGCGCCTCCAGCCAGGCCGGATCGCCCATGTGCGTAACTTCCTGGGCGCGGCAGTAGACCGCCACCTTGAAATTGTCGTACGCGGGGAGCGAGGGGATAAACCCCAGTGCCACCGCTAGAACGAGCAGCGGGCGTTGATTGGGGAGTTTCATGAAAGGTTGGGTGAGCAAAGGCGGTTCTTGCGACTGTGGGGCGCGGACTCTAGTTCAATCTGCTGTGGGGAAACTCAATTTAACCTGAAGGGTTGGCTCTGATGCAGCAAAATTTCCCTGGTCCCCGCAGGCGTCAATATCGCCGAACGCGGCTTAACGATTTCTAAAGGTCCTCGGCGCAATGGTGGGACATCGCACGCGCCTCCAACGATGAAGTCACTTCAAATCAAGCATGACCCGGCTCCTTGGCAACGCCTGGCCGCGACCGCGCCGGAGGCGAACGGCGCTGCAGAGGATGTCAACGCCGGCCACCAGGGAGCTTAACCCATCCCCATGACGACGATTGCAATGATTACAGATCCATCCGTTGCCGGACGCACCGCTGCCGGTCGGCAGGTCACCCGGATTCTGGTGGCGGCGCTCCTGTGCGCCGCCTCGGCATTCGCGGCCGGTGATTTCACCAGGGGAGTGGGCGTCTATCCGGGCGATCCGGCGGCATTCCACGGGCCGACACTGGTCCCGGAGATCGCGACGTATCGCAATCTCGCACTGCATCGTCCGGCGACGGCCTCGAACAATTATGATTTCAGCCTGACCGCCCAGTTGATCACCGACGGGATCATCGATCACCGTCTGCCCCGCTGGCTCGTCTGCTCGACCAGTTCCGGGGGAATCCTACCGAGGTCCGAACGCGAAAACCTCGTCGACCAGTACCCGTCCACCGGGGTCGACATCACTGGCACCAGGGGATGGGTGCAGGTCGAACAGGAGGGGCGTTATGAACCCCGAACGGTCGACCACATTGAAGTAACCGCCAGCGCCCAAACCGACGACCAACAGCCCCAGCGCTGGACGTGCGTCGTTGACAGCTCCGACGATGGGAAGAACTGGACGGAACTCGGCCGGTCCAGCGGCGAGGAAAGCCTGGCCAGGGTCGCCTTCTGGCAACCCAAGCTGATCAAAGCTGCTTTTGACCTCGCGACTCCCGCGCCCGCCCGTTTCTACCGCGTCCAGATGGACGCCCCCTCGGTGACCGCCTGGCGTGTCGGCGGCCTCGATACGTTTGCCCAGGGACGGCCGGTCTACCTCGGCGGCCCCCATGATTTCACCAGTGCTTGGAAGAGCACCGGCAATGCCGCGGAATGGGTCCAGGTCGACCTGGGCGCCGTCTGCACCTTCGATCGGGTGGTTTTGCACTGGATCCAGCGCGCCGCCGAGGGCGCGATCCAGGTCTCCGACGACGGGGCGAACTGGCGGACCCTCCGGCCGCTCACGGCCACTGTCGACGAATATCCGCTGATCCCGTCGGCGAGCGGCCGCTACGTGCGGGTGCAGTTGGCGCGTCCCGCCGCACCCGACGGTTACATCCTGAGCGAACTGCAGGTCTTCGGGCGCGGCGGCCCCCTGCCCCGGGCCCAACCCGCCCCCACCCCGCGCCCCGGCGCACGGCAGGACCTCGTGCGCGGATCGTGGCGCATCCAGCGCGATTCGCTGGTGACGCTCGAGGGCGAGGCCCTCTCGCATCCCGGCGTGGCCTGCCAGGACTGGCTGCCAGCCACGGTGCCCGGCTCGGTGCTGGTGAGCTACTGGAACGCCGGCGCGTTGCCGGATCCCAACTACGGCGACAACCAGCTGCAGATCTCCGATTCATTCTTCAACGCGGATTTCTGGTATCGCGACGAGTTCACCATTCCTGCCCCGGGTCCCAGCCGGAAGGTCTGGCTTAATTTCGACGGAATCAACTGGAAGGCCGACGTGTATTTCAACGGCGCGCGCCTGGGCCGCATCGACGGCACCTTCTTGCGGGCGCGCTTCGACGTCACGACCCTCGCCCGCCTGGACGGGATCAACGCCCTCGCGGTTCGCATCCACAAGCCGGCCACACCCGGCACCGTTCGCGAAAAGACCGCCGACGAACCGTGGAGCAATGGTGGCGCGCTCGGCGTGGACAATCCGAGCTTCCACGCCACCGCGGGCTGGGACTGGATTCCCAGCATCCGCGGACGCAATATCGGCATCTGGTCCGATGTCTATTTGACCACGACGGGGCCGGTGGTCCTGGAGCACCCGCTGGTCTCCACCAAGCTCCCGCTGCCCGAAACGAGCAGCGCTGATCTGACGGTCGAGGTCACCCTGCGGAACACGGAATCCACGCCCGTGGCCGGGGTGCTGCGCGGTCAGTTCGGAGACGTGCATTTCGAGCAGGCCGTCGAGGTGCCCGCGACGGCATCCACGGTGGTCAGGCTCGATCCATCCTCGGTCGCCGCCTTGCACCTGCGCAACCCCCGGCTTTGGTGGCCCGTTGGCTACGGCGAACCGGATCTTTACGATGTGCGCCTCGCGTTCGATACCGCCGCGGGCGTGCCTTCCGATTCCACGATGTTCCGCGCCGGGGTGAAGCAGTTCACCTGCGCCGATGAAAACGGCGCGCTGAAGCTGTTCATCAACGGCCGCCGGTTCATCGGCCGCGGTGGCAATTGGGGCTTCTCGGAGTCCAATCTGCTTTACCGCGCCCGCGAATACGAGGCCGCCGTTCGCTATCACCGCGACTTGGGCTTCACGATGATCCGCAACTGGGTCGGCCAGGTCGGCGACGACGCCTTCTTCGAGGCCTGCGATCGCAACGGCGTCGTGGTCTGGCAGGATTTCTGGCTTGCCAACCCGCTGGACGGCCCGGACCCGGCCGACAACGCGATGTTTCTGCAGAACGCCGCCGACTTCATCTACCGGATTCGCAACCATCCCTCGGTGGGCCTCTATTGCGGGCGCAACGAGGGCAATCCGCCACCGACGCTCAATGACGGGCTCGCCCGGCTCGTCGCCACCCGTCACCCCGAGATTCGCTATATTCCGAGCTCGTCCTTCGGGGTCGTCAGCGGGGGCGGCCCCTACCACCTGATGCCGGTCAATTTCTACTTCGACCAGCGTGCCACGACCAAGCTGCACAGCGAACTCGGCATGGCGAACATTGTCACCCTAGACAGCCTCCGGCAAATGATGCCGGCGGCGGACCAGTGGCCCCAGGGCCGGGTCTGGGGCCTGCACGACTTCACAACGCGTGGGGCCGTGCGCGGAGGTTCCCTGCGGGAGACGATCGAGAAATCCTATGGGGACGCGGCGAACGCGGCGGAGTGGGTCGAGCTCGCGCAGTTCACGAATTACGACGGGCATCGCGCGATGTTCGAGGCCCAGGGCAAACACCGCATGGGCATCCTCATGTGGATGAGCCATCCGTGCTGGCCCTCGTTTGTGTGGCAGACCTACGACTATTACCTTGAGCCCACCGCCGGCTACTTCGGGGCGAAGAAGGGCTGCGAACCCCTGCACGTTCAGTGGAACCCGCTGGACGGCACCGTCGAAGTCGTAAATTACAGCGCCGGCCACCGCCCCGGACTCAACGTCAAGGCCGCCATCCTCAATGCGGACGGCACGGTGAAGGGGGAACAGACGGCGACGATCGACAGTGCCGAGGACAGCGTCCTCTCACCGATCAAGCTGGCCTTCCCGGCGAACGGGCTGTCGCCCCTGCATTTTCTGCGGCTGACGCTCACCGAGGATGGTCGAACGATTTCGGAGAATACCTATCTGCGCAGTCTCTCGACCTACGAGATTCCCGGGTTTTCCTTCGGTCCGTTCCACCTCCCGGCCTACCCGGCATTTGATTTTCGCGTGATCCGCACGCTGCCGAAGGCGACCCTGCGCCGCGCCACCACGGCCGAGCGTCAGGGCGACCGATGGATCTTGTCGACGGAACTCGAGAACACCTCGCAGACCCCGGCGCTGCTGGTCCGCCTGAAGGCGGTGCGGGAGCAGAGTGGCGACCGCATCCTTCCGGCCCTCCACGAGGACAATTTCATCACGCTGATGCCTGGTGAGAAACGCCTCCTCCGCACCGAACTGGAGCAGGCCGACACCCGGGGCGAACGTCCCCGGATCGTGGTCGAAGGCTTCAACCTCGAGAATGCCAGCAGGCGATAGCGCGCCCGGGCGGGGGCGGTTGTCGTGGTGATGCTTCCGTCGGCTGCCAGTGGTCCGGCGCCATGTTCTGACGCTTGACCCTGAGCCGCGAGATGACGGCGGCGCCGGCGGCCGCGCACCAAGAGGCTTGCCACGGAACGGCGGTGCCGCTCCTCTCTGCGGACCCTTTTCCCGACCCCACATGACCCTGCCAAAGCGCTCCTTCCTTCACCACGCCGTTTTTTGGGTGCCCACGCTCTACCTCGCGATGGGCATTCCGTTCAACGTGATCAACATCACGGCCTCGTCGATGTACAAGTCGCTCGGAGTCAGTGACGCGAAGAACACGGTGGCCCTCGGTAGCGTGATCATTGCCTGGTCGCTCAAGCCCCTTTGGGCCGCGTTCCTCGACATGTATCGCACGAAGAAATTCTTCGTGATCGCGATGGAGGTGCTGATTCCGCTGCTCTTCGCGGGGGTCGCGATGTCCCTGCCGCTGCCGGGTTATTTTCAGATCAGCATCGCCCTGCTCTGGGTCGCCTCTTTCGCCTCGTCGACCCAGGACATCTGCGGCGACGGCATCTACCTCACCTCGCTCGACAAGAAAACGCAGGCCAGCCTCGCCGGTGTGCAGGGCATGTTCTGGAATCTCGGCAAGATACTGGCCACGGGCATGCTGGTCAGCGGCATGGAGCGGGTCGCGAACGCCCACGGCTGGTCCCTGCAGAAGATGTGGAGCGGGGTGTGGATCGTGAGCGCGCTCACGATGGCCGCTTTCGCCGTCTATCACATTTTCCTCCTGCCCACGGGGAGCATCGCCCACCGCCCGCACAGCACCAAGCAGGTGCTGGAGGATTTCGTCGGCTCGGCGAAAACGTTTTTCCACAAGCGGGCCTTCTGGGGCATGATCGCCTTTGTGTTCCTCTACCGTCTCGGCGAGGGCCTGATCATGGTTGAGGGCAGACTCTTTATCCAGTCGACCACCGCCAGCGGGGGCCTTGGCCTGACCGCCGGCCAGGTGGCCAACATCGACGCGGTCTACGGCACCGTCGCGGCCATCACCGGTGGCATCCTCGGCGGACTCTTCCTGGGCAAGATCGGCCTCAAGAAGGCCCTGCCCTTCCTCGGTCTCTGCCTGAACATCCCGCACTTCACCTTCGTCTACCTCAGCCATTACGGGGCCGCAAATCACGGACTCGCCTACAGCGTCATCGTCACGATGGTGACGATTGAGAAGTTTGGCTACGGCTTCGGCTTCATCGGAAACATGGTTTACATGATGCAGCAGTTCGCCCCGGGGCGCTGCACCATGACCCACTACGCCTTCGCCACCGCCCTGATGAACTTCGTGCTCGCCCCCACGACCATGATCTCCGGCCCGCTGGCCGAATGGCTGGGCTTCTCGACTTTCTTCGTTGTGGTGATGTTCGCCTCGGTGCCCAGCGTCTGGGCCGCCTACAAGGCCCCCTTCCCGCTCGATGGCGACGATCACAAGGGCTCGTCCGACGACGAAGCCATTGGAGTCGTCATCACGCCCGACGATCCCACCCGGCTGAGCGCGGCCGAGCAACAGGTGCAGCGCACCGCCGGGCGCGCCTCCGTGTACGCCATGATCAACATTCTCGCGATCCTGATTCTCGATGCGAAAACCCTCGGTTCTTTGCAGGGCAAGGCGGCCGGCAACGGCCGGATCGAGTTTGGTCTGCTCGTCGCCTGCGCCGCCCTGAAGCTCTTTCTCTCGCTGCGCACCTACCAATTCGCCAATCAAGCTGTCGCCGAGAGCGCCGCCTGTCCCGGCAACGCCTACCTCGCCAACGCGCGCGGGGCCAAGATCGCCACCTGGATTTGCGCGGTCGTGACGGTTGTCATCCTCCTCACCGGTTACCGGCTGGGAATGTGAACCGACCGCGGCCTTGCCCTCGACCGGCGAAAGCCGCCTTGAACCCGGAGCGGTCGGCTGCAACGAAGGCCGCACCCCGCCGGCCGGCCGCGTCGCGCGCCACTCAGCTCAGTAAACAAACGTGATGATCGAGTGGGCCGGGCTGCTGGTCGCCGCGGCCTGGCCGTCGATCCAGAGTTTGAAGTCAATCGCCTCGTCCCGGAGGTTCAGCACCACGACTGCGGCGCGGCCGTCAGGATTGAGGAATGCGCTCGCGAGCAGGCGGTCGTCGTTGAGCGTCGTGGCGACCCGGCGGGCGCCGGGCCGGATGAACTTCGAGAAGTGCCCGATGTAATAGAAGGAGTTCAGGAACGTCAGGGTGCCGCTCCGGGTGTCGGCATGCACGGGTGCGAAGCAGTAGTTGCCGACATGGTTCGGGCCGCCGCGCTCGTCGAGCAGCACGTTCCAGTCCGTCCAGCCCACCGCCCAGTTGTTGAGGTCGTGAATCAAGGAATTGCCGTAGGCCTCGCCGAGGCTCCAGTCCTCAAAGCGGCCCGGGTCGAAAGGACCGAGACAGGCCTCGGTCATCAACAGGTTCTTGTCGGGCCACGCCTCGTGGACGAGCCGCACATTGTCAAAATGGTCGCCGACGTACCAGTGGAAGGCGGTGCCCCAGACGTATTTTGCGGCCTCGGGGTCGTCGTAGACCGCCTGCGCGCGCTGATACAGGATTCCGCGGTTGTGGTCCCAGATCATGAGCTTCACGCCCGCCAGGCCGGCGCGGGCGAGCGCGGGGCCGAGGTGTTCGCGCACGAACGCGCGTTCCTCATCACCGGTGAACAGGCAGGATTCCCACGTTTGGGTGGCCATCGGTTCGTTTTGCACGGTCAGGCCCCAAATCTTGATCCCTTCCTTCTCATAGGCGCGGATGAAGCGGCCATAGTAGTTGGCCCAAGTCTCGGCATATTCGGGCCGGAGTTTGCCGCCCTGCAACATGATGCCATTGCTCTTCATCCATTCGGGTGGACTCCAGGGGGAGGCGAACAGCTTGAATGGCTGGGGCGCCGCCGCCCGCGCCGCCAGGATGAAGGGAATGCGAAACCGCTTGTCGTGATCGATTGAAAAGTGGACGAGGTCCTTGTCCCCGGGCGGAGCGTACGCGTAGCTGTCGCTGGAGAAATCACAGCTGTTAATGTTCGTGCGGCAGAGCGAATAGCCGATGCCTTGTTCCACGCCGAAATAGGCCGTGAGAAGCTTCTGCTGCTGTCCGGCGGGGAGCCGGGCGTAGACCTCGGCGGATGCGTCCGTGAGGGCGCCGCCAATGCCAACGATGGTCTGGAAGGCCTTGCTGGTGTCCACCATGACAGTCGGAAACGACTCGTCCGGCTGGGTCAGCGGGGTTAGTTTCAGTGCCGGGCGCGGGCTGAGCCGTTCGTCCGTCCCCTTGGCGGTGATGAACTCGGCCACCTCACGCATCGCCTGGGCCGCGTAAGCCGGGAGGGCCAGGGCGCAAAACAGCAGTGGCATCGATAAGGACAGGAGTTGTGTTTTCACAGGATGTTTCACTTCTGCGTCACCTTTGTCTTCAAACGTCGGCCGCCGGGCGGTCGCGTGCCGGCGGCTCCTGCCGGGCGCCCAAACCCCGGGCTGGCATTGCCGGATCGTATGTGCTGACAGCGCGTTCATCGAGCGTGAACTTGAGCGTTCCCGACTGGCCAGTCTTCCGGCTGGCGTGACCGAACTCCTGAGGTCGGGCCCGCGCAATGTCCTCGCGATTGACCGATCAATGCGCTGACTCAGTGGGCATCGCGGGGACGGCGGTCGCGGGCGCTCCGCCGACGGTGGGCGGCGGCTTTGCCGCAACGTCGCGGCCCCGCTCTCGGATCTGATCGTGCGCCGCCGGGATCGCCGCTTTCAGGTTTGCCAGGAACAACAGGGCCACCTTCTCCTTGATCGCCGCCATCGCCTTTTCGAACCGCTTTCCCGACGGCGACTGCCGGAACGCGATGACCTGCTCCCGATCCGTGATCGAAAGGCTCTCGTAAAACGCCGACGACGATGAGGGTGCTTCACTCGGGTCGAGCTCGCCCCGCCGCACCATTTGCTCGAGGTTTCTCAGCATCTCCAATTCTCGCCGCCCGACTCCCTCCGCGAAATACCGGTTGGTCGCGATCAGGTCCTCACGCGTCAAATACATCCCCGCTACCGCCGCGAGCTGCCCGAGGCAATCGGCCTCGTCCAGGACCTCCGACACGCTCCGCCGGTGCGCCTCCTGGACCGATCGGACCTTGGCCAGCTGCGTCAGAAACTCCTTCTGTATCTCCCGGTACCGGTCGATGAAACCAAATGTTTCCACGAATCTCTTGGCTTCCACCGTCTTCTCATACTGATCGACATCGACCTCCACGGCGCGGCTCGGGCCGCCGACTGCGAGCAGAAGGACGATGATCGGAATTTCCCATGCACGGCCGGGCGAGGCGCGGCGCGCCCAGTTGGCACCAGCCGCGGTCGTTTCCCCAGTACCGCTCGGCTGATGGCGGCCACGGGCGCCAGGCCTCGCTGACGCCGCTTCTGCCGGTTTTTCCGCCTTGTTGGTGCGGAGCATGGTTCAATGCGTGTTTCGGGAGAATCGTAGTCCTCGAAACAGCCGACGCGAATCAATTTCGGGTCATCGCCGCCTGCCGTGAGGAGCATTCCCGCGAGCCTGTCCCCGCTCGACTTCGCGGAACAGATTTGACATACCAGCATGCGTTGCCGGCACCGCCGGCCGGGGTGCCGCGTCGATTGCGCGGCAAGCCGGCCCACGCCATCGGCCCAACAACCTTCGGCACCGCCCCACGATGGTCTTCGAGGAGGAATTCTTCTACGGTGGACAGCTGCGCTGGGCATTGGGATGGGCGACTCCGAACTACGCCGGGGCGTTCCTGGCTGCACTGATTCCCTGGTTCTGGCTCGTGAATCGCCGCAGCGATGGCGCCGCGCCGCGCCGCGAACCGACGGGGGACGCGCCGGGTTCCACCGTCGCTGGCGGGACAGGAAGGCGCTTCCGGAGGGTGTCCGGCGCCGCGCTTGGTTGGGCGCTCGAACTCGCGCTCTGGTTTTGCCTCGCGAAGACGTATTCGCGAGGGGCGCTGGTGGCGGCGCTCGCGGCGGCGGTGGGTTGGCACTGGCTGCAGCGCCGCCGGAAGGATCCCGGCCGCGCGGGAACTGCGGATCCGCCGCCCGGAGTCCGTGTTGCCGCGGGAATCAATGGAGGAGACCTTATGTTTCGGCTGGCGATCGTCGGTGGTTGCCTCGTGCTTACAGGATTCGCCGGCCGGCTCGCGCCGTGGGCGCTCTCGGCTGATCGGGCGGTCGGAAATCGCTGGGAGCTGTGGAAAGGCGGAGCCGAGATGCTCGCGGCGGCTCCACTGTCCGGGTGGGGCGCAGGTGAATCCGGCCAGGCGTATATGGATTGGTTTCAAGACCTCGACCGAAGCGAGGGCTATGCGACGATGGTCAACAGTTTCCTGCACCTCGCGGTGGACCATGGCTTGCCGGCGTTGGGTGGGGTGCTGTTGCTCGGATTCGCGCTGCTCGCGACCGGAATGGAACTCGCGCGCCTGAACCGGCAGCCTGGGGAGGGCGGGCGACGGGCCGGCGCGGCTGCCGCGGTGGCGTCACTCCTGGCTTGGGCCGTCGCCAACATTTTCACAACCCTGTGGATCGAACCGAGACTATGGTTGGTGCCGGCCGTCGCGCTCGCTTTCCTCGCGATTCTGTCGTGGCGCGATCGGAGCTCACTTCGATGGCGACGGATCGCGCCAGCGAGTGTATTGGGCGCGACGTTGTTGGTATCCGCACTGTTCTCCGCGGGATGCTGGCTGCGATCGCAGCGTTCCTGGCGTGCAGCGCCCGGCCCCGGCAATACGGTCGTCGTGAAGTTTCGCGACGCCCGGCCGGGCTCGTCCGCTCAGTTTTGGCAGGTATGGCCGGATCCCGCGGTCCTGGGACCCACCCCCGGCAAGGAGCTGCGCCGCTGGGTCGAAACGCTGCCGACGTCTGCCGTCGTCGTCGTTCACCGGCCGGAGCCGCCGCGAGTGGGGCCGGGCCTGGCGAGCGGGGACGGCGCGATGCTCATCGGACGGCAAGCCGAGCGTCTCGGCCGGGGATTGGCTCCCGGCTTTCGTCAGCTCTGGTTGGTGCATCCCTACGGATTGCCGCCGTCGGCAGATGCGTTTCCGTTAACCCCCGATTGCCCCGCGATCACCGTTGTCGTGCCGTCAATCAATGAATCTGGCGAGGCTTCCTTCTGGCTGAGCTGGGCTGGCCGGCTCGGGGCCCGCGTGCGGGTTTCCCCCGGCGTCGGACAGGACATCCGCGCCGCGTGGCCGATGGTGATGGGTTCCACGGGCGGCGTCACGGCAAGATGAAAACCCCTGATATCCGCTGGATGCTCATCGCGGTAGGTCTTGCCCTGCCGGTTCTCGGCGCAACCGGAGAAGACCGGACGGAGGGACCGTCGCCGGCCTGGCAACGGGTGTTGGCGGGGCTGGGATCGATCGGGCTCGATGGGACGCTCCGCCTGAGGTATTCGCTCGGCGAAACGCGGGAACTGAATCTGCTCGGGATCCATTGCGTGCTCGAGCATCGGATCGAAGAGGATGCATTTGGGAATGCGCGCAGCGTCTGGCGGGTGCGCGCATTGCAGAGCTCACTGGCGCCCGGAGCCCGGGATGAACTTCTCTGGCGTCGCCCCGGTGGTACGGCGGTAAGGTTCAGCCGGCGCCGTCTCGGACGGTTTCTTGTCGAGACGGAAGGGGGACGCTCCGTGGTCCGCCAGGATGGGCCGGAGGTAGCGGAAGTCTGGTCGCCGGACGGAGTCGTCTGGCGGTACCTGAATGGAATCCTCGTTGGGGCCGAGCTTCCGGCAAGGGGAACTCTCCGCGTAGAGTCCCGCGGAGGCGTAATCGCGAGGATCGATTCCGACGATAGCCGCCCGGGCGAACCCGAGCTTTTGCACGCCGAGTTCGATGCGCTCTCCCGCCTGACCGATCTGAAGATCGGCGCACTGCCGGCGCATTCCTTTCGCTGGAATGAATCAGGTCAATTGGTCGGATGGCGGCGTGGAGACGGATCGGAGTTCCGGTTCGAATACCGTGACGGGTTGCTGGTCGGGATCGGGGGTCCCGGCCGATCTGCGCGACGGTTTTCCTGGAAGCCCAACGCCGGAGCCGCTCGGGGCGACTCGCTCTGGCCCGCGCCCGTCCACCTTGCCACCGACGACGCCAACACCTTTTCTTACGGCCTTTCCGCCCGCGGCTTCATCATCGACGTTCACCAAGCCGCGCCGGGCGGGGACCGGCGCGTCGTGTTCAACCCGGTCCGCCGGCGGCTTGAGTACCGCGGGAGCCGGGAAAAACTTGTCGTCACGTTCTTGCCGGGCACAGCGGGGCGAAGTCCGGTCGGACAGGTTGAGGACGGGTGCGGAGGGCTGCTGGAGAGTTACCGATACGGCGCCGACGGACGAGTGCTGGCGGTGACGCGGCGCAGCGAGCCGGGATTCAATGCGTCTGCAGGGGGTCCAGGCGTCGAGGCAAGGCTCGAGGACGCCGGGCCGCCGGAAACTCCGCTGCCGTGAATCCCGCCGGAGGCGCTCCCTATTCCTTCCGGGGCGGCTTCCCCCGGGGCTTATAGTCGTGCAGGCTATTATCGGAAGTCTTGCGGCCCTTGGAATCGTAGGTCGAAACGTTCTCCCAGGTCTCGGAGTTGCCGTTCTTGTCGGTCGTCGTGATCACATCGTGTTCGACGCGCGAGCCGTCGCGGTCGGTGATAGTATCGTGGGTATGGGTCCAGCTTCCGCCGTCGTTATGCCAGCCGCTGGAATCGACGCTGCCGTTCCCGGTGGTACTCTGACTATCCACGGTGCTGCCATCGGCGCGCTGGTCGAAAGTGTCGCGGTAATCCACCGTCTGCCCTTGGTTGGAGACCTGGTTGCTCTCATCAATGACATGCTGGGTTCCGTCGGTGCTGTGTCGATCGGTCAACTGGGCGTGGACCCACCAATCGTCTGCGCTCACGAGCGGCGCCGACGCGAGGAAGAGCAGGACCGGGAAGAACAGCCGGGAGGGGCGAAGCGGGGTGTTCATGGCAGGGGCTTCAGGGTTGAACCGACCTGTCTCAACTCGTTCTCTGCGGTTCGGCTGAGATAATCGAGATGGGTGAGCGCATGATAAGCGGGAGTTGGGGCCAGCCGGTAGACCGAGTAGATCCAGCCCCCGCTTTCGCGGCAGAAGCGCATTTCCTCGCCGGTCCCTCTCTTCTGGGGATCGGTGGCGACAATTCCGCGGATCTCGTCGACGCCCTTCGGGGGCAATGTCAGGACGCCCCCGTTGGGAAACGTGATTTGGGCCACCGGGGTCCGTTCGACCCAGAAATCCCTGCCTTCCTGCCACTTCTCTGGCACGGCGAGCTGGCATTGGCCCGCGGTGCTGGTCACAAGCTTCCATCCCTTGGGCACGGAGGCCGGAAGGGAGAGGGAGTCGGCTACTCCGGATGCCGCCGGGATGAGGGAGAGGAGGAGGAACGCGCAGCGCGCACGCAATCGACTGGTCATGATGATTCCTTCGCGGATTGGGTTGTGGTCTCTCGGCCGGCCGGCCGGTCGAGCCCGAGAGCCCGATCGTGCTGGCAGGGGCGGCCGCAAGTCAGCCTTAGCAATTCCCGGGCAGATCTGCAAGTGCGCAACCCCGGGGTCGGCGGCGTCAGTCGTGCCTGGGGACAGGCGGCTGGGCGGCGCCGGGCACCTGCTTTACATCCGCTGCCGCCGCCGGCACGGGCCCGAGGTATTTTTTCAGGACGAGGTATTTCAGCTCGGTGTCGCCAACGTTGCGAATGCCATGCTCGTGCCAGGACGGGCAGTAGAAAAGCGTCATCGGGCCGGCGACCCTCCGCTCGCCGTCGAGATAGAACTCGGCGGTGCCCTCAACGACAAAGAAGAATTCGTCCTCGGCATGACGGTGCGGCGCGTGCGTGGCAAGACGCGGGCCAACCACGCTCAGCTTGACCGTGCTGCCGCCGGCGAAAGCGCTGTCGGCGAACCAGAATTGGTAGCCGACAGAGGTCTTGGCGACATTTGCGGGATCGAACGGCCGCACGCAGTTCGCGAGCGAATAGCCCGGCGCTGGCGTGCCCGCATCCGCCGCATAGATCGCGGCGGAAAAAACAAGGAGCGAAACGAGTGCAAGGGAAGCAGTGAGTTTCATGAGCGATGCAGGTGGCGGGGATGGCTCCGGTTTGGAATGCTATGACAAGGTCCCAAGCGAACACAAAACCGCCTCCGCAGCGAAGCCAAACTTCACCGCCATTCGCGCGGGAATCGACGTTTCATGGGATCAGCAGTTGTCGCTCGCCCGCGGCCACGGGCGAATCGATGGGGCATGCTGGCAGCCGGGGTTGAGTTGGCGAGCGAGCGAACCCGCGCGCTGGGACCACCTGGGATGACTGGATGACGGCCGTGAGATTATGGCCAACCGAGCCGGGTAATATCCCATTCCTGACATCAACTTTATCGTTGGTCTGCGGTTCGAACGGTCAGGCGGTTCGCACGCGCCGCCTTGCCTTCATTCTCGCGCCGCGTTGACTGGTAACCGGCAGGCTTCGAATCAATGATTGCCGACTGCGCACGCTGCTTCAGTACGCTGGCCACCGACACCCGGTGGCGGAAATCTGCCGTGGACGATCGCCGCCAGGTTGCTGCTTGCGCCGGAGTCGTTCGACCATGTGGTATGTTTCAATGTCTTTCCCCATCTCGTGACGCCGTCCGCCCTTTCGCTTGAACTCGCTCCTTTGCATCCTCATGGCCATGCCTGAACCATCCTCGGCCGGCGTCAGCCGGCCCGCCCGCTTCCTGACTCTTTCCCTCGGGCATGAACTTGGGATTCTGCTGTCTCTGTCGGTGATGTTTCCGTTCATGATTCATGTCATCCCGGTGCCCGAGAATGCGCAATTGGGTCCGCGGCTGCTGCCGATGTTCTATGCTCCGCTGCTGGCGACCCTCTGGGGACGCCCCCGGTCGGCACTGGTGGTCGCGCTGTTGGCGCCGTGGCTCAACTGGGCCTTGATCTCGCATCCGTCACCGCCCGGCGCGATCGTGATGATGGTTCAACTGCTGGGTTTTGTGTACGTGCTGCGGGCCTTGTTGACCGGCATGGGCGTACACTGGTTTCTCGCCGTCCCGGCCTATTTCTCCGGCTTGGCCGCCTCGGTGCTGGCGACAGGCATCTTTCCCGCCTTGATTGGTGGCCGGGAGGCGCTGGCGTGGGCGGCCCGAAGCGTGGCGATCGGCCTGCCCGGCATCGTCATTCTCCTCCTGCTCAACTGGCTCGTGCTCCGATATTACCCACCGGGCACCGGCGGTGGCGGTCCGATCGCCGCCTGATCTTGGGGGAGATTCGGGCCGGGGTGGCCTGCCTGGTCGTTTGGGGCGCAGTTTCGCCCGGATGCCGCGAATGGGTGTTGCCTCGAGCCTTCGCTGCGTGATCCGACCAAGGGACGGCCGCTTGCGTCTTTGCGGGAGGCCGTTAGTTTATCGGATGAATCCTCGTTTTCGCCCGGCATTTTCGCGCCGCGATGCCATCAAGACCCTCGGAGGCGGCGCTGCCCTGCTCGGTTTGGGGGCTTTTTCCCTGCGATCCGCCGCCGCCGCGCCGGAGAGTCCGGCCGCTAGCTCCGGGATGGAGGCCATGACGTCGCCGCCGCTGACGCAGCCCTTCGCGCTGCCCAAGCTCGCCTACGCCTACGAAGCGCTCGAACCGCACATCGACGCGCGCACGATGGAGATTCACTACACAAAGCACCATCAGGCTTATATCACCAATGCCAACAAGGCGCTCGCCGATTATCCCGACCTGCAAAAGCTTTCCGCCGGCGAGATCCTGAAGAACCTCGGCACCGTGCCCGAAGAGATCCGGACGACGCTGCGCAACAATGTCGGCGGCCACGCGAATCATTCGTTCTTCTGGCAGGTGATCGGTCCGAATGCCGGCGGCGTGCCAGCCGGCGAACTGGGCGAGGCCATCACCAAGGCGTTCGGCTCGTTCGATGGACTCAAGACAGAGTTCGCTGATGCCGCCCTGAAGCGTTTCGGCAGCGGCTGGGCGTGGCTCAACGTGAAAGGTGGCGCCCTGAAGATTCATTCAACCGCCAACCAGGACTCGCCGATCAGCGATGGGGCAACGCCCGTTCTCGGGCTCGATGTCTGGGAGCACGCCTACTATCTGCGCTATCAGAACCGCCGGGCGGACTATGTCGCGGCGTTCTGGAATGTGGTCAATTGGGCCCAGGCGGACGCCAACTTCCGCGTGGCGCGTCTCTAGGGACGGCGCGCTCCGCGTTTGGCCGTTCACCGGTTGACCGCCGCCATCGCCTGCGCGTTGTAGCGGTCCCCGGCGGCTGAGCCGGGCGGCAGCACCACGTCGATCTCACGCAGCTCCGCCGGGGTGAGAACGACACCTGCCGCCGCGAGATTCTCGTCCACGTATCTCAGCTGTTTCGTTCCGGGAATCGGCACGATGTCCGGACCCTGCGCCAGCACCCAGGCGAGCGCGAGCTGGCTCGGCCTGCATCCCTTGCGTTGCGCCAGCTCCACGATCTTCGCCACGAGGTCCAGGTTCTTCCGGAAGTTATCCCCCTGGAAACGCGGATGATTCCGCCGGTAGTCGTCGGACGGAAGATCTTCGAATGTGTTGAATCGCCCGGTGAGAAAACCGCGGCCGAGCGGGCTGTAAGCGACGAACCCGATGCCGAGCTTGCGCACCGTCGACCGCACCTCGCGCTCCGGATCGCGACTCCACAGCGAATACTCTGTTTGCAGCGCCGCGATCGGGTGCACTTTGGCGGCGCGGCGAATCGTCGCCGGCGCGGCCTCCGACAGCCCGAGGTGCCGCACCTTGCCCGCTGCTACGAGTCCGGCCATCGCACCCACCGTGTCCTCGATCGGCACCTGCGGATCGACGCGGTGCTGGTAGTAGAGATCGATGGTCTCGACGTTGAGCCGCTTGAGACTGGCGTCGCAGCACTGGCGCACATAGGCCGGATCGCCCCGCACGCCGAGGAATTCGCCCTTCGGTCCGCGGACATTGCCGAATTTCGTCGCAAGCACGACCGCGTTGCGCCGGCCGGCGATCGCGCGGCCCACCAGTTCCTCGTTGCGCCCCGAGCCATACATGTCGGCGGTGTCCAGAAAGTTGCCGCCCGCGTCGAGGTAGCGATGGATGACCCGGATCGATTCTCGATCGTCCATCTGGCTGGGCGCGTAGAATTCGCTCATGCCCATGCAACCCAGTCCGATTGCTGTCACCTCCGGCCCTTGAGCCCCGAGGCGGCGGTGTGATGCTCTGCTGATCGGCGAAATCATGCCGCACAATAAGGCGGTTCGGCGCGCAACTTCAAATCCAGTTTCGTTTTCCCTCGTTCAGCCACCGCGGGGGGATGGCGGCCTTACTCCCGCATCGGCGTTCGCGTCAGGTTCCACGTGATGATACCGCCGAAATCATCCTTATCGCTGCCCTGAAGCTCGCCATCCTTGCCCAGGGAACAGTGAACGGTCTTGATCGATTTCCGGATCTTCCAGGGCTGCTCCATCGGCTCAGGGTTGCTGTCCGTGGCTTTCGCACACCCGCCATCGAAATGCTTGTGCTCTGTGATCTTCATCGTGCCCTCGATCTCCGGCACGTCCAAGGCGATATCGTACCTGCCATTGGCGAGCGATATCGAGACATTGGCCTCGCAGCTTGAACTCGCATGATTCTCCCAAAGCAACGTGTGCCTCCAGCCTGCGCTCTTCCAAACGGGCGTGTGCACGATGGAATTGCGCCCGCAGTCGATTCGGATAGTCGCCACTTCTTCCGAATTGTACGAGTTGTTTGCAACGATCGTGGCCTGCGGCCGACTGGTCCATCCAATATGGATCGTGACGTCGTAGTTATTGGAAGTAATCGAAGTCGTGGTAGCCGTCCCCGTATCGAGTCCGACCACCGTGCCCTTGGTTGTTTCGTTCTTTTCTTCAGCCAGGTGATACGTAATGGTGCCCGTCCAACGGTTGGTCGGATTGCATTTCTCCTTCGAAAACTGAGAAAGACTGCTCAGACTGTCTACAAACTGCGTTGCCATCGCCTTGATGGCATCGTATGCAGCCTCGCCGCCGCTCGTGATGTTGGTGCGATTCGCCTGGGTCTGGAGGGGGGTCGTGGTCGTGTCAACCATCGACGCTTTCAAGCTTAGCTGGCCCGAGCCGAGCTCCGAGACCGTGAGGGAAATAAAGTATTTTGCGCCGACCGAACCGGCGATATCCTTCAGTTCTGCATCTCCTATATCCCCACCCATCAACTCTCTCTGTCGGTCCCAATCCAACACCGCGCCGACATCTGCCGCACTCGTCGTCTGGGCGCACGGATATTTGTCCCGGAGCTGCTGGCTAACCTGGGCCTCGAAGGAGTCGGCGAACAATTTCGTTTCTCCTCCTGCTGACGCCGGCTTCGTGGCCGTATTGATGAAAACCGTCACAGGTTTGCTCTGAGACAGGGCCATCATCGGGGCGAGAAGAACGCTGCAAAACAGAATATATCGGGTCTTCATGTCTATTCCTGGGTGGAGCCCACGGCCGGTGTTTACTGATGGGAATTAAATCCGGAGGGGCGGAAAGGCGTCTATCCCATTAATGAGCCGCCTAGTCAAATCCAACGCGCGAGGACCCGGCATGGCGGTGATTCTTTTCGCAGGGTAAGCCCGATATCTGGACGACGTTCCGACGCCAGGTCGCGATTGAATCAGTACCTCAACAGTTCGATCCGAGACCCTCCGCCACCGGGCTGCGCCGGCCCCATCCGCTCTCGTCCATCCGCGGGCAGTCCCGTTTCCGCACCACACCACAGCTCTGGAAATTGACACACCCGACCGGCCTCGCCAGCCTCCATCCTCGTAACGCCCAGCCTGGAACCGCCTTCTCCCCCCGGTTCCCTCCTGGTTGTCCTCCGCCGTGAGTCCCTCTCCTCCCGCCCTCCATCCCCTCCGAACCAGCCGGCCCGCTGCGGCGCGAATCCAGTTTCCCATTACTTGACGCATCCGGGAAAATGAACGGAACATTGCCAGGGGAAAACTCGATTCAGAATTCCACCATTCCTTCCTTACCCTCGCGGCATCCATAACGGGGCTGCGCGAGAAAACGGAATCTCACCAAGGAAAACGTCATGCGAAATCACACGATCGGCGCTTTTGGGATACTCGCAGTGTTGCTGTTTTTTGTGGCCGGCAATGTCCAGGCGACTCCCACCGAGCGGCTGGAGGGAAGGTATCTCAAAAGCCGCCTCAAGCTGCGGATCGATGAAGACTGGAAGGTCCGGAGGGGAAATATCTCCGGCGCGGAGGCCCCGGCTTTCGATGATTCCGGCTGGGCCACGACGAGTGTTCCGCACGACATGAGCATCACCCTGGTCAGCACGACCGATAGTGATCCTGGCGCTATGGGTTGGTACCGGAAACATTTCACGCTTCCTCCTGGGTTTGCCGGGAAAAAAGTCATCGTCCAGTTCGACGGCGTCTATCATGACTCCAAGATCTACCTGAACGGCACCCAGGTCGGCAGCCAGCGGTTCGGGTATGTCAGCTTCTCTTGCGATCTGACGCCGTGCCTTCACGCCACGGGCGACAATGTGCTGGCGGTATTTGTGGACAACCAGACGAGCCGCCGTTCGCACTTCTATTCCGGGACCGGCATTTATCGCCATGTATGGCTCATCGCGACCGACATGGTCCAAATCAAGAACTGGGGAACCGCCGTGACCACCCCCAAGGTGGCGGTGGCACAATCGCAGATCCGAGTCCAAACGGAGGTGGTGAACGATCTGGCGGCCCCGCAGACGCGCAATCTGGAAACGACGATCTACGATGAAGACGGCCGCGCCCTGCAGACGGTCTCCACCCCCATTACGGTCGAGGCGAGAAGCTCGACGACCTGCGCGCAAACACTGTCCCTTGCCGCCTGTAAACTCTGGTCGCCCTCGACCCCGGTGCGCTACTATGCCTATTCGAGGATTTTGAACAACACGACGCCGACCGATGACTACATCAGCCCGTTCGGCATCCGGGAGTTGACGTATTCGGCGACCGGGGGCTTGGCCATCAACGGCGTGCCGACCAAGCTGAAGGGCGTCTGCATCCATCATACGTTGGTTCCGGCCGGGGCCGCCGTGCCCGATGCCATGTGGGAGCGGACCATCAAGGAGCTGCTGGCTTCCGGATGCACTTCCATTCGGACGTCGCATAATCCGCAGAGCCCGGAATTCTATGACTATTGCGACCAATTGGGCATGATGGTCATGGATGAATGGTGCGACAAATGGTCCAAGACCAACGCCGGTTCGTTCTATGCGGATTTTGACCAGGTCTGGCCAAAGGACCTCACCTCGTTCATCGAACGGGACCGAAACCATCCCAGCATCGTGATCTGGAGCCTGGGCAATGAGGTCGCCGCCGAGCCGAAGATACCTGATTACATCCCCAACACGCTCAAGTTGCTGGTGCCCTTTGCCAGGAAACTCGACAACTCCCGCCCCTACACGCATGCCTGCGTGGCGGGATGGAACGATGCCCCCGGTTTCGCCGCCCTCGCCGAGGTCGAGGATCTCGTTGGCGTCAATTACCAGGATTTCCTCTACGACGCGATCCATGTGAAGAACCCCAACGCCGTGATCGTCGGCACCGAACAGGACCCGTATTCAGTCCCCCGCACCAATGTTCCCACCTGGTATGCGGTGCGCAACACGCCCTACGTCATCGGTCACCATCTGTGGACGGGGGTGGATTACCTCGGCGAGAGCAAGCGGAGCCTGGGTGGTGAGAGCGGTTTCCTCGACAACTGCATCTTCCGCAAATCGTGGTTCTACTACCAGCAAAGCCAGTGGAGCGAGTCGCCCATGGTCCATATCACCATCGGCAACGGCACGGGCAACGGGCGCGCCATGCCAGTTCTGGCCGAGAATTGGAACCAGACCGGACCGGTCGACGTCGTCACCTATACCAATTGCGAGAGCGTCGATCTCTACGTCAATGCCACCAGGATGGGGACCCAGAAATCGAGCGATTTCGCCAAGACCGGCGTGATGCAATGGACGAACGTCCCCTGGCAGGCCGGCATGATCCGGGCGATCGGCAGGAATGGCAGCAACGAGGTGGCCACGGACAGCATCAAAACCGTGGGCGCGCCTGCGACACTCATGCTCAAACCCGATCGGACCGCCCTCGAGGCCGATGGGAACGATGTCTCCTGCATCGAAGTCGATGTCTGCGATGCGGACAACAACTCGATCATCACCGCCGACAATCCGGTCCAGTTCACTATGACCGGCCCGGGACGGAGCGTTGGCATCGCCAGCAGCGACTGGACGAGCAATGAGCCGTTCAAGGGCACCAGGCGGAAAGCGTATAAGGGGAAAGTGCTCATCGTCATCCAATCGACTCTGGTTCCCGGAACGATCGGCCTGACCGTGACCTCACCGGGTCTGCCCCCGGCCACTTTGACCTTAAGCACCAATCGCTTGTTAGCCATGTCCCAAAAATGATCGCGCGAACGAATCGGCCGCCCCCCTTCCCTCACCCAATCCCCTTCTGCGACTCGGAAAGTCTTATCCGCGTTGACCACCTGCGCGTTGAGCGGTAACCTCAATTTCTAACCCTACCCCCAACCTAGGCGCGGCTGCCGATCCGCGGCCGCGACCTTCACTCACAAAGCAGGAATGCCGAAGATGAAAATGACTTCCGTTGTTCGACCCGCTGTTCTGGCCGCTGTTCTGGCCGCGAACGTCGTCGTTACGCTCCAAGCCCAGATCAAGGAGTGTCCGCTGCCCCGCCTGGTGCAAAAGGACGGACGCTTTGCCCTGCTCGTGGACGATGCTCCATTTCTGATTCTGGCCGTCGAGGATCAGGACATCGGTTTGGAGAGCGCCTGGCCCGGGCGTGCCAAGGAGTGGAGCGCCATGGATTACCTGAACGCCAACACGGTCGAGGTGCCGATCTACTGGGATGAGTTCGAACCCCTGCTCGGACAGTTCAACTACGCGTCGATCGACCGGCTTCTGGCCGAGGCGCGCCAGCACGGCGTCCGCCTGATCCCGCTCTGGTTCGCCACGTACAAGAACGGCAGCCAGCACTACATGCCCGAATGGATGCTGCAGGCCCCCGACCGCTATTTCCATGCGGTCAACCGGAACGGGGAGGCGGTGGACTCGCCTTCGCCTCTCGCCGCCGCCTCGCTCGAGGCGGACAAGCGGGCCTTCACCGCCTTCATGCGACACCTCAAGGAGGTCGATCCGCAGCGCACCGCGATCATGGTCCAGGTGGAGAATGAACCCGGCAGCTGGGAGACCGTCCGCGATTTCTCCCCGGCCGCGCAGAAGGTCTTCGAGGCGCCCGTGCCGCCCGAGGTGCTCGGCGCCATGCACGTGAAGACCGCGGCTCCCGCCCCGAATTGGCTGGAGGCCTTTGGTCCCGATGCGGACGAGTACTTCCACGCCTGGGCGGTGGCGCGATACGTGGGACAGGTCGCGGCCGCGGGCAAGGCCGTTTATCCCCTGCCGATGGACGCCAACGTGGCGGTGCGCGACCCGTTCAATCCGGGCCCGGCCGGCCAGCCGGGCGCTCCCGGCAACTACGAGAGCGGCGGCGCCACCGACAATGTGATCCCCATCTGGAAAGTCGCGGCGCCCGCGATCGATATCCTGGGGCCCGACGATTACCGCGCCGACCCCGCCGCCTATTTGAAGGTGCTCGAGCTTTATCATCGCAACGACAATCCCCTGTTCCTGCCGGAGAGCGGTCTTCCCGGGGGTGATCCGGCCGGCGCAGAGGCCAATGGCCGCTTCTTCTTCACGGCCCTCGGTCTCCAGACCATCGGAGTGTCGGAGTCCGACAATGCCCCGGAGCCTTGGCTGGCGATGAATTACCGGTTGCTCGGCCCGATGCAGCGGGACGTCGCCCGCCTCAATTTCGAAGGGAAGCTCCAAGCCGTGGCCGAGCCGCAGCACTTCCCTAACGGCGACCAGGGCAAGCTCAACCATACGCTGCCGTTCGGATCCTGGAACGCCGTGGTGTCGTACGGGTCGTTCCGCTGGGGTTCCGCCGCGGCGAATCCGCTGCCGAAGGGACGCGCTCTAGTGGCCCAGCTGGCGGACAACCAGTTTCTGGTGGCCGGATACTTTTGCCGCGTCGACTTCTGTCCGGCCGGCACCGAGCAGCAACGGAAGACCCAGCACATCGTGCTGGGAACCGGACAGACGCCCTCGGCCCTGATTGACGGCAAATGGCAGCACCGGCAGTTCCTGCGGGTCGAACAGGGGATCTACGAGAACGGCGTCTTCAAGTTCCTGCGCACCCAGAATGGAGATGCGACGGACTTCGGCCTCGTCTTTGGCGAGGAGCCAGCCGTGCTGCGCGTCTCGCTTGCCACCTACTAGCGGTCGCGGCAACCAACGTTCGCCCTATTTGTCAGGTTCTTCGCGACCGACAGCCGTTCACGGGGCGCATCAGCAATTGTCGGCGAAGCAGACTAGAAAGCCTGCGCTGCGTTCGACGGGCCACCGATAATCGGGAGGTATGGCGCGGTTCTTAGGGTCTTGAAGTTAGAACTGGCCGCGGGCGGCTGAATGACGCGACGGTAACGACTTGCCAGCGGGGGCGCGGAGACTTTGCTCCTCGGAGATGCGATTGCGATCGGGGTTTCCGTGGGCGGTTCCGCTGGTGCTCGTAGTCGTTCTGGCCTGGGCGGGATACACCGGACACATCTGGGAGGACTACTATATCACCTACCGGGCGGCCAAGAACCTGGCCACCGGCATTGGGTTGACTTTCACGGCCGGCGAACGGGTGCATTCGTTTACGTCCCCGTTGGGGGTGCTGTTGCCGGCAGCAGCCAGCCTGCTCACCGGGAACACATCGGACACGGCCGCACTCTGGATTTTCCGGCTGATGGGGGCAGCGGCGCTGGCGGAGACCGTGCTGTTGGTTCGGCAGGCCTTCCGGCGCCTGGCGGCGGGGACCGTGGCGGCCGGCCTGGTGACGGCCTTGGTGCTCAGCGATGTGAAGATCGTGGACTACACCATCAATGGCATGGAGACCCCGTTCCTGCTGCTGTTTCTGACTTGGACGTGGTGGGCGCTGGTGACGGTTCCCCCGCGGCAGTGGCTGCATCTCGGGCTGGCCTGGGCGGGACTGATGTGGACCCGACCGGACGCCTTTGTGTATATCGGCAGTCTGACGCTGGGCACACTGGTGTTTCGTCCGACCGAGTCGTCGTGGCGGGAGCGGCTGGGCTGGCTGCGCGGGTATGCCGCCGCGGGACTGGCGACTATCGTGCTCTATCTACCGTGGCTGCTCTGGGCCTGGAGCTACTATGGGACGCCCATTCCGCATACGATCACCGCCAAGGGTTTGTTTCGGCCCGAGGTCACGGCCGGGCAGCTTTGGGAATGGGTGAAGGCGTTCCCGGGGCGGGTTGTCGCCGACCATTCGATCATGGCGGGCACGTTTCTGCCCGCCTACGGTTTCAACACCGGATGGCCGGCCTGGTCGATCCACGCGGCCTTCGGGCTGGCGCTGCTTGCGATCGTGCTTTGGGTCATTCCCCGGGTAAGGTGGGAGGCGCGGGTTGCCTCGTTGGCGGCCGCGGTCGGGCAGTTCTACCTGTATTCTTTTGTTGGATTCGCTACTCCGTGGTACCTCCCGCCGGTGGCCCTTCTGGCCCTCGTGGCGCTGGTTCTCGCCTGGGGACAATTGTGGACGGGCGCCGGCTCGGGTCCGGATTCTGCCTTCGGGGTGAAATGGCAGCGCGCGGGTCTTGGGGCGGTGGCCGCGCTGTGCGTCCTCGGCGCCACGACCGTCGCGCTGGGGGCGGCATACCAATTGCGCTGGCAGCAAGCGATCATCGAAGAAGGCCAGCGGCGCCAGATCGGGCTGTGGTTGCGCGAACACGCCCGCTCGAACGGCGACACCGTCTTCCTCGAACCGCTGGGCTACATCGGCTTCTATTCGAACCTCAAGATGCTTGATTACCCGGGTCTGTCTTCGCCCGAAGTTGTGGCAGCGCGCCAGCGTGCCGATTCCCACAGCTACCCCTTCTGCTGGTCCGAATTGATCATGGACCTCCAGCCCGACTGGCTGGTGTTGCGACCGTACGAGGCAAAAGCTATCCGCGAGCGAGCCCCTGAGGTGTTCGGGAATTTCTACCCGTTGGCACGAGTCTTCGACGTGCAGACGCAAATCGACGCGATCGGATGGATCCCCGGACGCGTTTTTCTGCAGAACGATGGGACCTTTGAAGTCTACCGCCGCCGGGACGGTTTGCCTCGCGGGGTTGGCCTGCGCCCGATTAATGCAGCGGCACTCACCCGCCGCGACAGCTGGGGACAGCCCGCCTACGACAGCGGACCCAATCTGGTGGCGCACGCGCCTTCATCCTTGGAGTTTGCGAAACCGCCAAGGGCTCGATGGCTGTCGGGCGGTTTTGGGATTTTCGAGGGAGCCTATGCCGACGCCAAGAACGCCACGGATGGTGCGGTATTCTCGATCCAGTTCATCGACGCCGAGGGAAAGACGAAGGTTTTGCTGGAGCGAGCCCTCCATCCTCTGGATGCCCTGGCCGACCGCGGGCTCCAGTCGTTTCGCGTCGGGTTGCCGGCAAACCGCGCCGGTCGGATCAAGCTCGAAGTCTCGCCGGGGCCGGCCGGCAATAATGCGTTTGATTGGTCGTATTGGAGCAGCCTCCTGCTGGAATTCCCGCATTCCTGAGGTGAGCAGGCGGACGACCTGGCCGTGGTAGGCCCCATCGCGGGGGTCGGGTTTCAGCATTTCCCTCAGTTTCGTCTTCAGACGCTCTGAAGACATGCGGGCGCCGGAGTGGACCGTGTCCGGGATTTGTGCCGGGAAATGATTAGGGATTGCGGCCCCACCCTCCTAATGGCCGCCAGCGCGCGCGCAATCCCGTCCGCCCGGATCGCTTCCAAATCGGCGATGCCGTACCTCTCAGCCGTCTCGGACCAGCGCCGGGCCCGCTGGCGCTGCTCACATTGAAGCTCCCGCCGATGGATTTCAGGATGTGTACGCACGTAGAATAATCAGCGTTCGTCGTCATTCATGGTCACGCGGCGTTGGGGGAGCGCGGTTGTGGCGGGGTGAGCGCGGTTTCGCTTCAACCTCCATCAAGGCTCAAGATCCCGTATCTCGAATGGTTGGCGGACGCCACCGACGCTCTTCTCGATCCACTGAAATGGACTGACCTGGTTCGATCAAATCAGGGCGGCCAGTTCGAGTCTGCTGAGCGGCCGTGCTCCGCGCTCTTCTCAAAATAGACGAAAACCGGTAGGTTGGAGCCGTTTGTTCGCAGTACGTGCATTGCCGAGTCACTTCCTCTGCGGTGATTCTCCGTGCCTCTTTCAGCCTGCTTTCAAGTTCCGGTGGCAACTGTGAGTGAAAAAGCTCAATTGTCCTGAGCAGACGCCTTTTCCGACGTTTTTCCTCGCACAATTCAAACATGTCTTGGTCAGTCATTACTACGAGGTGCCAGAACATTCTGGTTCAGGGCTGGTTCTGGCTGAGCAGCTGTTCGAAATGGGCAACTGACTGGGCGTCGCCGGCGCCACGGCCAAGCCCGCCTCCAGCGTCGCGCGCGCGTCATCCAGTCGTTTGAGCTGCAGGTACACATTGCCGAGGGCATCGCAGGCCAGGCTGTCGCGTGGCGCCAGCCGCGCGGCCTTCTCATAGAACGGCAGCGCTGCCTCCAGCTGCCTGACTTGCAGGCGGCTCCCGCCCTGCGCATCCAGGCGGTAGGAATCGAAATTCCAGGCATACAGCCGGTAAAGAAACGGATCATTCGCCTCGATGAACCGGCCGGCGGCGCTGCCGAGCCGGCGCTCCTCGGCGGCCCGCGCCTCGTTGCCGCCCTGCGCATAGAGTTCGGCCAGCATGCTGTGGGCGGAGGGAAAGTTTGGAGACGTGCGCACGATGATTTCAAAAAGGCGCAGCGCCTCGGCTCGGTTGCCGCGCTGCTCCGCAATGCGGGCGAGGCCGAGCTGGGCATAGGGATCGTTGGGCACGAGGGTCAGACGCCATTCGTAGTGGTGGATGGCCTCGTCAGTCAGGCCCTGTTTCAAGCAGAGGTCGGCCAGCTTGAGCCGGGTGACAGGATAGTGCGGGGCCAGGCGCAAGGTCTCCTCGAGAAAAGTCCTGGTGCCTTCCATGTCGCCGAGGTTCTGGCAGGTGTCGGCGAGATAGTACGCCCACTGCGCGTTTTTCGGCTCGAGGGCGTGCAAGCCACGTTCCGCCTGCTGCGCTTCACGGTAGAGGGCGTTGGCGTGGTAAAGACAGGCGAGTTCACTCAGCGCCTCCAGTGGCTGCTCGATCCGGTTTGCCGCCGCGGTTGCCCCGCGCACCCGGGCCGCGTACTCAGGGGGCCACATCGCCAGGTCCGGGAGGGGCGACACCGCTGCACGCACGACGGCGCTTATCTGAAGCAGCTTGCGCTGATGCCAGGCAAAAGCGGCCACCGCCAGCCCGGACAAGACCAAGACGAGGGCGATGAGTCGGGACCTAGGCATGGACAGCGGTGCCGCCTGCGGCTCCGGGCGGAGACCGAAGCCACGATTGGGGCTGCAGGGATTTCCGTCTGGGAAAACCCCAGGGAGAGGACCGTGCGGACCCTGTCGGAGAGCGGTTCATTTTCGTTTCCACAACAGCACCCGGCTCATCCGGTCATACGGCGGATAGGCGTGGAAACCGCCCGTGATGATCTCCGGCACGCCATCGCCGTCCATGTCGGCAACGGCCGTGGTGAGGAGGTGGGTCGGCGTGCTCGCCAGCGGTACCGGCGTAAAGTGCTCATGACCATCGTTGATCCAGGCCATCATCGAGACGGATTTGGGATTGGACCAATCGTTAAAGGTGCTCACCGCCAGCAGGTCGACGAAACCATCGCCATTGAGATCTGCCGCGCTCGGTCCGTAGGCACCGGGAAAATCGCCGACGCGGTGAAAGGCCCATCGGTGGCTTCCCAGGTTCTCGATCCATTGGATGCCGTGCCATGGCCGCGGGCCGGGGCGGGCGTAGTCGAAGGCATCGCCGTTGGTGTAGACGAAATCGAGGCGGCCGTCGCGGTTGATGTCGGCTTCGACGAGCCCGCTGCTGCCGTAGTCTTCGTTGGTGGAACCCCAGATGATGGTGTCCTTGAATTTCCCGCCGCCGAGATTGTCGAAGAGGTGGATTTCCTCCCACTCTTGCGAAATGAGCGAGGCGAATCCAAGCCGGCCATCGCCGTAAAAATCGGCGACCGGCGTGTGAATCGGGCCTGATTGGGTGTTCACGACATGAGGCTCAAACTTCCAGTCGCCGTGGTTTTCCATCCAGAGCGTTTCTCCCTGGTCGTAGCCAAAACAGCCAACGACGAGCTGCGTGACGCCGTTGCCAAGTAGGTCGGCGCCGCGCACGTCGGCCACGCGTGCCATGTGTTCCCCGACGACATGCCGGCGGAACTGCCCGTTGCCAAGGTTTTCAAAGATGATGACGGAGCCGATGCGGTCGTTGTTGGGAAAGATCTGGCCCATCGAGGCCACGAGCAGGTCGAGCCGTCCGTGGCGGTAAACATCATAGGCCTGCACGTGCCCCGGCGCCATGACATCGCCGATCGTGGATTCTGGATAAACGCCCCGGGGATACTGGCGGATCCAGCGAAGCTGATTGGTCTGCGCATCGCAGACGAGGACGTCAGGCAGACCGTCGCCATCGAGATCGACGACCGCCATGTGCGCGACCCAGGGATGGCCCGTCACTGGATCACCGATGGGCTGGGAATCGTAGACTAGGCGGGGGCCGCAGCTGGGGCAGTGGCGCCCAGGCAGGGAGCGGGTGGTGGCTCCGGGCCCGGGCGGGTGGCAAAATAGCCGACCGTGCCAACTGCCAGCACCGCCAATCCACCGAGAACGAATACGAAGGGCTTGGGGGCGGACATGGGATGATGTTATTGATCGGGGCTCCTCGCCCGGGAGGAAACGAAAAACGGATGACCTCCCAACAATTCGCTGGGGCTCCGACACCCCTACCGAGGTCTTTCAACCGAGGCACGGTTAGGGTTCCGTGTTCCGCTGAGATACCCGCGTCAAAGCGTCGCCGGCAGCATTCTAATTATCATCAGACTTCCTCGACCCAAGGGCCAGAAGCGCACAGAGATCGAAAGGCAGCTGGGGAATCAAGGCGCGGCCAACCTGCACGACTGCCGCCATCCCCGTCAAAGCACCGGTGCGGATAACGTCATCGTTCCCGTGGCAGACTCGGCGGCATGCTCGGTGATGGCGCCCGAGGGCCAGCGTACGCGCACTTTCCGTAGCGGAATCGCTTCAGTATATCCGAAGAAACAGTCGGCGGAAGACTGGCTATAGTAGCCGGAGCCGGCGCAGACTTCGCTCATCTGCGTCGACCCGTCGGCCAGTTCCACCGTAACGCGCGCACCCACCGCGGTCGGATTGCCGGGCGGGCCGCGCAGCAGGACGCGCAGCGCATGCCGGCCAGGGAGGCCGTGATTCCGAAAGACCAGCGTGCTGCTGTTGTTCCGGGTGATGAGAAAGTCCGGCCAGCCATCCTGATCAAGATCAAGCACCGCCAGCGCCTTGGCATCGCCCGGCACGACCAGGCCGCTTTCGGCCGGCGGCACGGGCGAGAAATTTCCCTGTCCATCGCCCCGCAACAGGACGCTCAGACCGCCATCGAAGCGACCCACGGAGGGGATGGGTGAGTACGAGTTCTGCACGGCATAGATGTCGGCGTGTCCGTCGCCGTCGAAATCGCCCGCCACCACGCCCTGCAGCGGCGAGATCTGGGCCAGCCGGGGCAGCGGTTCGAACCGATAGGTGCCATCGGGCTGGCTGAGCAAGACCCCACTGCGAAATTCCGTGGCGGCCAGGCGCCGGGCTGCCGCCAGCTTCTCCTCGCCGAGAATCTCCTCCAGCGTGGCCCGCGCATAAAAGTCGTTCCGAGGAAAGCGCTTGAGAATCGACGGAATGACCGCCCCGAGATCGCGGCGCGTGCGCCACGGATAGAGCCGGTCGCCCTCGTAATATCCCTCGATCAGCTGCGAAGTTCCGTCACCTTTGAAGTCGCCGGAGAAAAGCAGTGCCGGGCGGTCCGGGCTGGCGCGGTATTGGCTGTTCAAGCCGAGGTTGCCCACCACGAAATCGGGCCGGCCGTCGCCATTGAAATCGGCACTCGCAATGGAATTCCACCAACCGGTGCCGGCGGCGGCAAAGCCCGCCTTCTCGGTCCAATCCTCGAAGCCCTTGCCCTGGCGGTTGTGGAAGTACTTCACGTTCCCCCATTCCAGCGTGAGCAACAGATCCGGCCAGCCGTCGCCATCGACGTCGCTCCACAACGCGGCCGTTACCATGCCGACTTCGCGCAACCCCGGTGCCAGCACGTCCGTGACATCTTCAAACCGGCCGCCGCGATTGGCCAGCAACGCGCTTTTTGGCGCCAGGGGATACAGGCCGGGCACCACCCGCCCTCCGATGAACAAGTCGAGCCGCCCGTCCCGGTCAAAATCCGCCGCGGCCACGGCGCCGACGCTGATGGGCAGCGCCGGCAACGCACCGTCCGGAGCCGGACGAAAGTCCCCGTAACCGTCGTTAAGATAAAGTCTCGGCTGGTACTCTGGTGAGCCGGCCGGCCGGCTGACGCCGCCTCTCGTCACCAAGAGATCGTTCCTTCCGTCGCCCGTCGCATCGAACAAAAGCACCGGTCCGTCATTGAGTGGCCCGTCGGGTGCGAACGCCGAGGAATCCATACCCTTAAATTGAGTCGCCGCTTTCCCCAGGAGCAGTCGGGTTGGATCGGTGGGGGTGCCGCCAACGATGACGTCGTCGATTCCGTCGCCGTTGACATCGCCCACCGCCAAAGCCGGCCCGCGTCGATTCTGCCGCATCGGCAAGAGCGGCTGTTGGGCCGTTTCATCCACCGCCACTTCCCGCGATTCCAGCGACAGATTCACCATCCGGCCCACTTCGGAGAACTGGCCGACGGGCAGCGGCTTCTCCATGACCGACAGTGTCACCGGCGAAGACGGCTCGGTGACGGTGTACTTCCGGTCGGCCGGAAGATCGGCAAAGGACTGCGTCTGGCCGCATGGCCAGTCGATCGTGACCCGCTTGATCCGCGTGGCGTTCCCCAGGCCAAAATGCAGGATCGGCTCCGAGCTCGAGAGCACGCCGCGGGCGAGCACCAACTGGCGGACCTGAATCCCCGAATCCGTTTCGATGTGCACCGTGGCGCCAACCCCAAACCGGTTCGACTGGGTGCCCCGCAGCGCAAAGACTACGCGATGACCGGTGTCCGAGTCATTGCGCAACAGCGTCGCGCCCTTCTGGTAATTGGTGTAGACGAGGTCGAGATCGCCGTCCCCATCAAGGTCGCCGAAGGCCGCGCCGAAGCTGACGCCCTTCTCGTCGAGCCCCCAGGCCGCACTGACGTCTTCAAAGCGCAGATCACCCAGATTGCGGAACGCGAGGTTTCGCTCAACCAGCACGGGACTGGCGCGCTCGATCTGGACTTTATCCGCCGCGGTGTCGGCCATCATCATCCGCGTCATCAGATCGGAGTTGTGCGACTCCCGGTGCATCCCATTGGGGACAAAGAGGTCGAGCCGGCCGTCGTTATCCAAATCCTCGAAGCGCGGCGACCACGTCCAGTCCGTCGCGTCGATTCCGGCCAGAAAGGCGGCCTCCAGACAGCGTCCTGTGCCCGTGTTCAGATACAGCGCGTTGCGCAGGTATTGCGGGGCCGTCTGGGCGCCATTGGGCGGATCGTTGGTGAGGCCGCGCATGTTGGCCATGGTGCGCTGGTCCTTCTGGTGGGTCGTCGCCGCCATGTCGGCGACCAGGAAGTCGATGAGCCCGTCATTGTTCACGTCGCCCAGGTCGGAGCCCATCGAGGAAAACGTCGTATGCGGCACCACCTGGTCAATGACATTGGTGAACGTGCCGTCGCGGTTGTTGTGGTAGAGCTTGTCGGGAGGCGAGAAATCGCTACCTACATAGATGTCGGGCCAGCCGTCATTATCATAGTCCCACCAGGTGGCGGAATGCCCCTGCCCTTCGCCGGAGATTCCCGCGCGTTTCGTCACGTTCGTGAAGGTGCCGTCGCGATTGTTGTGGAACAGATAATTCCGCTGGCCAGCCGGATGATCGACGGCATCCAACATGTTGGTAAGAATGAAGACATCGAGCCAGCCGTCGCGGTCGTAATCGCAGAAGGCGGTCATGACGGAGGAGTCCTTCACATCCAGTCCATAGGCATGGCCCATTTCCTTGAAGGTTCCGTCGCCCTGGTTGATATAGAGCAGATTGGGGGCGTCGAACCGGCAGACATAGATGTCGAGCCGTCCGTCATTGTTCACGTCGACAAAGGTTGCGCCCTGTTTCCAGATCATGGCCGCGTCACCCTTGTCGCTCACCCCGGCTTTGTCCGTCACATCCTCAAATTTCCATCCGCCGAGGTTGCGAAACAGCCGGCAGCTCTCGGTCTTGCTCACGACAAAGATATCCGGCCGGCCGTCGTTATCATAATCGCCGATGGCCACGCCGGTGCCGACAGCGCCCACCTCGAACTCGTGATAACGTTCTCCCCACATCTTGGGGTCGGCATACCGGTTCTCCGTGATCAACCCGGTCTCCTGAGGCGACAGCACCTTGAACATCGTCGCCCCGCGCGGACCCGACCGCGGCGCCAGGGGTCGCCCGGACAGACCGTCCGCGGTTTCGCCCGCCCGGATTCCCCCGACGGCAAACAGTACGGCGGCCAGCGAAACGCAGCGCGCCGCCTGCCCGGCGGCACCCCGCGCCACCGGAGAATCCGGGTTCTCGGCAGCAGACATTGAATGGTTAGATAGGACGAACCACCATCCGGAAGAGTCAAGGAGAGTCCGCTCGCAGAACCTCCTCCGGGGATCGACAGGACCGGCCCTCCAGTTTAGCGTGCAAGCAAGAGTTTCACGGCCCCCCGGTGGCTCTCCCCTGCATCCAGTCACCGCCGCCAGTGGGAGCCTCACAGACTTCTGAACAGCTCTGTTCCGAGCTGTCCGAGATCGTCTCAGCGTGGCCAAAACTTTCGCCCGAAAGCCGAAACGCCGCAATCGCGCTTCTTTGCGCGACGCGCAAAGGCAAGTGACGACTCTACTGGCATGGCGCGCGCGCCTGGTGTTTGGCTGTTGGATATCTGATAGCCGCAGTCCGACCCCGTCAGATCGGCCCCTGGAGAGGACTCGCCCCGGATCAGGACCGCGCCCTCAGCGCGATGAACAGCACCTGCGCCGGCTTCTTGGTGTTCCAATCCCCCTGCAGGTGCCATTGGGCGACCTTCGTCCAGTCCATCTTCCCGTCCGCGCCTGCTTCCTGGCCAGAGGAGATGGTGAAATCGGCGACCTTGAGCCGGAGCCAGACCGGTTGCCCCGGCATGAACTGCGCGACGCGCACCCGCGCCCAGCACTTGGTGCGGTCGGCGTCGCCGAAAACGATCGTGTACTCAGGCACCTCATTGCCCTCCTGCACCGCGAGTGCGATCTCGATGCAGGCACACTTGCTGAGGTCGCGGACCGGATCGAGGTTCTGGCAGAATCCGCCGTCGCCCTGCGCGCCCTTGGCGCCCAGCACGCGAAAGCCCGCCTTGGGTGCAACCGCGAAATTGTTCTGCCAGGAGGTGTAGCCGTAGACTGCGGGCACCGCTTCGGTAAAGTTGACGATCATGATGGGCTCGGCGGCCGGCGCGGCGTGAGCATCGGCGGCGAATCCGGGCGCACGGAGGGCGATGACCGCGGCGAAGGAGAGAACAAGACGGGAAAGCGAGTTCATATCTTTATTCTGGAAGAAGAGCGGGCGAAAAACAACCACGGGGGTTACTCGAAGGCCAGCCGGCAAAACCTCAAGAGGCTGGTACGCAGTCGGAAGTCGACTCTGACGCTGCTCCGCGCGGCGAACCAAAGCGGGCACTGAAAAACAGCGTCTGCTGTCTCCAAGAAAGCGCGCAGGATGGCCTAACGAGGACTTGCCGGTTTGCGGTTGGAAAAACCCGCAATCGGTTCTGCTTGGATGGCCTGTTCGAGGGCGGACAAGGCGTCCTCGCAAATCAGCATGACCTTGCGCTTTTGGTTTAAGGAGATGGTCAGGGAGCGCACGTTGGTGTTCTCCCGAGAGAGTTTGAGGATCTGCGCTTTGAGCACGGAGAATCGCGCATAGCGCGCCGCGGCGGTCGAGAGCTCGGAGTTGCCGCTGAGGGTTGGGATCACCGCCAAGCCAGCCAGGTCCTGGCGGACTGCTTGGTCTTCCTTCGCCATCGCCGCTTCCATTTCGTCCATCCTCTGGTCGCTTTCCTCGGCAATGTGCGGTGGGAGCAGGGTGAGGAGGCGTAGCGCCGCGATCCTGGCACCGTCGGCCAGTTGCATAACATTCAGATCGTCCCCGGAAGGGGAGCCAGCGCCCGCTGCGACGACCCCAGCCAATGCCGCATCCATTTCCTTGAGGGCCGCGGAAGCCGGGCCAAACGTCAGACTGTACGCCTTGAGATTGGTGTTCCTTACCGCCAACTCCAGTAGATCTTTGTCTATGCGCTGAATCTCGGCAAAGGCTTTGGAAAACTGGGCCAACAGATCTTTCTCGTTCTTCAAGCCGCCGGGCTCCAGCAGTTGTGCCAACTCCCGACCTCCCTGGTCCACTGTGGCCGTGGCGGTCCGGGCTTGGTCGGCGTAGCTCTGGGAGTCCTCGTCGGTGATGGCCATGACGGCGCTCTTTTCTGCCTCGGAGGCCAACGCCACTGACAGCCGCATCCGTTCAACCAATTCCACGCGCTTTGCTTTTAGGGCCAGTTGTGCAGCGGGATCCTGCGGCTCCCGGAAATGCAGCACGAGCACGATGGCCGCGAGCAACATCATCGCTCCGACCGCCATCCAAAGGAAATCTCTGAGAGCTGGTTTCATCGTCACACCGTCCTTCTGGAGGTTGAGCGCACGTCGGAATGGGACGTTCCCGGTCCGTGACCGCGCTGTTTCCGTGCGGGAAAAGGTAGTTTCTGTCGGCGCGAGGACAATCGATAAGTGGTCGGCTTAATGTCCTTTTAATGCGAATCGCCCCATCATTTATGATTTCTAACGATCCAAAGGCATCGCAAATGCTGATTCATGATGCAGTGCCCAAAACTGCACCATGAAATCCACCGACCTGCTCCAGATCCTGCTCTTCTTCGGCTTGGGGATCGCCCTCACGCCTGTGCTCGGCCGCTTTCTGGCCCGAGTCTTCAAAGGGGAGAAGACATTTCTTTCCCCGCTCCTCTTCCCGGTCGAAAAGCTCGTCTATCGGCTGACCGGCGTCGATCCAGAGGAGGAGATGTCGTGGCTGAAATATATGTGGGCTGTCGTGATCATGGGCACCCTCGGCTACGTCTATCTCACGGTGGTCTTCATGACCCAAAAATGGCTGCCCCTGAATACGCAGGGCCTGGGCAACCTTTCCTGGCACCTGGCGTTCAACACCGCCTGGAGCATCGCCTGCAACGCCGATTGGCAGTCCTACACCGGGGAAACGACGTTGAGCTATTGGTCGCAGACTCTCGGGATCTCGGTCCATCAATTCATCAGCGGCGCTACGGGGCTCGCGGTTCTCGTCGCGGTAGGACGCGCCCTGGCGCGCCACACGGTTAAGACCATCGGTAACTTCTGGGTCGATCTTACGCGCTGCACGCTTTACGTCGTGGTTCCGCTATCGATCCTCTGGGCCATTCCGCTCGCATGGCAGGGAGTGCCGCAGACCTGGAAGCCTTACCTGACGGCATACCTCGTCGAACCCTATACCGGGCAGGTCCAAAAAACCGACGACAAGGGCCAGCCCGTGACGGCCCCCGCGCCGAAACTGGACGACCAGGGCAAGCCGGTCATCGGTTCCGACGGAAAGTCGGTGATGACGGACCAACCCGTGATGGTCGATCAAAGGGTCGAGACCCAGCCCCTTCCGATCGGACCTGTCGCATCGTTCGAGTCCTGCAAGCAACTTTTTACAAACGGTGGCGGTTGGTATGGCGTGAATAGCGCGCATCCGTACGAAAATCCAACGCCGCTCGCCAATTTCCTGGAGATGCTCGCCATCATCGTGGTGCCGATGGCGCAGGTCTACATGTTTGGCCTATTGATCGGCAACAAACGCCACGCTTGGTGCCTGTTTTCGGTGATGCTCGCCCTTTATCTGCTGTCGTTCGGAGTCGCCTGGTACGCGGAAACGCGGCCAAACCCGGCCCTCGACAACATCATGCCGCACATGGAGGGCAAGGAACAGCGCTTCGGGGTGATGAACAGCGTGCTTTGGGGGGTTTCATGCACGGCAATCGACAATGGTTCGGTGAATTCGATGCACGATAGCTGGATGCCGATCGCGGGCCTAATGCCGATGTGGAACATCCTGATCGGCGAAATTATGTTCGGCGGAATCGGATGCGGCGTGTATTGCATGCTCTTTCACGTCCTCATCACCGTTTTCATCGCCGGGCTGATGATCGGACGGACCCCGGAGTATCTCGGCAAAAAGCTTGGAGCATGGGAGGCGACCTGGGCAGTGATCGGGGTCCTGCTGCCCAACGCCGCCGCCCTGATTCCAACGGCGATCTCCGTGATGCTGCCGGCCGGCATTGCAAGCATGAACAATGCGGGTCCGCACGGATTGAGCGAGGTCCTATACGCCTTTGGGGAAGCGGCAAACAACAACGGCAGTGCGTTTGCCGGCCTTAACGCCAACGTGCCCTGGTACGATGTGACGCTGGGCATAGCGATCATCATTGGCCGATTCGCGCCGATCGTCGCCGCGCTCGCCATCGTCGGTCGGATGGCCTCCAAGAAAACCGTCGAACCCTCCGCTGGCACGCTGCCGGTACACGGCTGGACCTTTGGTCTTACGCTGACTGGTGTCATCGTCGTCGTCGCGGCATTGACCTTTTTCCCGGCGCTGTGCCTCGGGCCGCTGCTCGAGCACGGGCTGATGGCAGCCGGTCGCGTGTTTTAAGACTGAAAAAGGGATTCAAACCATGAGCACACCCTTCCAAATCAACTATTCGTCGCTCGTTCGCCAAGCGGTGATCGGCGCATTCCAAAAGCTGAACCCACGCGACGAGATCAAGAATCTGGTCATGTTCGTCGTGTGGGTCGGCTCGATCTTGACCACCATCTGGCTCCTCGTCGATTTTTCGAGCTTCAACCTGCAGATCTGCCTCTGGCTGTGGTTCACCTGCCTCTTCGCCAATTTTGCCGAGGCGATGGCAGAGGGCCGCGGCAAAGCGCATGCGGACGAGCTGCGCAAAATGCGGACCAAGACGATGGCCCGAAAGCTGGTGAACGGCGACGAGCTGGCGGTTTCGAGCAGCGAGCTGAAGATTGGCGATCACATCGTCTGCGCAGCCGGCGAGCTGATTGCGGCCGACGGCGAAGTGATCGAGGGCATCGCGACCGTCGACGAGTCTGCCATCACCGGCGAGTCTGCGCCCGTCGTTCGCGAGAGCGGGGGCGATCGCAGTGCCGTCACCGGCGGTACGCGCGTCACGAGTGACCGGATCGTCATCCGCGTCACCGCGGAGGAGGGCCATTCGTTCCTCGATCGAATGATTTCGATGATCGAGGGCGCGCGACGCCAGCTCACGCCAAACGAGATTGCGCTCAACATCGTCCTAGTCAGCCTAACCGCCCTTTTCATCGTGGTCGTCCTCGTGCTGCCGCCCTTGGCTATTTATGACGAGAAAGCGGCGGGCCAATACGGCGTTGTCCTCACCTCTCTGCCGGTGCTGCTCTCGCTGATCGTCTGTTTGATTCCAACGACGATTAGCGGGCTATTAAGCGCAATTGGCATCGCCGGGATCGACCGCCTGATGCGACGGAATGTGCTTGCGACCTCCGGGCGGGCCGTCGAAGCCGCCGGCGATGTCGACGTGCTCCTGCTCGACAAGACCGGNNATCACGCTGGGCAACCGCATGGCGACCGAATTCATCCCGGCCCCGGGAATCGCGCTCTCGGATCTGGCGGACGCCGCACAACTTGCCTCTTTGGCCGACGAGACGCCCGAGGGGCGCAGTATCGTCACCTTGGCCAAGGAGAGATTCCATCTGCGTGGTCGCGAAGTGGCCTCGCCGCATGCAACGTTTGTGCCTTTCACCGCCCAAACCCGCATGAGCGGTGTCGATCTCGACGGCCGGCGTATCCGTAAGGGGGCCGCCGACAGCATAAAGGCCTGGGTTACATCGAAGGGCGGTACCTATCACCCCCTGGTCGCGGCCGAGGTCGATCGAATCTCGCGCGCCGGCGGCACACCGCTCGTCGTGTCAGAGAATAATCGCGTGCTGGGAGTGATTCTTCTCAAGGACATCGTCAAGGGTGGCATCAAGGAACGGTTTCAACAGCTCCGCGCGATGGGCATCCGGACNNCCATCGCCGCTGAAGCCGGCGTCGATGACTACATCGCGCAGGCCAAACCAGAGGACAAGCTGGCGCGCATCCGCAGGGAACAGGAAGGTGGCAAGCTTATCGCGATGATCGGTGACGGCACCAACGACGCGCCTTCGCTCGCCCAGGCCGATGTCGGCGTCGCCATGAACAGCGGCACGCAAGCCGCCCGCGAGGCCGGCAACATGNNATGGTCGATCTCGACAGCAATCCGACAAAGCTCATCGAGGTCGTCGAAATAGGAAAACAACTGCTCATGACGCGCGGTGCGCTCACGACTTTCAGCATCGCGAACGATGTCTCAAAGTATTTCGCAATCCTCCCGGCGATGTTCGGTCTGCTCTACGCGACGAAGCCCGGGGGCTTCGGCCCCCTGCAGGCCTACAACATCATGTTCCTGCATTCGCCGCAGAGCGCGATCCTTAGCGCAGTCATTTTTAACGCACTCATCATCGTAGCCCTCATTCCCCTAGCCCTCCGCGGCGTTAAATATCAACCCCTCGGCGCACAGGTGATTTTGCGGAAGAACATGCTCATTTACGGCATCGGCGGCATCCTGATGCCCTTCGTGTTCATCAAGCTCATCGACCTAGTACTCGTTGCCCTACACCTTGCGCCCTGACTCATCCGCTCTGAAAGGAAACGCCATGATCAAGCTCATCATTCAGTCGATCCGGCAGAAAGTCGTTTGGATACTCGTTTGCGGTGTGCTCTATCCGCTCGCCATCACCGCGATAGCGCAGCTGGGATTCCACGACCGGGCTAATGGCAGCCTCGTCGAACGCGGCGGGCAAATCGTGGGCTCGGAACTCATTGCCCAACAATTTACCGGAGCCGAGTATTTCTGGCCGCGGCCCTCGGCTGCAACTTACGGAACTGGCCCTTCGGGGATCGCGGGTTCCAGCGGCAGCAATCTCGGCCCGACGAGCGCGCAACTTCAGACCAACGTGCGCAACAACGCCAAAGCGCTGCGCGAGGCTCACAAGCTTCCCGCCGACGCGCCGGTCCCTGCCGATCTGGTTTTCGCTTCCGCGAGCGGACTCGATCCTCACATCAGTCCCGAGGCGGCCCGATTCCAGGTCGCCCGGGTTGCCGCCGCGCGCGGGATGGGCGAAGAACAAGTCAAGGCCCTCTTGGAAAAATTCGTTGAGCCGCCGCAGTGGGGTTTTCTTGGTGAGGCCAGAGTCAATGTGCTCATGCTGAACCTGGCGTTGGATGCGGCAGCCGTGAAGAAATCCTGAAGCGCAATGACTCAGGCGATTGGCCGCGAGATTAGGTTTTGTGTGAGTGAGGTTGTGGAAAATCGCGCCCCGGCTCCTGGCAGAGCCGGGGCGCTTTGACTAGAAAAGAAGGTCGGGTGGAGTTCTGCGAACACCGGGAGGGGGCACTGGTCTTAATCCATTTTTAATGTCTTTCACCTGGCATTTAATTAGGGCCGATAACGCCTTGGGATTATGATGCTACCTCCGGCGCTTTGAAACCGTATCCAAAAGTACTGATTGTGGACAACGATCCAGGGATCGGGCGGATGTTGCGCATCCTCCTCGAAGGGGAGCGGTACAAGGTGCTTTGGAGCCGAGATGGAGAGCGCGGCTTGATACAAGCGGTGGAACACCGGCCGGACGTGATCCTCCTTGAACTGGACTTGCCTGATGGCGACGGCTTCGCAGTGCTTGGGTCGCTACGAGAATGGAACGAGGCCCCGGTATTGATTCTCTCCGGGCGCGCCGGGGTTTCGGATAAAGTCCGTGCTCTGGACGCCGGCGCGAACGATTATCTGGTTAAGCCATTCGCTCCAGAGGAGTTGATGGCGCGGATGCGGGTGCTTCAGCGGAGCGAGCTGCCGGCGAGCGACGGACCGTTGCTAGTGACCGGAGCCTTGAAGATCGACATGGCATCGCACGCGGTGACCGTGAATGGGCTTTCACTCGAACTCACGGCAACTGCGGGCGCTATCCTGTATATCCTCGCCCGTCATGCGGGCAAGCTCGTGCCATGGCAGCGTTTGACCCGCGCCGTTTGGGGAACCGACGCCGCCCCGAAGCTCGCAGAACTCCGCGTCTATATCGCCGGTTTGAGGCGGGAATTGGAGCAGCACGGCGGAAAAAACCTCATCCGGGGAGATGGAAACCTGGGCTACAGCCTGTTGCTCGAAACTGACCATGAATACTCCGCGACCAAGACTGTCGTTTGACCGGCTCGGCATAAAGGCCGATCGGCTGCTGCTGCCGATTGATCTGGCGAAATGCCCATTGGAGATATTTCCGGTGGCCAATGGCTTCACTAAACCGTTCCACGGTGAAATTGTTCTCCTCCATGTGCTGGATCGACGGACAAAAGGCGTGTCGGGAGACATCGGTAAAATTGATCTCCGCCGGGCGGAGTGTTGTTTGGAACGGATCGGGCACGATTATCTGACTCCGACTATTGACGCTTCGTTTCGCGTGCGGATCGGGATTCCCCACGAAGAGATTCGGGCTGAGGCCGAGGCTGCCAACGCCGACTTGATCCTTCTGCCAACCTTCGCTCCGTCGTTTTGGAGAAGATTGGGCGGTTTGCCTTACGGCGAGACGGTCCGAAGCCTGGTCGTTGGCGCACCCTGCCGCGTGTTCGTCGTCGACGTCCGGACGCGGATCAATTGTTTCCGCTGCTGGACGGGAGAGGAGACTGCCAATCGATGTCTGAAATGATCCGCAACGAAAATGACCCAATAGCTCAAAAGTCCGCGGCCATCGGGGCTCCTCCCCTGGCGGGCCTGCTATGCTGTCAGGACATCCCGGAAGTCTACGGCAAGCTGGAGCCTTCGGCCGAGCCACAACTCGGCCTCGGTGAGGTTCTGGATGGGCGGTTCTTGATCCGCGAGACCGTATGTCGTGGCGGAATGGCGACGATCTACCGGGCTGCGGACATGCTGAACGAGCGGCATGAGGTGGCCCTCAAGGTGCCGTTTTTGGCGGTTGAAAGCGACCCCGGCTGGTTCGCACGCTTTCGCCACGAGGATGAGATCGGCCTTAAACTCTCGCATCCGGCCCTCCTGAAGTTCGTTCCCATCGCGGGGGAGAAGTCTCGCCCCTATATCGTGACGGAACTCCTCCGGGGCTGCACGCTCGACCATCTCGCGCACGATACGCGTCCGCTTCCCGAGACGGATGCGTTGAGAATCATCGGCCTCGTTTGCGACGCCTTGGGTTCAATGCACAGGCAGGGCTTCGTTCACCGCGATCTCAAGCCGTCGAACATCATGATTTGCTGCGACCGGACGCTTCGCTTGTTGGATTTTGGGCTCGCTTCTGCACCGATCCGCCGGCGGAGCATTCTTGCGAAACTGACGGGGATCTTCGGGACCCCCGAATATATGGCTCCAGAGCAAGTGGAGAATGCGTCGATCGACGAACGCACCGACGTCTACGCACTGGGCACAATCCTCTACGAATTGGTGACGGGCCAGGTTCCGTTCAAAAACGAAGATCCCTGGCAATCGGCATTCCAGCGAACCACGGGTGATCCGATCGCGCCGCGGACCTTGAATCCCGCGCTTTCGCCGCAAGCGGAGGAGATCGTGCTCCATGCTTTGCAGCGTAAACCGTGCGATCGGTATTCCAGCATGGCCGCGTTCAAGGCTGATCTGGACGCGCCGGCGCGCGTCCCGGTGACCGGCCATTGCACGCGCCTTCGGCCGCCCCGGTGGCGGTTGGGAATTCAATCGACCCCGGTGCTCTCTGGTCTGCTGCTCGGTCTCGGCGCCATCCTGTTCTTTGTTACTATGTTCCTTGTCTTGCGCGCTCGGCTGTCAGCCAAATAACGCGACCAGTTTCAACTTAAGGGCGACCTTCGGAGGCGCGGCTCTGCCGGCTCGGCCTTAACCCCATTTTAATGGTTCTCGCTCACTATTTTATTAGGGCCGGAAATGCTTCGGCACTATCGTGCCGGCATGCAAGCGACCACCCTGCTCTCGCCCTCAATCAGATCCAGCCTGGCGAATGGTTCCAATTGCCTCGGAAATGAGTCGCTCAGGGGTGCATCGACCGAACCGGGTCACAATACAGACCGTTTGCGCTTGTCGGCCTATGTGCTTGTGGCGCTAGCGGCCTTGTTCGCAGGCTACGTCCTCGGTCTCCTCGGCGGGCAATCTTCAAACGGGTCGCGCGTCGCTTGGCCGTCGGTTCCGACTAATCCGCGGTCCTTTAATCCATGAGCATGCGCACCATCAATTCCAGAGATTTCGGGTACCTTACTCCCAAGCTCAACGGTTCGGCGCGCGGCGCAGACGCGGTCGTGACGGCGGCGAATCGTGTAACGGGGAAAACGATCATGCGATGGCGGGTGAGCCGCCAATATTGGATAAGGGATGCGCTTCAACATCCGATCCGCACCCGCCCCACCCTTGCGAGTGTCGAATCCATCAATGCGGAGTCGTTCGGTTTTCGCCGCTGGTCCGCCGACGTCGAAATCGACGTCAGGAGCCCAATCACCGAGCGTGGTTTCCATGCGATGCCGCTAGCGGAGCAGGTCGATTATCTCCGCACGTGGACGCCCGAGAACCCGAACTGGGACGGTCCGACACTGGAAGGCCTCGCCGCAACGCTTCAGGCGGCGGTGAAAGTGCATCCCCTGCTTTATATCGAGAGCGCGAGCGAATTTGCCGGACTCGACCCGCTCTACGCGAGCGCGCTGGTGCGGGGCCTCTCGGAAGGGCTCGAAGGAAAAACTGTTTCGAATTGGAAGCCGTTTTGGACGTTCGCAGATTGGATCCTAGCACAGCCTGATCCTGAAATCGGAGTTCGAGATGGGTTCAGCGGCGAAACGCGGCTGGGGCGGCGCTGGCAGAACTGCCGGCTGGAAATCGTGAGATTTCTCGATGCCACCCTCAACGGCGAACTGGCTGCGCTGCCTCTGTCCGAGCGCGCCTCGTTGTGGCCGGTGATTGAATTGCTTACGCGAGACCCAAGTCCTGCGACAGCAGACGAAGCGGCCGGCGACAAGTGCAGCATGGACCCGTTCACCTTGTCCCTTAATACCGTGCGGGGCGAGGCGCTGCATGCCGTGTGCTCTTTCGTCCACTGGATTCGGTCCAATTCTCCCGAAGCAGCCACCGGCGGCGAAAACCTCGACGACGTGCCCGAAGCTCGGGCCGCTCTCGAGACCCACCTCGATCCGCGCCTTGAACCGTCGCTCACGATCAGGAGTGTTTTCGGCGCCAATCTACTCCGGTTGGCACATTGGGCGGAGGCATGGCTTCGCTGCCACCTCGAACAGATATTGCCGGCGCATGGCCACGACGAGCTGCGGCAAATCGCTTGGGAAACATATGTTCGTTTCTCCTGCGCCAATTCCAAGGTGCTTGCTCTATTTCATCAGGAATACTCCGCCGCGATCACCAGAATGTCGCAGGACGGATTGCCAGAGCGTCGATCCAAAGACGCCCTGGTCAGCCTCGGCCAGCACCTGGTCGTGAACTACTGTCGGCGTAGTCTCGACTTTGAACAACCAGGAGACCTGTTGGCGGCATTCTTCGCGCGCGCCCCGGAGTCAGTACGCGCGGCGGTATTGGCGTTTGTCGCCCGGTCGCTCGCCCAACCGGCTGAGCCGATTTCACCGGATTTCGTTGAGCGCCTGCTCAAGCTCTGGAATTGGCAGGCTCAACGCGAGACCACCGCAGTTGGCGCTGGCTCTCAGGACGAGGCCGCATGAATCGCGCCAGGGTCCGATTCCACGGAAGGCGACGAGGCAACGCCTGCAGACAGATGTTATGCCACCTGCGTTGCCTTGCCGATGCATCCTGGTGGATCCTGAGTCCTGAATTCGAAGCTCGCATCGTTCGTTTCATTGCGAGGGGGGTCGCTTCTTTTGGCTTTATCTGGCCCGCCACGCTAGTGCCGCCACCTTGCCGCGCCAGTAACTGATCCGAGAGCGGACCTCCAAGTACTCGCTACAATGGATCGGCTAACATTTTTCGGGCTGTTTTCCGTCACCGCAATGCTCGTCTGTTACGCTCTGGAGCACCGCTCTTCCTGGTTTATCCTCGGATTCGCTGCGGCGTGTGCGTTGGGGTCGATTTATGGCTTTCTGCAGGGCGCTTGGCCGTTCGGCTTGGTCGAAGCAGTGTGGTCGCTCGTGGCGCTAATGCGATGGTGGCGGACCCGCTTTCGGTGATTACCCCATCGTCTTCAATTCGCAGGTAGGAATGTTCCGGTTCGTCCACCATCTCGATGATGTAGGCGTAGTACATCAGATGGTCCGCCTTCGTCCGTTGGGCTCCGGCGAGAAACCTCGCCGTAGCTTTTGCGATGCAGAAACGTAGGCGGGTGGCCTGCCTAGCCATAGGCTTGCCGAAGGGTGGTGCCCAGGGGGGGCTCGAAGACCGACCGGCATAGTCTCAAGGCGCAGACGCCCAGAAAGATGGCCCGTCAGAGAAGTCGCCCGCTTCCCTAGGAGCTTCACAGAATCCTGAACAGCTCTGTTCCGAGCCGTCCGAGTTCGTCTCCGTGCTTCGCCTCGCCGCAGTGCTGGTCCCGCCGCACGTAGGCGGGTGGCCAAAGCTCTCGTCCGAAATCCGCTGCACCGTCCTCACACTGTTGCGAGTAGCGCGCAGAGGCACGTGACGGTTCTGCTGGCACGATGCGCGCGTGACGTGCTTGCCTACTGGAAATCAACATCCGTAGCCTGACCCCCTTAGGATTCCTCCTGGGGTTGGGTCATTGCGGTTGACGGACATCTCTCGGAATGAGCCCTGCCCATCGCGCTAAAAAG
>PMBT01000079.1 GCA_003153035.1 Opitutia bacterium
AACGCTCCCGTGAGGAGTTTCACGTCTGCGGGAATGATGTCGCCGGGTCGCATGCGCACGATGTCGCCGGGGACCAGCTCCCGGGCGGGAACGACCTGCCAGCTCGAATCGCGCCGGACGCGCGCATTGACCTGCAATCGTCGCCGCAGGGTCGCAACGACCCCGGCGGCCCGGCGTTCCTGCATAAAGCTCACCACGGCATTGACGACCAGCAGCGCGCTCACCACCGCGAGGTCCGAGTATTTCCGGAGGANNTTGTAGCCGTGCTCCTTCCGGCGGACCTCCACATCGGCGGGCATGAGCCCGGTATCCGGGTTGACATGGAGCGTCGCGAGCGCGTCAGAAACCGACGCGGAGGCGATCTCAGGGGGCTCGGCGTTGGCCGGCTTCGAGAGCGCCCGCCCGGCCGCGGTCAGACCGCGATTGTTGGGGTTGTCGGCGGCGGCGGGCGGAGTCAAGGTCTGATCGGACATGGAATGAGAGTAGCCGGTTTATTTTGTTTGTCGCGTCGCACCGGATTGCCCGGTGGGGTCGAGATGGCATCCAGACGCATTCCCTGACGGGAACCGGCAGATCCATCGTCAAGCGGCTCAGTAGCTCATGCGGTCCAGCTTCACCTTGCCGCGGAAGATCCAGTAGATGCTGGCGCTGTACGCCAGCACCACCGGTATGCCGAGCAGCGCGATGGTCAGCATGATTCCGAGCGTCTTCTCCGAGGACGAGGCGTTGAAAGCCGTGAGGCTGTACGACGGTTCGGTCTGGCAAAAAACGAGGTTCGGAAACATCCCGATGCCAAAGATCGCCATTAGACCCGCCATGGCTCCGCATGACGAAAGGAAGGCCAGAAACTCACGCCCGTGGCTGACCTCCCGCGGAATGTTGGCGATGGCCAGCACCACGGCCACCGCCACCGCGAAAAACCACGGCTCCCGCCGGAAGGCCTCCGTGATGTGCGGCACGTAGAGCAGCGTCGCCAGCGTCAGGATCACATAGCAGAGAATGAACGCAATGATCAGCGGATTAACCCATCGCCGCACCGCCGCCTGCAATTCGCCCTCGGTCTTGAGCACGAGGTAGATCGCGCCGTGCATGGCGAAGAGCGCCACCGTCGTCGCGCCCATCAGCAGGGCGTACGGATGCAGCAGCCCCAGGAAGCTGCCGGCGAACTCGCCGCGGGCGTCGAGCGGCACCCCCCACGCCAGGTTGCCCATCGCCACGCCAATCAAGAGCGTGGAGACGAAGCTGCCGCTGGCAAAACCCGCGTCCCAACATGCCCGCCAGCGCGGCGACGGATGCTTGCTGCGAAACTCAATCGCCACNNCCGTCCCAGACCGGGCCGATGGCGTTGAGGAAGACCCGCCGCTCCTCGTCGCGTCGCACTACCAGCAGGTGCAGCATGCCTACGCCGAGGTCGAAACCGTCGAGGATGACGTAGCCGGCGAACAAGATACCCACCAGCGCGAACCACACCGTGTGCAGATCGAGGCTGCCGAAATTCATTTGGCACCTCCCTTCGCCTTGAATCCAAGCGCCCATTTACCAGTGGGCTGGAGGTCGCCGTCGTCCGGCCCGTGCCGGATCTTGTCGTTCAGCAGGAAGACGAAGACCGCGAAGAGGAGCAGGTACACGATTATGAACATGACCATCGAGGCCGCCACCTGATTGGCGGTGACCACTTTCGACAGTGCGTCCGAGGTGCGCAGCAGACCGTAGACGATCCATGGCTGTCGCCCAATCTCCGCCGCCCACCAGCCGGCCTGGTTGGCAATCTGCGGGCCGAGCACCGAAAGCGTCAACAGCCACAGGAGCAGGCGCGACTGTTCCAGCCGCCCCCGCCACGAGGCAATCTCCGCCCACACCGCGAGCCCGATCAGAAGGCATCCAACCCCGACCATGAGATGGAATAACTGAAAGCTGGCGTTGACCGGCGGGCGGTCCGCCGGCCGGATGGCTTCGAGACCGGTCACCGGCCGACCGCTGTCGCCGTAGGCCAGCCAGCTCAACAGGCCGGTGACTTCGGGCCCGTGCGTCCGGCCGTGGGCCTTGTCGACCCAGCCGAAGAGATGCAGCGGCGCCTGCGGTACCGTCTGCCACAGGCCCTCGAATGCCGCGAGCTTCGCCGGTTGGTTGCGCGCCACGCCGCGGGCGCTCGCATCACCCGTCACAAGCGATAGCAGCGCGGCGACGGCCGCGAGCCCGAGCCCGATCTTCACCGAGGCGAGCGCAAAATCTCGGTGCCGCCGGTGCAGCAGGTACCACCCGCCGACGCTGATCATCAGCCAAGCCCCGGCCTGCCAGGCGCCGACCACGGTGTGGCTGAGCCGGTTCATTGAAGACGGGTTGAACACCATCGCCCAGAAATCGGTGATCTCCGCGCGGGCCGCCAGTCCTTCGCCCACGATGTGGAAACCGGCTGGCGTTTGCATCCAGGAGTTCGCCACGACGATCCAGATCGCGCTGAAGTGCGCNNGCAGGTGGCGAAGAAATGCAGGCGCGGCCCGACCTTGTCCCAGCCGAACAGCAGCACCGCGAGGAAGCCGGACTCAAGGAAGAACGCGAAGATGCCCTCAGCCGCGAGGGCGCTCCCGAAAACGTCGCCGACGTACCGCGAATACGTGGCCCAGTTGGTGCCGAACTCGAACTCCATCACGATTCCGGTGGCCACGCCGATGGCGAAAGTCAGCGCGAAGACCTTCGTCCAGAACCGCGCCATCTGGTGATAGAGTGGATTCTTCGTCTTCAGCCACAGCCCCTCGACCACTACCAGCAGCAGGCCGAGCCCGATGCTCAGCGGCGGGTAGAGGTAATGGAACGTGATCGTCAGAGCGAACTGCAGGCGGGAGAGAAGCAGGACGTCCATGGGACAGAAGTAAAGGGGGAGGCGCGGAACCTCAAGTCCGGCGGGATTTCCAGCCGCCGCGCCGGCGGGCCGGCGCCGGTCGGCCAGTCGCCACCTCGGGTCCTGCCACGCGGGCGCCGGTCGGCGCCGCCAACACCCGCAACGCCTGATCGTGCACCAACGCCGCAGCCACCTTGATCCAGGTCCGCCGCAAGATGCGGTCGAATGTTTGGCGCGACACCTCTATTCCTTTGGCCGCCGCCGTGTGGTAGAGATCCCCTCATGAAAAGACCCTCTCGACTGGATGGGACTCTGGCCAAGGTCTGCCTAAACTGTCCCGTGTGCCGGCAGGCGAGGCGGCAGCAGCGCGGCGCGGCTTTCCGGCTGGTGCGAAACGTCGAGAGCCGCGTGTGCCCGTTCTGCCGCGCTTACGAGCGCGTCTTTGGCCGAAAGGCGCACGAGAGGCGCACTCAACCGCCCGATCCTCCGTCCGGTGCGGCGAATTGAATCACTTTTTGCCGCGCACTGCGGCGGCGCGTCGTCATGAACCCAGCCAGCGTCGCGTTTCGTCTCATCGGCATCATCCGCAGCGAACTCCGTGAGTTCAGTGCGCTCTCGGTGTCTTCTATGTCCCAACAAAAACGCCCGGATTGCGTCCCAAATGCTTATGGAGCCGGCGGGAGTTCAAGAGCTGACGCACATCCGTGCGAATGGATATCGCCACCCTTCTCGGGCCCAACTCACGGCCGGCGGGCCAGTACCTGCACAACCGCGCCGCGGCCGGTGTGGCCGCCGCCCTCGATCACGTCACGCTCGAGTTCGCGCATGATCTCGAAGTCGAGGCCCACCAGCTCCTCGCGGAGCAGCGCCGCGGTCATGAGCAGTTCGACGCTGCGCGGCCCTCCCGTGTCAAAGGTCAGTTGCGCCGGCGTATAGGCTTCGAGCACGAACACGCCGCCAGACCGCAGTCCGGCCGCAGCTTGCGCGTGCACGCTTCGCCGCAGCGGCGGGGGCAGGTGCGCCCAAGTCGCTGCAATCCCCCGCCCATGCACCTGGCTCGATTCGGTACGCCGCGAGATCGGCGACGACGGTTTCAATCTTCACGCCGTGCACCGCGGCGAGCTTTTGCGCCTTGCCAAGCGCAACCATTGAGAGATCCACGGCGGTAACCGCATGACCCAACGACGCGAGATACACCGCATTTCGCCCCTCGCCCTCCGCGAGGCAGAGCACGGGGCCCGGTGGGATCCGTGCCGCGACCTCGGCGACGAAGTCATTCGGCTCGGTCCCGTATACAAAATCATCGCGGGCGTAGCGATGGTTCCAGAATTCAGCGTCCATGGCGGTGATAACGGACAACGATCATCCGTCCCGCCCGGGCGTCAACGCCGCGGCATCAGTTCCCTGCGGCTCAGCTCGCTTTGATCTGGTGTTTCCTGTCCAGCTGGACCGCATGCTCAGGCGAAATTGACCCGGTTATATCGCGAGGGTTTTTGGCCATCGCCATATCCGGCAACCTATCTAGCCGGTTGGTCGGATTTGCGCACGGGCAGGTTGGCGGACTGCCAGTCGCCAAAGCCGCCGGCGTTGGCGGTGCGGAAACCCTCACCGGCGAGCAGTTTCGCCGCACGGCCGGCGCGGTGGCCCGACCGGCAGTAGAGGATCAGCTCCTTGGCTCGGTTTTTCTCCAGAAATTCCGTCCACTGCTTGCGGTCACCGTTGAGGTCGCTGAGCGGGAGCAGCGCCGCGGGAGCAGCGCCGCGGGCGCGGCGACGCCGGTCTCGGCCCACTCAGCCGGTTCGCGTACGTCGATGAGCACGGCCTTGCCGTCGGCAACGCGCTTCGCTGCTTCAGCGGGTGCGACGACGGACGTGTCGGCGGCGCGTAAGCAGCCTGCGTAACCTACGAGAAACAGCAGGGAAACCAAAATTACAGATCTCATGCCAGACGAAACTAGCACAGATTTTCTTCGCGGCAACCGCGCTGCGCTTCTGTCCCGTCGCACCGCCAAGTGAGCGGATCGGGCGCCGGGCCGGGATTTGGGTCATCACTGCCCGGCCAGTTCAAGGGTGCTGGTAGCCAACCGCGTTGATGAACCGGGGTGCTGCTGCCTCCGGAAGACTGGCGGAACGGCGGTCAGATCGTGTAGCCGGCGTCCGCCAATGGGACCACTTCGGCCGGCGGCAGGAGCATGCCCGCAGCGACGGTCGCGTTCGTGCCTTCTTCGATCAGGATGAAGGAACCCATCAACCGGTTGGTGGCATAGGCATCGAAAACGATGGGGCGCGCGGTGTGCAGGCGGATTTCGCCGAGGTCGTTGAGTCCCAGCTCCGGCGGCGCGGGCGCCGGCTCGAGCGTCGCCATATCGAGGCGGTGCTCGATCCCGGCGACTACCGCCGGCGTCGTCAGCGACGTGTGCTTGAGCAGGAACCGCGCGCCGCTGCGCAATGGCTGCCGGCGCATCCAGCAGACCCGCGCCCGCAGGTCGGTCGCGACCCCGGGACGGTCCTCCAACCCGATGATCATGTCGCCCCGGCTCACGTCGAGGTCGTCTTCCAACACGACCGTGACGGACTGCGGGCAGAACGCCTCGTCGAGTGGAATGTCGCCCAGCCGGATCTCGCGCACGCGGGTGCTCAACCCGGACGGCAGTACGGCCACCCGCTGACCCCGGCGCACGATGCCGCCGGCGATCTGGCCGCTGCAGCCGCGGAAATCGTGCAGGCGCGGATCGCCCGGCTGGTTAGGGCGATTGACCCACTGGACCGGCAGGCGCAGGCCGCCGAGGTTCCAGTCGCTCGCGATGTGCACCGTTTCGAGGTGACTCAACAGCGTCGGCCCTGGATACCAGGGGGTTCGGGCCGACGGCGCGACGACATTGTCGCCATCGAGCGCGCTGATCGGGATGAACTTCACGTCCTTGATCTCGAGGCGCGGGAGGAACTGCTCGAACTCGTCGCGGATCTGGTCGAAGCGCTCCTCGCCCCAGCCGACCAGGTCCATCTTGTTCACCGCGACGACCAGATGCGGGATGCGCAGGAGCGCGGCGATGCAGGTGTGCCGGCGGCTCTGTTCACTCATTCCGGCCCGGGCATCGACCAGCACCACCGCCAGGTTGGCGGTCGAGGCTCCCGTGATCATGTTGCGGGTGTACTGCACGTGCCCGGGCGTGTCNNATGCCCTGCTCGCGCTCGGCGCGCAGTCCATCGGTCAGATTGGCAAGGTTGATCTCGCCGTCACCGGTGAGGTCCGCCGACCGCTCCAGGGCCTCGACCTGGTCTTCCATGAGGGATTGCGAGTCGTAAAGGAGGCGGCCGATGAGCGTGGACTTNNTGCCGTCGTCCACGCTGCCGCAGGTGCTGAAGCGCAGGATGTCGACCGGGTGTGGCGCGGCGGGAGTTGCGTTGGTGGAAGTCATGGGGCGGAAAGGGGCGTGCGGCGCGTGGTCGGTTCAGAAATACCCCGCCCGCTTGCGGTCCTCCATGGCGGCCTCGGAGACGCGGTCATCGGCGCGCGCGCCGCGTTCGGTGACCCGGGCGCCCGCCAGCTCGGCGATGATCTCGGCAACCGTGCCGGCGCTGGACTCGATGCAGCCGGTGCTGATGATGTCGCCGACGGTGCGAACGCGGACCCGCAGATCGCGGATCTCCTCGTGCGGCTGGGGCGGGACGATGTCATTCACCGACAACCACTGGTTCTGCCGACGCGAGCACCGTCGCGGATGGCTGAAGTAGATTGGGGGCACCTCGATCTGTTCGCGCCGGATGTATTCCCATACATCCCGCTCGGTCCAGTTGCTGAGCGGAAAGACACGCATGTTTTCGCCCGGGTTGAGGCGCGCGTTGTAGAGGTTCCAGATTTCCGGTCGCTGGTTCTTCGGATCCCACTGGCCAAAACGGTCGCGGAAGCTGAAGAAGCGCTCCTNNGCCTTTTCCTCGTCGCGCCGCGCACCGCCGATGCAGCAGTCGAACTGGAATTCATTGATCGCGGCGAGCAGCGTGGGGATCTGCAGCCGGTTCCGGCTGATCTCGCCTGGCGCCGGCACGGCCCAGCCTTGCGCGACCGCATCCTCCACCCGGCGGACGATGAGCCGCGCGCCGAGTTCCCGGGCGCGACGGTCGCGGAATTCGTTCACCTCGGGAAAATGGTGCCCGGTATCCACATTGAGCAGCGGCATGGGGGTAGCCGACGGGCGGAAGGCCTTCTCCGCCAGGCGAAGGAGACAGATCGAATCCTTGCCGCCGGAGAAGAGTAGCGCGGGCCGGTCGAATTCCCCGGCCACCTCGCGCAGCACATGGATGGCCTCGGTCTCGAGGTGTTGCAGGTGATCAAGGTGATAATTGGGCATCGGGCGAAATGCGGGCAGGGCACTGCTCGGATGGTGTGGGTTCGCGGGCGGGGGCCACGGCTAGCGGAGCACGGTCGCGCGTCCCCACGCCGCATGCAGGCCGCACTCGCGTGTCTCCGCGCCCTTTGCCGGATCGAAATAATCCCATTCGTTAGGCAGGTCGTGGGCGCGGAGGTAGCCCTCCATGTCAGCGTCGTTCCAGTAGAAAACGGGATTGACCTTGAGCAGACTGGTGCCCGCCTCGCGCGTCACGATATCCAGTTCCGCCCGACCGGGGCTCTGCTCCCGGCGCAAGGCTGTGATCCAGACGGTCGGGGCAAGCTCCCGCAGCGCGCGATGGAACGGCTCCAGTTTCATCGTGGCGCTGAATCGGCGCAGGCCCTCCTCGTCCTCGATGGCCGGCAACGGCCCGTGGATGGCATCACGGTTGGCGGCGGAGAGCCGCGGCAGGTACGCCTTAAGGTTCAAGCCCAGACGCGCGCGCAGCTCCTCCGCGTGGCGGTACGTCGCCGGACGATTGTAACCGTGGTCGACCCACAGCACCGGGATGTCCGGCTGGACCCCGACGCACAGATGGAGGATGACCGCTTCAAAAGGGCGAAAGTTGGTGGATACGATCGCGCGCCCACCAGCGCGGGCGATTGCCCAGCGGGCGATTTCCCGCGGCGACCGAGAGCCCAGTTCGGCATTGGCCTGCGCGATCCCGTCCGGCCGCAGCGGGCCGGGCGGCGTTTGATCGAGATCGGCCTTCACGCGGGAACCTCCCGCCATAACACCCGCTCCACCCACTCGCCCAGCCGCTCGCGGGGCAGGCGCTCGTTCTTCCAACGCGCCAGCACCGGGCGAAGCTCATCGATCAGATCTTCAATCCGCAAGCCGGCGCGGTACTCACGGTTGAGGCGCGTGCCCGCGACTGTGCCGCCGAGGTAGAGGTTGTAACGGCCGGGCGCGCGGCCCACCAGGGCGATTTCCGCCATGTAGGGTCGCGCGCAGCCGTTCGGACATCCGGTCATGCGCACAATGATCTCCTCGTCGCCGAGGCCGAGTTCCTCCAGCAGACTTTCCAGCCGATCGAGCACCGCCGGCAATGCCCGCTCCGCCTCGGCCAGGGCCAAGCCGCAGGTTGGCAACGCCACGCAGGCCATCGACGCACGGCGGACGGCCGCCGCCTGACGTTCGACTGGGATGCCGTGCGCAGTCAGAATCGTTGTGATGGTGTCCTTTTCGGATTCCGGGATTCCGGCGAGGAGGAGGTTCTGCGAGGGAGTGAGGTGGATCTCCGGCTGGTAGGTTCCGATCACGGTGCGCAGCGCGGATTTGAGCCGGCGCGGCGGCGTGTCGCGGATGCGCCCGGTCTCGACATACAAGCCGAGGAACCAGCGCCCGTCGCTCTGGCGATGCCAGCCGAAAAGATCACCCTGGCGCTCAAAGGCGAACGGGCGCGCCGGCTCGAGCACGAAGCCGGCCCGCCCTTCCACCTCGGCGCGGAACCACGCAGGACCGCGCTCCGCCAGCACATATTTCAGCCGGGCGTGCTTGCGGTTGGTGCGGTCGCCGAAATCGCGGAAGGCCGTGATCACGGCCCTGGCCACGTCGACGACCCGCTCGGCGGGAAAGAAACCCAGCACGTCGGCAATCCGCGGATACGTTTCCTTGTTGCCATGGCTCATCCCCTGCCCGCCTCCGGCGAGGAGGTTGTAGCCGAGGAGCCGGGCGGGATCGGCCGGATCGGCGATCGCGACCAGGCCGAGGCAGTTCGTAAAAACGTCGGTGTCGTTCAGCGGCGGGATGGCGAAGGCCACCTTGAACTTCCGCGGCAGATACTGCCGGCCGTACAAGGGATCCTCGAACGCCCGCTTCTCTTCGGGCGCAAGGGCCAGCGGCACACCTTCAACCCAGATCTCGTGATAAGCCCGGGTCTGCGGGAGGAGCGCCGCCGATACCCCGCGGGCGTCCGCCAGCACCCGTTCGGCCAGCGCACCAATGGCGGGAGTCGGCGGCGACATCACATTTCGACTCACGTCGCCGCAGGCCGCGAGCGTTGTGCACAACGCGTCGTGGATCCCTTTCATCAACGGTCCCAGTTGTCGCTTCACCACACCGTGCCACTGGAATGACTGTCGCGAGGTGATGCGCAGCGTGTCGTTGCCGTGCAGGCGCGAGAGCTCGTCAAAAGCCAAATACTGCGCCGCCGGCACCACGCCGCCCGGTATTCTGGCGCGAATCATGAAGAGGTACTGTTTGCCTGTCTTTCGCTTATCCCGGTCGTCCTGTTGATAGATCCCGTGGAACTTCAAGAACTGCTCGTCATCCTCCGAGAACCGATCCGTCTCCGAACTCAGCAACGTCTCACCAATGCCTCCGCTAAGCGTGGGATCATTTAGTTTAAGTGCTTCGTTGTTAATCATTTCAGACACACAATCATTTTGGCATGTTTCTTGATGTACTTATATATGTATCATTTGACAAAAGTCCACCGGTTTGTTGCCTTACACCCGAAGAGATCATGCGCATTCCCCCAGGTTACGTATCCATCGTTGGCGCCGGTCCCGGAGATCCGGAACTCATCACCGTCCGCGGTCGCGACCGGCTCGCGAACGCCGACGTGGTGATCTATGACGATTTGGCGGGCAGTGCGCTGCTCGCCTATTGCCGAGCCGAATGCCAGCGGATTCACGTCGGCAAACGCTGCGGTCGCTCCACTTGGACCCAGGACCGGATCACGGACCTCCTTTTGATGCATGTCGGCCGCGGCCGCCGGGTTGTAAGGTTGAAGGGCGGAGACCCATTTGTCTTCGGCCGGGGAGGCGAGGAACTGAACGCGTTGGTGCGCGCAGGCGTCCCGTGCGAGATTGTACCCGGCGTTACCGCGGCAACCGCGGCAGGCGCCGTTGCCGGGGTTCCCCTCACCCATCGCGGGATTGCCTCTGCCGTGGTCTTCGTGACCGGGCACGAATGCGCCGGAAAGACCGACGAGACGATCGATTGGGCGGCATACGCCCGTCTCCGCGCCACGCTTTGCGTGTACATGGGCACGCGCAACCTTGCCAGCATCGCTGAAAAGATCGCCGAGGGCGGATTGTCGAAAGACACGCCGGTCGCGCTCGTGAGCCGGGCCAGCTGGCCGGACCAGCGCATCCGTTTTTTCACCCTGGGTGAACTCTCCGCCGGTTTCTCCGGAGAGGCGGACACCCCGGCGCTCGCCATCATCGGGGAGGTCGCCCGAATTCCCGCGGAAGCCGCCGAACTGGCAATGGCCACGGCGGTCGCAGTCTGACGGGAGAACCCGCCGGGCCCAGTCGCGTGCTCACACTGCCAACGGTGCCGCCGCCCTGCCCTCCCGCGCCCGGTCGGCCAGCAGCTCGATCAGCTCCGGGTGTGATCCAACGAGATCCGTCAGCGCGACGCGCAACCCGGGGTGTCGCCGGCGCGCCGCAGCGCAGATCCGGACAATGTCACCGTTGGGGCCAGCGTGACGGCCCGGCAGCAGAAACTGCATCGCGACGATCACCAGACCCGCGCGCGCATCTGATTCGTCCAGAGCACGATCGAGTGAAGGGTCGTTAAAATCGTACGCTGCGCCCGGCCGCCGTTCCATGGACGCAGCCCGCACCCCAGAAACAGAAGCCCCGAGTCGGACGGCCAACCGGGCGGCCAGATGATCGCGCACGAGCGTGACCGCACGCTCCGGGCTCCCGTGGTCGACCAGGATGATCGCGGGCCGTGGCGCCGCCCCGGCCATTTTGGCGCGCACGTGGGCCTCGATCATCGCCGCCACGCGATCGTCTGTTTTGTCGCCAGCCGCCACCAGGCAGCGAGCCATCCGCACCTGCATCTGGGGAAACCTCGCTCTCACACGCTCCACGCAGGCGGGAACACGATCAGTCAGTGCTGCGCAGGGTCCGAAGAAGAGCGGGATGATGAGGAATCGATCCACGCCCTCGCGCGCCCTGCATTCCAGTGCAGCTTCGAGCACTTCCGCCGGGCGCCCGCCCAAGGATGCCGCCGGGACCGCATCGGCATGGCTGAGCGATACCGGCGTCACCGCGCAGCCCAAGGCGTGGCCGAGACGTTCTGCGATCACTCGCAAGCCCAACGTCGAGCCCGGCTTCAGCGATCCATTGTCGATCAGGAGAACAGCCTCGGATTCAATGGCGCGCGCGGACTCCATAGCCGGGGATTGCATCAGGATTTGCTTGGATCGGTGGCGTCTCCGGAACCCGTTCGTCTGGCACGCGCCTGGAGCACCTCGGGCAAACCCACGCTATTCTTCGAACCGCCAGCTGCAACCGGCAATTCTCTCCCGCTGGTGGACCGGTCAGCGCAGGTGCTTCGGTCTGCAGACGGGCAGGCCGGCGCGATGCCAGGCGCGGAGGCTGCCGCCGTTGGCCACCTTGTAGCCCTCGGCGACGAGCATCCGGGCGGCCATGCCGCAGCGGGACCCGGAGTGGCAGTACAGAATGATCTCACGGTCGCCGACCTGCTTGAGGAAGGGCTGCCACTGCCAGCGGGGACCGGTCAGGTCGCTGAGGGGCAGCAGCACCGCCTTCTGGGCCACGCCGCCCGCCCATTCAGCTGGCTCGCGCACATCGACGAGCACGGCCTTCTTGTCCCGGACCAGTTGCGCGGTTTCGGCCGGCTCGACCCGGCGGACGCCGGAGTCGGACGGTGAGAACATGGAGAGGAAGGAATTCAGGAGGTTCATGGAAAATGATGTCATCTACCAAATGACAAAGGGGAATTAGTGGGACGGCGGCGGCGCGACGGTGCATTTCTCGTCGGCCGGGGCCGCGGGGGCGGCGGGCTTTTTGTGGCCGCGGGCGTGGGTCATGTAATAGATGAGCGGCACGGCGATGGGACTGATGAGGAGCGAGGCGATGGCACCGAAGAGCAGCGAGATCGCGAGGCCCTGAAAGATGGGATCGGCGAGAATCACCAGGCCGCCGATCACCACGGCAAAGGCGGTGAGCATCATCGGCCGAAAGCGCACCGCGCCCGATTCGAGACACGCATCGCGCAGCGAGCGGCCGTGACCGAGCCGGAGCTCAATGAAATCGACGAGGATGATCGAATTGCGCACCACGATNNGCGCCGGCCATGAAGCCGATCATCGATGTGGCGGTGAAGAACGCTCCCATCAGCCAGTGGGCCGGCAGAATGCCGACCAGCGAAAAAGGAATGACCGTCATCACGATGAGCGGCGTGGTGTAGTTCTTGAACCAGCCGACCATCAGCATGTAAATCAGGATGAGCACGGCCCCAAAGGCCAGGCCGAGGTCGCGGAAGACCTCGATCGTCACTTGCCACTCGCCGTCCCATTTCATCGAGGGTTCCGTGGTGTCGGCCGGCATGGCGGCATTGTAGATCTTCACCGCGGGCTGCGTGCCACCGAAGTCGCGGCCGTCAAGCTGGGCGAGTGCGCGGTTCATCTGGAGGATCGCATAGACCGGACTCTCGATCACGCCGGCGACGTCAGCAGTGACGTAGGTGACGTTCTGCAGGTTCTTATGGTAGATGTTGCGCTCGCTGACAGTCGGCTCGACGGTCACGAGCTCGCGCAGCGGCACCAGCGGCGCCTGTGGGTTCATTTCGGAGCGAACGGGCAACGCAAGCAGATCGTCGGGCCGCGCGCGGAGCGCGCGCGGGAGCTCGAGCCACACGTCGACGTCCTCGCGCTCGTTCGGCGCGTGGAGCAGCGTGACCGGGTAGCCCTGCACCGCCATCTGCACCGTGCGGGCGACGGCCGCCTCGGTGATCCCGAGCAGCGCGGCCTTCGCCTTGTCGACGCGAAACACGGTCTTGGGCTGCGGCTTCTCGACGTACCAATCGATGTCCACGACCCCTTCGGTCCCGCGGTAGATTTCCCGCACCTTGGTCGCGAGCTTGAGCCGCGCCTCCTCAGTGGGACCATAGACCTCGGCGACGAGCGTTTGGAGGACCGGTGGGCCAGGCGGAACCTCCGCTACCGCGACCGCGGCGTCGTACTTCGCTGCGATGGCGGCGAGGCGTGGCCGCACGCGCCGGGCGATGTCGTGGCTCTGGGCGCGGCGCTCGTCCTTCGGCAGCAGGTTGACCTGGAGATCGGCGACGTCGGGACCACGCCGCATGAAATAGTGCCGCACGAGCCCGTTGAAATTGAACGGCGACGCTGTGCCGGCGTAGACCTCGTAATCGCGCACCTCGGGTTCGGTGCGCACAACTGCGGCCATTTCGCGGGCCACGGCGGCGGTTTGCTCCAGCGTGGAGCCTTTCGGCATGTTGAGAATGACCTGGAACTCCGACTTGTTGTCGAAGGGAAGCATTTTCACCTTCACGGCGCTGATCCCTACGAGGCCCATCGAGCCCACGGTGAGCGCGGCGACCACCGCCACGAACGCCCAGCGCCAGCCGCGGTGCGCGAGCAGCGGGTCCATCACCCGCCGGTAGAACCGGGTGAACAGGTTGTCCGGCATTGCATCGCCATCGGCGGCTTCCTCCTCGTCGGTAAGCGGGGCGTCAATGAATTCAGCCGCGTGCCCGGAAGGCCGGGCGTGCCGGCTGAGCATCTTGAGCGCGGCCCACGGGGTGACCGCGAAGGCCACCAGCAGGGAGAAGAGCATCGCGGCGCTCGAACCGACGGGGATCGGCCGCATATACGGCCCCATCATGCCGCTGACGAAGGCCATCGGCAGCACGGCCGCGATCACGGCCCAGGTGGCGAGGATCGTCGGGTTGCCGACTTCGTCCACCGCCTCGACCGCGATCTGCAGGAGCCGCTTGCGACGGCAGCTTGGCAGGCCCATGTGGCGGACGATGTTCTCCACCACGACGATCGCGTCGTCCACGAGGATGCCGATCGAGAAGATCAG
>PMBT01000129.1 GCA_003153035.1 Opitutia bacterium
GTTGCGGCTCCGCCGCGCTGTGCTCTTTTGTGGCAAGGAATGGATTAGCTACCTCAAACCGCGGGTGGAAGCTCAAGGGTGTTTCCTCGCGAGGCGCCGCTTCGGACGGCTGGTAATCGTAGCAAACTCGTGCGAATTTGGGTTTGGTCCAAAGCCTCGCGGCCTTCGCGACGGTCTAGTGGCGCCACGCGCCTGATCCGCGCTTGCCCCGGTGGCAATTCTTGGACCGAGGAATCGTCGTTTTTACATGTATTTAAGCGGTTTAGGAAGGTTTCTGGGGGGGATCACCTATGTACGCTATCACCCCCGGAATTTACAGTGGGCGCCGCTGATAAAAAGCGCCCAACCATGCATGTCACCGCCTTCCGTCATCCACTTGCAATCCTCGCTCTTGTTGGGTCCGCGCTCTTCTTCACAAACTCCGCCCAAGCCGCCGCGCAAACTGCCACGGCCGGCCAGGCCGTGACCTTCTCCGTCACCGCCGATGGCACCTCTCCGTTTTCGTATCAATGGTACAAGAACAGCGTTGCGATTAGCGGAGCGACGAGCGTTTCGTTCACGCTGAGTGGGTGTGCAGCGTGCGACACCGGCACCTATTATGTCGTGGTCTCCAACCTCGCTGGCTCCACCACTTCGGACAACGCCGTGCTCACGGTCAATGCCGCAACGAGCGCTCCGGTTTTCACCACGCAGCCTGCAAGCCAGTCCGTGACGACCGTTCAGAGCGCAACCTTTTCGGTGGCCGCCGGAGGCAATCTGGCACCCAACTATCAATGGCAGCGCCTGCCGGCGGATTCGGCGACCTGGGAGAACTTGAGTGAAGGCGGTAGTTACCGCGGGGTGAGCAGCGCTACACTCACCGTCGGTACAATCACCGGCGCCATGACAGGGGATCAGTTCCGCTGTCTGATCACCAATTCCACGGGCTCCTCCACGAGCACGGCCGTTGCCCTCACGGTGTCCGGTGGAGGAACCGCCCTGATCCAATATCCTGCCAGCATCACAGTGGACGCTTCCGGCAATTCCTATGTGGCGGACACTTCCGGCAACACCATCCAGAAGATCACCCCGGCCGGTGTGGTAAGCACCCTGGCCGGATTGACGGACGTGGCCGGCAGTCAGGATGGCGCCGGCAGTAACGCCCGGTTCAACCAACCGGGCGGCCTTGCGGTCGACGGCAGCGGAAATGTCTACGTAGCGGACACCGGCAATGCGACGATTCGCAAGATCACTCCGAGTGGGGTCGTAAGCACTCTGGCCGGTTCCGCGACCCGGGGTAATCAGGACGGCGCCGGGAGCGCCGCCTCGTTCAGAGCGCCGAGTGGTATTGCCGTGGATAGCGCCGGCAACCTGTATGTCGCAGACACTTTCAATGCCACGATCCGCAAAATCACTGCTTCTGGCTCGGTAAGCACGCTGGCCGGCACGGCGGGGAGTCGGGGCGACGCGGATGGCACGGGGTCCGCCGCTCAGTTCAACAATCCCAGCGGAGTGGCCGTTGATGCCGCGGGCAACGTCTACGTAGCGGACACCTATAACCAAACCATCCGCAAAATCACCCCGACCGGCATGGTCACCACCCTGGCGGGATCCGTGGGCATCAGCGGCGGCAACGATGGGACTGGCATCTACGCACTGTTCAATCAACCCGGCGGTCTCGCAGTCGACGCAAGCGGCAACGTTTACGTCGCGGACACCGGGAACGCCACCATTCGCAAGATCACCCCGGGCGGTGTCGTCATTACCCTGGCCGGGGTGCCGGGAATCGCTGGCCTGGGGGACAGCGCCGGTGGAATCGCCCTTTTCAACCAACCGCACGGGCTGGCGGTCGACGGTGCTGGCAATATCTATGTTGCCGACACTGGGAACGCCGCCATTCGCAAGATTGCTCCTGACGGTACGGTCACCACATTGGCGCTGGTCGCTGCACCCGCCCAAACGACAACTGCCCAGACGCCCTCCAACAGTCCGACCACGCCGGCCTCCAGTACGGTGACCGGCACTGCCGCCTCAAGTGGCGGGGGCGACACTGCCTCAGGTGGCGGGGGCGGCGGGGCAATGGAGTCCTGGTTCGTCCTCATGCTGACTCTTCTGGCCGCGACGCGTTGGGTGAAAACACACGCCGGTGAGAAGCGCTTTTAGGCGGGATCCAGATTCCTACGACTTCGGCTGCTTTCTTCTGTTCTCACAGGGGCCGCCGAGCGCGCAGAACAGGCCTGCTCGCTGCGACCTTTACGTACTTCGTGTCTGTTGCGTGAGTTTTCCTGATCGCCTCACGCAAAAGTCGCCAAGCCGCAAAGGTAGGACGCTCTGGCCAGCGGAGCGCCGCCCGATCCCGTCGCGACCATAGCGTCCGTTGCGTGAGGCCAAGAACTCCGATCCGGACTTCGTCGCCACTCCCGAGTATTTTCACGCATCGCAGCCAAGTCCGAGAGGCTTTGGGGAAAAGACGGTCCCAATTCTTACGAATTCGGCTACTTGGGCTCTTGTAGGGAAACTCGTGAGAGGCTTTGGATTTCGGTCCAAAGCCTCTCGGCTTTGGCTACGGTCTCGTAGCCGCGAGCAAGCGCGGGCCCTGCGCGCCGAAGAGCCTCCGACCCTATACCTTGCGGCCTTGCATGTCCTGGGCCTATTCCAAAGGCCAGACTTAGCGTGAGGTCCGTTATCTTTGGACCCGGCTGCGGCTCCGCCGCGCGCTCAAAGCACGTCGGCAAACGCGGGCTTCAGCTTCCGGAACAGAACATAACCCAGCCAGCAGGTGACGAAGCCGCAGACATACAGGTAGCCCAGGTGTCTGAAATTCATCGGCTGATGCCAGAGCGCGGCGTCGCGCGTGAGTTCGATGGCCAGAAGCACGGGATTAAAACGCAGAACTGTCCATGCGGTCGGGGCCAGGCTGCTAATTCTGGCGGCGGAGTAAAAGACCGCGCTGGAGTACATTACGACTTGAGCCAGGAAAGCCATGAGCTGGCCGATGTCCTGAATGAACACCCCCAGTGATGAGATCAACCAGGCGAGGCCAAGGCAGCCCACGATCACAGGCAGGAGGATTACCGGGAGCCAGAACAGACCAGGATGCCCGCCGGGTCCAAGCAGGATGATGCCGAGCAGCGCGAAGGCGAGGCCGATGAGCATTCGGCCGATCGATGCCCCCACGGCCGCGGCGGGCAACACCTCAAGAGGGAACACCACCTTTTTCACGAAATTGGGGCTCGAGGCTATGATCATCGGTGCCATCGCAAGAATCTCCGCGATCAGCCCAAAGATCGTCAGACCCAGGAACACGCCGAGGGCATAGTCGGTGGCGGTTTCACTTGCGACCACGCCGAAATGCCCGCCAAAGATGAAACCAAAGACAAAAACGTAAAGTCCCAGCATCAATAGCGGATTAAGAAAGGACCAGATAAGCCCAAGGTGGCTGCCCCGGAGCGTGAGCTCGAAATTGCGCCGGGTGAACTGCCAGAGTAGATCGCGGTGCCGCCAAAGGTCGGTGAGAAACGCAGGGAGGAAGCGCATGCTGGAGATGGGCTGAAGGTGGGCTGAGAAAAGGCTGAAAGTATGAAGATGAAGAGCTGAAAAACGGGGCAAACAGCCGAAACCGAATACTCAAGGATAGCGACCCGGAGCGGCGGTAGCAGAAGGCAGAATGAATGAAGGCGCAAGGAGTTAGCAGTCCGGCGGGCTGTCTCGGGGAAAATCGCAAAATCGGGAAGGCGAGAAAGCGAAAAATCGAGGAAGGCGGAAAAAGCGGGAAAGCGAGGGAACTGAAAAGCGGGAAGACGGAGAAAACGGAAAATCGGGAAACTGGGAAAGCGGGAAAACAGAGCGGGAGGGGGAACGATTCTGTTTCATTCGTTGACGCCCCGGAGAACGCTGTCAGTCAGTAGGGGTAAATAGATAAGGCAAAAATCAAAAAAGCATTGGTATGCGGTGCCGCCGGTTTCATTGCCGGCCACCTGATCAAAAGGCTCAAACGGGACGGATACTGGGTGCGCGGAGTCGACCAGAAACATCCAGAATTCTCGCGGACATCTGCTGACGACTTCCTGATTCTTGACCTGCGCACCGAGAAACACTGCCAGTTGGCGGTCAGGACCTCCGACGGAGGGACCTTTGACGAGGTGTATCAGCTGGCCGCGGACATGGGCGGCATGGGTTTCATCCATTCAGCCGAGTGCGAGATCCTGCACAACAGCAGCCTGATCAACATTCACATGACCTGCGCGGCCGCCACCGCCGGGGTCAAACGCTATTTCTTTTCTTCGTCGGCGTGCGTCTACCGCAATATGGGGCCANNGCCGCCGGTATGGCATGATTGTTCGTCTGGCGCGGTTTCAGAATTGCTACGGTCCCGAGGGCACTTGGAGGGGCGGCCGCGAGAAGGCGCCGGCCGCACTTTGCCGCAAGATCGCGGAGGCACCTGACGGAGGCGCCATTGAAGTCTGGGGCGATGGCACTGCCATGCGCGCCTATACCTACATCGACGACATGGTGGACGGGATCATTGCACTGATGAATTCCGACCTGGAGAACGGCGCAAACATCGGCCGCCGCGAATACGTCTCGGTGGACCAGCTTGCCAAATTGATTGCCGAGATCGCCGGAAAGAAGCTCGAAATTCGTCACGTGGCGGGGCCGGTGGGCGTCCAGGCGCGAAATTTCCGGGTCGACCGCATGAATTCAATCGGCTGGGAGTCGCGCGTTCCCTTGCGCGAAGGACTCGCCCGCACTTACGCCTGGATCAGCCAGCAGGTCGCAGCCAGCGGGCGGCTTGGTGTGGCCTGAATGCCGTCTGGCAGGAGCCATTTGGTTGAGGTAGGGCTCGTTTACCGCAACGCGCCGCTCTGCATCTCGCTGGGAAATTTGCCGACTAATTCACTGGCGGCCGTTTTGTCGAGGGTGGCTCCGGAGCGGCCGACCGCGAGTTTTCTTTGGGCAAGAAATGTTGCTCCAATGCTGCGATCAGTGGCGCGATGTGTTCCTTCGTCACCTCCCAGACGATGCGGAAATCCACGTGGCCATAGTCGTGCGTAATGCGATTTCGCATCCCACGGATGTCTTTGAATGGAATGGCTGGCAGCCTGACCTCGGTTTCTTTCGTGATGTTGCGCGCAGCGTCGCCGATCACGGAGAGCCGCATGGAAACGGCATCTCGTTTCTCGCTATCAGCCAAGAAATCCTCGAACGTTACGCCCTCCATGTAGCGCCAAACATGTCGGGCAGATTCCAACATGTCATGCAGGTAGGCGTCTTGAAAATGACCGTCAGAATGTGAGAATTTCGTGGGCATCGGCGAGGATGGACGTTTTACGGAACGGGTTGGTCATTTCATCAACGCTTTCCCTCGAGAGGAGATCGACCGGAACACCTAAAATCTTGGCCATTTCGTCAGGCATGCCGAAGAATCGCAGGCCAATCGGTTTACCAAACGTCGCGATCAAATCCACGTCGCTACCGCGACGAGCCTGGCCTCGTGCCACGGAGCCGAAGAGTTCAAGGCGTTTGATGCCTTGGTCTTCGCAGTAGGGGGCGAGCAATTGGGCTATCCTCTTGGGATCCGGCGGTACCCGTGGACGGGCTGGAGGCTCGCGCTCACCAGCACGCACTTCTTGCCAAAATGCAATCGCTTTCGCCCGGTTAGCGGCTGTTTTCGCATCAGAGCGAGCTCTGCCTCCCTTTCGGCTGACCGTTGAGTGGCGCATAAAAAAACGCTAAGCGGTTAGCATTGCTAAAGCAAGCGTAGAAATTTTCCATACCCCCTTTCATTGATGCCCTCTGCATGCATGGGCAGATCGCCCGGATCAGATGATTTCCATCCCGCCTCTACCTGCTTTCCCGCGACCATCCGTGTGATCCGCGATGGAAGAGTCCTAAAGATCGGAAAACAGGGAAGCCGGGAAATCGGATCCCGAAAATAAGGAAAACCGGCAAAGCGAGAAAGCGGAAATCGGGTGACGCTCTGCCGTGAGCGCAAGGCTTTAGTCTGACTGAGCCTGCTTTTGTCGCGGAGCACCGAGCTTTAAGCGTAAAGTTGAGATTCCTCTTGTACCTCTTGTGGACATTCCCTCCGCTCCCTCCGCGGCCTCCTGTAAAATGGATGGGTCGGGGCTCCGTCGCGTTAAGAAACATCCACCCAAGGAACAAAGGCCGGAGCCTGCGCACCAATGGGTGTTTCGGGAGAAGAGTTTTTCCCCGCGAGCCGCACGATCCCAGCTTTCATGATTTCCCTATTGCCTTCATCCCCTAAATACCGCGGTAATTTCCGGCGCATGAAGTTCTCCCGTTCGGTGGTGTCATGGTTGTTATTCAGTGTGCTTGTTCTGCCGGCAGCCCGGGCTGCGGCGGAAAACGCCGATCTTCCCGAACGGGTCTTTCCGGCCCTCGATCAGATCCTGCGTGACGCCCTCCAGCAGTCGCCGCGCATTCTGGCCCGCAACCTGGACCTTGATATCGCCCAGGGCGATGAAATGCAGGCCAAGGCCGGCCTCTATCCAAGCGTGGGTGGCTACCTGCAATACCAGCAGGCACGGGAGACCCGGGAGGATGTCAAGACCGGTTCCTATCCGACCAACATGACGAACTACAGCTTCTCCGCTAGTCAGCCGGTCTGGCATTGGGGAGCGGTGAAAAACGGCGCCCGGATAGGAGAGATCCGGCGCAAGATTTCCGAGCAGCAATACGTGGAGGCCTTTCGCCTCCTGGCCCAGGAAATCCGCGCAAACTACCTTGGCTTGATTACCCGCAGGGCCTTGGTGAAAAGCGCCCGGTTCAACTTGAAGCTGACCGAGAGCGCTCTGCAGGTCGCGGAGGACCGGCTGGCCAAGGGAACGATCTCCGGGGGCGACATCTTCCCGACCCGAATGAATGCGCTGCAACTCCGCCTCTCCACCGACCGATCGATCGAGGATTTCGAACAGACACGCCGGTCTTTCCGTCTCCTCACCGGGCGCCTTTTGAGTGATGACGAGATCCCGGAAATGATCCCGCTGATGAACGGAGGCGACGAAGTGCCCTCGAAAATGCTGGCGGATTTTCTCTCCCAGAAGGAACCCCAGACTTCGAGCCTGATCATCGCACGCCAGCAATTGGAGGTGGAGAATCTCAATCTGAAGATTCAGCGGAAGAGGCTTTACCCCATGTTCAACTTCGTGGCGGGTGTTAACCAGAACCGGCAGAGCTATACGCAGAATATTGGGCAACTCTACGGCGTTCAGGATGAATATGCTGGCGTAAACCTAACTTGGTCCATTTTTGACGGCTTTTCCGCCCGCGGGGCGGTGAAGTCCAGCCTGGCCCGAAAGCGCCAGCTGGAGGCCAGTTACCGGCAGCTCACCGAAAGTCTGAGCGAAGACGCCCAACGTCTGGAAAAACAGGTGGAGTTCTCGCTGCGGCAGATGCGGATCAACGACCGTCTCCTGGAGGAGCGGGGCAGCTTCCTGCATGCCAGCGAAGAGGATTTCCAACGCGGTACCTCCGCCGAAACGGATCTCAACGCCGCCCGCGCGTCCTTCTTCAGCTCCCAGCTCGCGGCCTTCAACGCTCGGGCGGAGTATCTGCAACGCATGAGCGAATTCCTCGGCGCAATCATGGAAGATCCCGTGCTGCAACAGACCAAGGTGACCCATCATGAATAGCTGGCGCTTCAAGTTACTGGCGGGCGCGGTCGTTGCGACGCTCCTCGTTTTCGCGGTCCTCTTTCTGACCCGCTCCGTGGCGCAGGTCGCGCTCGTTAAGCGCGGCATGGCGCCCAACTCCAAGCCCGGCAGCGTGACCGTCCAGGCCGAATATGAGATGGACTTGAAGAGTGAGGTGGGCGGCCGGCTTATCCGCAGCGAGCTCGACCCGGGCAAAACGGTGAAGGCGGGCGCCTTCCTGGCCCAGATCGACACCGGCGACCTGCAGCTGGAGATCGAACATATCGCGAGCGAATATGAGGCGGCCAAACAGCGCATCGCCATCGGCTCCCAGATCGCCCTCGATCTGGCGACCGCCCGGGAGAACCTGGAGAACTATGAGCGCCTGACGAAATCGGGCAATTATCCCGAGGCTGAACTCATCAAGCAACGACGACTGGTGGAACAGATCCGGCAGAAGTACGAAGGGGAGCAGCTCACTAACCGGCAGTCGGTTGACACCTTTGAGAACACCCTCAAAGTGAAGAAGCGGCAGCTCGAGAAAATGACCATTACTGCGCCGTTCGATGGCACGGTGTCCGACGTGCTCGCCCGCCCCGGCGACATCATCGGAAACAATACCATTATCGCCCATCTGATCTCCCTGAGTCGCACGGTGGAGGGCAAGCTCAGCGAAGAGGTCGTTGCCGATATCAAGGTCGGCCAGAAAGTCACCGTCCGCTTCCTGACCTACGGCGAGTCGTCATTCCGGGGCAAGGTCAGCAAGATTCTGCCCACGGCCGATCCCGCCACCCAGCGGTACATCGTGCACCTGCAGCTCGACATCCCGGAAGAGAAGCTCAAGCCGGGCATCACGGGTGAGATGGTCATCGACGTCGACGTGCATGAGAACACCCTGATCGTTCCACGCCGGGCCGTGCTCGGTCGCAACCTTTACGTGGTGGATGGCGGTCGCGTCGAGCTGCGCAAGGTCGAGCTCGGCTTTGTGAGTCTCAACGAGGTCGAAATCCTGTCCGGTGTGAAGGAGGGCGAGCAGGTGATCGTCGAGCAGCCCGACCGCTTCCGGGTCGGGGACCGCGTGCGCGTGGAGATTGAAAAGTAAGCTGCCGCTGCGTGCGTCGATTCCCGCCGCACGTCCCGCCCATGTCACCCAACCTCCGCATCGCGTCGCGTTTTCTCACCGCCAAAAAGCGGGCGATGCTCATGAGCCTTTCGTGCATCGTGCTGGGCGTGGGTCTGTTTGTCGTTACCCAGGCCACCACCAGCGGCTTCGAGCAGTTCTTTATCCGGACGATCCTGGGCACCAATGGCGCCATCCGGATCGAAGATCGCATCCAGGACACCATGCGGTCCATGCAAGCCGGCGGCCAAAACAGCAATTCGAACTTTTACATCGCCCTGCGGACCGAGGGGAAGAAATACATCGAGGGCATCGAGGAGCCCAAGCTGCTGGTCGATGCCTTGCGGCGGTTCGAGAATGTCGCCGGCGTGTCGGAAGTGCTGCACGGCCCGGTGATCATCCGGAGTTCTTTCAAGAGCGAATCCGTCCGCGCGTACGGCATCAATGTCGACGATCACCTCCGGGTGTCCGACCTGGGCAGCCAGATCATCCAGGGGCACATCAGTGATTTCCGGGACAAACCTTCCGGCGCGCTGCTGGGCAAGGAAATGGCGGATCGCTTGCAACTCACCGTCGGCGATTCGTTCATTCTGGAGTCGCAGGGCGAGTCGCGCCGCTACCGGGTGAGCGCAATCTATGAGACTGGCGTCGCCGACATCGACCGGGTGCGGATCTACCTGAACATGAGCGAGGCCCGGTCGCTGCTAAAGAAGCCCACCGGGGCGTCGTTTATCCAGGTGAGTCTCTTTGACAAGGATCGCGCCCCCCAGGACGCCCAGCACATGGTGGCCGTGCTGCAGTACAGCGCGGCCAGCTGGCAGGAGCGTGAGAAGACCTGGCTGGAGGTCTTCCGCGCGCTGCGCATCTCGACGGCCATCACCGTGTCGGTGTTTACGCTCATCGCCGGCCTCGCCATGTTCAATACGCTCGCGATGATCGTCATGGAGAAGACCAAGGAGATCGCGATCCTGCGGTCGATGGGTTACACTCGGGGGGACATTTCCCAGATCTTCCTCTGGCAGGCGGCCATCGTGCTGATGCTCGGCACTGTCACCGGCTGGGTGCTCGGCGCCGTGGTGACGTACGCCATCTCCAACTTTCCGATCCGCATCCGGGGCATTTTTGCCACCGACACCTTCATCGTGAGCTGGTCCATCTGGCACTATGTGGCGGCGACCGCCACCGCGGTCATCATGGTCATGGCCGCCAGCCTCATCCCCGCCCGCCGCGCGGCGCGGCTCGAGCCGGGCGACGTCATCCGGGGAACCGCGCAATAGCCATGGAACCTGTTACCGATCCTCCGGACAAGATCGCGCTGCGCTGCAGCAGCGTCCACCGCTACCTCGGCGAAGGGGAGGGCAGGGTGCACGTTCTGAAAGGGGTGTCCTTTGAGGCGCACCGCGGCCAGGTTTACGCCGTGGTCGGCCCTTCCGGTTGCGGCAAGAGCACGCTGCTTTACCTTCTCGGTCTTCTCGACCGGCAGGATGGGGGCGACATCTGGATCAACGGCCGGCTCATGTCCAACAGCAGCGACGCCGAGCGCACCGCGGCCCGAGGGATCAACATCGGCTTCGTCTTCCAGTTCCATTTCCTGATGCAGGAGTTCACGTCGCTGGAGAACGTGATGATGCCCATGCGCAAACTCGGCCGGCTCACCGAGGCCGCGATGCGCGAGCGGGCGCACGAGCTGCTCTCCGCGGTTGGGATGGGCGACAAGACCCACCGCCTCGGCACCCAGCTCTCGGGCGGCGAGCAGCAGCGGGTCGCCATCGCCCGCTCCCTGGCCAATGCCCCGGCAATCATCCTTGCCGACGAGCCCACCGGCAACCTCGACCAGCGCAACTCCGGCATCGTCTTCGATTTCCTCACGCAGCTGGCCAAGCAGAACGGCCAGGCGGTCATCATCGTCACCCACAACCCGGAGATTGCCGGCCGCTGCGACGCGGTGCGCTCCATGCGGGACGGGGTGTTCCTCTAGCGCGGGATGTGGCACGGGTCTCCCGACCCGTGGGGAGCGGAAACACGGGTCGGCCTCCTTCGCCCGGCCTATGGAGCGCAGGGGAGAACCGTGGCACGAAGCCGGCCGAGGGGCTGCGCCCATATTCGGGTTCTGCGAGGCGCCTGAGCAGTCCCTCGGATGGCTTATGCGCACATATTGTCATAATCTTTGTGATTAGTGATGCCAATAGATGCGCAGTGCCGACTAATGGTTCGTGGAATTGCCTGCAGCTGGGCAAATTTTGGTTTACTTCCCGGAAACCATTACGCTTCTTGTCCTTCTGACCTCGATCACACCGACCTGACCCGCCCGTGAACCCGCATTGTTCGCGCAAATCCTTTCTTGCCAGATTAGTTGGGCTGGTTGCCGCCGCCGGTTTGACGCCGCGGTTGATAGTGCGATCGACGTCTTTCCAGCCGTCATCGCCCACCGGCTCATCCCGGCCGGTGGCGCCCCGTCCCGAGCCGCGCTCCGTTCCCCGCCGCGCGGATTCGCTCTAGCCCGCATCGGCGCCTTACCGGAGACGATCTGGCCTATGTCGCACGTTTTCCCGAAGTGGTCCAACGGGCTTCCGCTGCAGATCATCGTCTATCTCCTGGTCCTCGGGGGAACCGTCACGGCGGGCGTCACCTACTATTGCACGCCCAAATACCTGCGGGTCGGCTATGCCCCGGTGCAGCCCGTGCCCTTCGATCATAGCCTGCACGCGGGCCAGCTCGGGCTCGATTGCCGTTACTGCCACAGCAACGTCGACGAGTCGGGTTTTGCCAACCTGCCGACGTCCCAGACCTGCATGAACTGCCACAAGCTGGTGAAGCCCCAAAGCCCCCTGCTGGCGGTGGTGCGCGCGAGCTTCGAGAGCGGCGAGTCGGTTCCGTGGGTGCAGGTTCACAAGGCGCCGGACTATGTCTACTTCAACCACGCGGTGCACGTGAACCGCGGCATCAGTTGCGTTGAGTGCCATGGCAAGATCAACGAAATGCCGGTGGTCATCCACTCCCAGTCCTTGAGCATGAAGTTCTGCCTCGACTGCCACCGCGATCCCGCTCTGTTCCTGCGCGCGCCGCAGGACGTCTACAACCTCGACTCGCCGACGCTGGCTGCGCAAGGGCGGACGGCCGAGGCCGGGAAGTTCATCCACGATTGGAAGGTCAAGCCGCCGGAGAGCTGCTCGGGATGTCACCGGTAGGAAACACCAAGGTGCCAAGTAGCAAGTAACAGGTGCCAAGGACCAAGTCCCAAACGCCAAATCCCAAGTTCCAAGGACCAAGTGCCAAGTGACAAATAACAATTATCAACGTTCAAACGCCAGAGCCCGAAAAGGCCAAGGCGTTCGACGCTTACAGCTTAGAGCTAATAGCCTGTAGCTTATATGAAACGCCAGTTCCAACACCCTGCCCCCTCCTCACGCGAGCTGAACGGCCCGCGCTACTGGCGGAGCTTGGACGAACTGGCCGCTACGCCCGGCTTCCGCGAATACCTGGAGCGCGAGTTTCCCGAGGGCGCGGCGCAGCTCGACGGCGTCGACCGGCGCCAGTTCTTCAAGCTCATGGCGGCATCCTTCGCGCTTGGCGGCATCGGGCTGGCCGGCTGCCGGCGGCCCGAGGCGTACGTGCTCCCCTTCGGAAAGTCCGTGGAGGAGGTGAAGGATGGCCTGCCCCTCTATTTTGCCACCGCCCTGCCGCTGCGAGGGACGGCCATTCCGCTGGTGGCCGAGACTTATCAGGGGCGCCCAACCAAGCTGGAGGGTAATCCCTCCTACGCGCCCAACGGCGGCGCCACCAGCCTGACCGCGCAGGCTTCGCTGCTCGATCTTTACGATCCCGACCGCTCCACCGCCCACCTGAGGGATGGAGCGGCATACTCCACCGCCGAGCTCCACGACCAACTGGCGGCGATCAGCCAGAAATACACCGCGGAGCGGGGCGCCGGCCTCGCGTTTCTCGCCGAGTCATCCAGTTCGACCACGCGCGCTGCCTTGGTGGCCCGGCTGCAGGAGAAATTCCCCGCAGCCATCTGGGCGGAATACGAGCCGGTGATCGACGAACCGCCGGTCGAGGCCGCTCGCGCCGCTTTCGGCCGCGATCTGAAACCGATGTACCGCTTCGCGCAGGCGCGGCGCATCGTCAGTCTGGACGGCGATTTTCTCCAGGCCGACCCGGCGGCGACCGCCCATGCGCGCGGCTTCGCCCAGGGCCGCCGCGTCACCTCCAAGGACAACGCCGGTCAAATGAACCGGCTGTATGTGGCGGAAAGCGGGTTCACCGTCACTGGAGCGATGGCCGACCACCGCCTGCGCATCGCCAGCAGCCACGTGCCCGCGCTCGCGGCGGCCCTCGCGGGCCGCGTGCTCGGGACCGATGCCTACGCCGGGTTGGCCCAAGGGCTGGAGGTCAAGCCGGAATGGATCTCCGAGTGCGCCGCCGATCTCCTGGCGCACAAGGGTGAAGGCCTCGTCCTGGCCGGTGCACACCAGCCGGCCGTGGTGCACGCGCTCGCGTACCTGATGAACGCCGCGCTGGGGAATATCGGTCAGACCGTCGACTTCGTGGCGGTGGAGCCGGCGGCCGCGGCGACGATCCAGCAGCTGGCTGCGAGCATCAAGTCCGGCTCGGTCAAGACTCTCTTCATTCTCGAAGGCAATCCTGTTTACAACGCGCCGGTGGATCTCGACTGGCCGGCGCGGCAGAAGTCCGTGCCCGAGGTTATCCGGCTCGGCTACCATGTCGACGAAACCTCCGCGCTCGCCGGCGTGCACATCGCCGCCACCCATTTTCTTGAATCGTGGGGCGACGCCCGGACGGCCGACGGCACGATTGTGCCGGTGCAGCCGATGATCCTCCCGCTGTTCGACGGGATGCCGGAGCTCAGCCTGCTGGTCCGCCTCCTCGGCGATGCCGCGACCGATCCGTATACCCTGGTTTTCCAGACCATCACCAAACTTGCGGGCGGCGATCCGGAGAAATCATTCCGCCACTTCTTGCACGACGGCTTGCTGGCCAACTCGTCCTTCCGGCCCGTCGGTGAACTTCAGCCGCGAGCCGATGCTGCCGGAGCGATTCTGGCCGGTGTGGCGAGGCCGAAAGCGGTGGGCGCGCGCAGTCTCGAGGTGCGCTTTGTGGCCGATCACAAAATCGACGACGGACGCTTTGCCAACAATGGCTGGCTGCAGGAATGTCCTGATCCCATCACTCGGCTCACTTGGGACAATGCCATCCTCGTTTCGCCGCGCCTGGCGAAGGAGCTGGACATCATCCCGGGATTAAGCGGGTTGCTGCCGTTGACCCGCAGTGAAGCCGCCGATTGGGAGAAGGGCCGGGAAATGGCGCCCGTCGCGATGGTGAAGCTCGGCGGTCGCTCGGTCCGCGGTCCGGTGCAAATCCAGCCCGGCCTGGCCAACTATACCATCGTCCTCTCGCTCGGCTACGGCCGCACCGCATCGGGTCGGGTGGGCAATGGCGCCGGTTTCAACGCCTTTGCGCTACGGACTGGCGACGCGCCGCACATCGCGGTGGGCGCGACCATCGAGATCATCCCCGGCGAACGGCAGGCCCTCGCCAACACCCAGGAGCACTGGTCGATGGAGGGCCGCGAGATCATTCGCGAGGCCAATGTCGACGAGTTCAAGCGCAACCCGGCATTCGTCGCGGCGATCGGCCTCGAGCCGCACAGTCCGCCCTACGACGAGGAAACCGCGAAACAGCCGCTGGCGGAAAAGGCGGCGGAGATCCCGCGCGGCAATTCCCTCTATGCGACGCCCAAATTCGACGGTCTGCACCAATGGGGAATGTCGATCGACCTCAACACCTGCACCGGCTGCCAGGCCTGCGTCGTTGCCTGCCAGGCGGAGAACAATATTCCGATCGTCGGCCGGGACCAGGTGATCCGCGGCCGCGAGATGCACTGGATCCGCATCGACCGGTATTATTCCGATGGGCGCATCGCGACCGGGGCCTTTGGCGGCGATGGCAACCGTGAGATTCCCGAGGACCCCCAGGTCTCCCTCGAACCGATGGCCTGCCAGCAGTGTGAGCTGGCCCCCTGCGAGATGGTCTGCCCGGTGAATGCCACCGTGCATGATACCGAGGGTCTGAACGTCATGGCGTACAA
>PMBT01000082.1:0-22925 GCA_003153035.1 Opitutia bacterium
AAAATGGCCACGAAGAGAACGCTTTGGGCCAAGATGCCGGGAGCGATGAAGTCCAGGTAGGGAATGTTGCCCGTATGCATCGCCCCGCTGCGGGAGAACACTTCCCCGAAGATCAGCAGCCAGAGCGCGGGCTGGAGAGCGCGAGTGATGAGCTCCGTGAAATCGTGACGCAACTTGCGCAACTCAAACTCCGTGATGACAAATGTCTTCTCGACGAACCCGGTCAAAGGATGGATGAAGGCGGCGGTCATAGGGTTAAGGCTAGCCAAGGCGCTGGGCCGTAGCGCGTTCGGCGGATACAGTGCGAAAGTTGCCGCCGGAATCCAGGGCGCTGCCGGCGTAGTGGACGAAGACGTCATTCAGCGTGTGGCCGCTGCCCAGCGAGGCTTCGAGTTCCTTGCAGGTGCCAAGCGCCGCCACCTTGCCCAGATGCATGATCGCCATGCGATCGCAGTGGCTCTCCGCTTCCTCCAGGTAATGGGTGGTGAAGAACAGGGTCGTGCCGTAGTTGGCCCGCAGATCGACGAGATGCTTCCAGACCGCATCGCGCGCAATCGGGTCCAGCCCGACGGTCGGCTCATCGAGGAAAAGCACCCGCGGTCGATGCAGCGTGGACTGCGCGATCTCCAGGCGGCGGACCATGCCGCCGGAGTACTCACCGACCAAACGGCCGCTGTCGGCGGTCAGGCCCATGAACTCCAGAGCCTCCCGGATGCGTGCCTGGCGCTCACTTCGCGGCAGGTCGTAGAGCTTGGCGAAGATGAGCAGATTCTCGTAACCGGTGAGCGAACCATCCACGGAAACGGCCTGCGGCACATAGCCGATGGCTTGGCGCACGCTGACGGCCTGGGTGGTAATCGAGAAACCGCCTACGCGGGCCTCGCCCGAAGAAGGCGGCAACAGCGTGGCGAGCATCTTGATCGTGGTCGTCTTGCCCGCCCCGTTGGAACCGAGCAAGCCGAAGACTTCGCCAGCGTTCACCGAGAGGGTCAGGGCATCGACCGCCGTGATTGCGCCGAAGCGGCGGGTCAGGGCTTTGATTTCCAGAACGGTGTCACTCATGAGAGAGTCCGGGTTCAGGCCAGCTTCACCACCATCTTGCCGAGGTTTCTTCCTTCGAAAAGGCCGATGAACGCGCCCACGGCCTGGTCGAATCCTTCCACCATCGTTTCGTGGTTCTTCAGCAGGCCGGCTCGGAGATAGCCGCCCACTTCTTTTTCGAATTCGCCCTGCCGATCCAGCCAGTCGCGAACGATCAGTCCCTTCATCGTCAGCCGTTTGGTGATGATGTTGAAGAGATTGGAGGGTCCGGGCCGTGGCTGTTCCTGGTTATAACCGGAGATTCCTCCGCAGGCGATGATCCGACCATGCACGCGCAAGGCCGATAGCGCTGCTTCGAGTGTGTCGCCTCCGACATTATCGAAATAGACATCGATGCCGTCCGGCGCCTCCAACTGCAGTTGCTCAAGGACCGGGCCGGCCTTGTAGTCGAAAGCGATATCAAACCCGCATTGTGTCCTCAGGAACATGACCTTCGCCATTGAGCCGGCCGAACCGATGACCCGGCATCCGCGCAATTTCGCCAGTTGCCCGGCGACATTTCCGACCGCACCGGCGGCGCCGGAAATGAAAACGACATCGCCGGCCTTGACCTCCACCAGGTTCAACCCAACCCAGGCAGTCATGCCCGTCATCCCGAGGGCGCCGAGATGAACCGAGAGGGGCCGAATCTCGCGGCTGACCGCATGCAGCTCTTCTGAGGAGGCAACAAAGCATTCCCGCCAGCCGAAGTTGGAAATGACGGCGTCGCCCGGTTTAAACTCCCGGGCGCGCGACTCGATGACTTCGCCGACTGCGCCGCCGTCGAGCGGCTGGCCCAACGCGAAAGGTGGAACATACGATTTCCCGTCGTTCATGCGACCGCGCATATAGGGGTCCACTGACATAAAAAGGTTTCGAACCAACACCTCCTGGTCTCGCAGCGGCTTCAGTTCGGTCCGCGCCACAGTGAAGTTGGCTGCGGTTGGAATGCCCTTGGGACGGGAGGCCAGCCGGATCTCACGGCTCAGTAGTTTCGTCATGATCGTGTCCTCCTTAACCTGTTGGTCGGAGTTCGTTTCCTTACCTTACGAATGATGCGCCAAAGTCTCCGGCGCGGTGCGGTTCAGGATATCGCGGGCTCGAATCGCTTCTTCCTCCGCGCCGTGGGCGATTAGGATGAACTTCCCGGTCCTGAGCGCCGTCTCATAAAGCAAGATGCTGTCCTTGGGAATGCCCAGGCTGTACAAGGCTGCCCCGATCGCGCTCAGGCCGCCCACCACAAGCGCGCCTTCCAACGCCCCGACAATCCAGCTGACCAAGGGCCCCGCGACCAGCAGCGGCCCGAGTCCGGGGATCCAGAAAAACGCGGAACCGAACAAGAGTCCCCACAGCCCGCCCCAGAAGGCGCCGGTTTTCCCCCACACTTTCATCCGGTCGCCGACATTATAATAGCCGACCACATGCTCGTCGGTGTGATAGTCGCGTCCGACGATCGAGAGTTTCTGCATATCGAAACCGGATTGCTGGAGTTCCTTGATCGCCGCTTCAGTGACTGTGTGGGAGGTGTAAACGGCGACAATGGAGTTGTTTTTTTTCATGCCGTCGCTCCTGGAGTTGGGTTCATGGTGACTGCAGAAACTCCGTGGGACGCACCCCCTCCCGTCGGCGAGCGGCGCGGTATTGGGTTCGGATCATTTCTTTGACTTTTATCGGGCTTGAGATTCGGACCAGGTTCAATTGCGGGGTGGTGTCATCGTCGGTCAGCACCGTGATGGTGCCGAAACCTAGCACACGCTGCAAAACCCCTTGATCCACGACCACGTCTTTTACCCGATACAACTCCAGTTCATCCAAATGCTTTGCCAGCCAACCGCGCCGGACGAACAGCCGTTGAGTGGTGAGGCGATAGCTGCAGGACTTCACTTTGATCCAGACCAGCAGCAGCAGGAGCACACCGGAAGCGAGTGGGACCAAAGCCACCCACGGCGGCCATGAGAAATCGCGGCCCCGAATCGCCACGCCAATCGCCAGACCGACGCAAATCAAACCGAGAAGGATCTGACCGATAAAGGCACGCCCGGACGGAGCGAGTGTGAAGATGTCGGTTTCCTGGTCCGCCGCCTCCGGGGCAGTCTCGGCGCGGGCAGCCGGTTCCTGAATCAGCCGGGCGGTGGGCGGCTCCGCGGTGGCGGGCGTAGAAGGGACGAGGATCGTCGCGTGACACTTCCGACATTCGACTCGTTGGCCGTACGATGATTCATCGCCGGCGTTGATTTCATGACAGTAAGGACATTCGAATTTGATCGGATTCATGATAATGCGGTAGTTGAGCTCAACTCGCGGGCAGCCCATTGACCACCACTTTGGCGGGGCGGAAAACCTGTTCACCTCGTCGGTAACCGCGCTGCAGAACTTCGAGGACGGCGTGCTCGGGCTGGGCTGGATCGTGGCGCTGGGATACCGCTTCATGCAGGTGCGGATCGAATGGCCGGCCGGCGCTTTCCTGGGTCTCGATGCCGTGCCGCCGAAGCAGTTGCCGCAGTTGCTGCACCGTCAGCTCCACACCCTGAAGAAATTGCCGGGAGTCGGGGGATGCGCCTGAGGCCAGGGCCCGTTCGAGGTTGTCGAGGGCGGGGAGCAACTCATGAATGAACGATTCTTTGTGCGCGAGCGCCTGGCGCTCTGCGTCCTGACGAGTGCGGCGCCTGAAGTTCGCGAAGTCCGCAACCAGGCGCCGGTTCAAATCCTTCTGCTCTGCGAGCTTCGCGCGGAGCGTGTCCGACTCTGTCGCAATGGCCTCGGCAATGATGGCGCCGGCTTGCGGACCGGCAGAAGGCGGGTCTTGGAGTTCTGGGTCCATGACTTGGATGTTTTTGGGTATCTGCGACATATTATTTCCGGTGACACTACCCGTGACCGCCATCTGCCGTCCGGCCCGCGGACGGTTGCCGGGCGACGCTGCCGACATGACAACCAAACGTTACGCAGTGGGCCGGTCTTCGAACATGGGGCGTAACCCTACCGGAGACGATTGTCCGGCTCAGTTCGTGAGCAGTTCGCTGACCGAAGAGAGCGTGGGAACGCGGTCGCAAACGACCTTGATCGAGACCAGAATCGGCACTGACAACAAGGCTCCCGGCACACCCCAAAGCCAGGTCCAGAAGATCAACGACACGAAGATGACCACCGGGTTGAGCGTGAAGCGGCGACCCAGCAAGACCGGCGTGATGAAGTTCGCCTCCAGAAGATGGAGCAGCAGATACCACCCAGCCGGAAGGAGTCCGCTCCACAGCGTGTCGAACGTGAGAAAGCCGACCGTGGCCAGCAGAATGATTCCGGCGACGGGACCGAAGTAGGGGACAAAGTTCAGAACCGCCACCAGCATTCCCCACATGGCGGCGTTGGGCACGCCCATCAAGTACAGGCCTCCGCTCACGAGCGCACCCAATCCGATGTTGATCAACGAAACCGTGAAGAGGTATTGGGAGATGTTTTGCTGAATTTCGTGGCTGATCTCGACCGCGCTCTTCTTATCCTGCAAGGTGGGCATCACGCGGACCAGCTTCTGCAGGAACAAATCTCCCGAGGCGAGCAACAGATAGAGCACCACCAACGTCTCCCCAGTCCCGGCGAGGAGAGATCCGGTCCAGTTGATGAATGCGCTGGTCCCATGGGTGTCTTTGAGCTGCACCGTCGGCGTGGTCTTTTGTTCTTTTTTCTTTTCCTCGTCACTCGCGCCCAGATCGTTCACCGCCGCCGCCGCCTGGCTGAACCGCGCGAAGCGCGGAAACAACTTCTGCGCCCGTTGCCTCAACGCGGTCATGTGCTGGGGCGCGTCGTTCATCCAGGTCAACGCCGGGCGCCCCAACTGAAAGAAACCAATCCCGACGGCGGTCACCAGAAGGCAAAGTACGATCGCGGCGGAGAAGCCCGGCGGAATGTGGCAGTTAGCCAACCAACGGATGAGCGGTTTCAGGGTCATGCCTGCCACACAAGCCAGGACGACCGGCAGGACCACGGGGCGGGCGAAATAGAGAAACGCAATGACGCCGAGCACAATCAAGACGATTTGCACGGGTGTTGTCTTGGCCACCGTGGCGGGGCTGGATGGACCATCCCGCGGCGTCGCATCGGCCGGCGCGTCATCGCTGGGCGGATTGGGCATGGATGTTGGGTTGGTTTCCGTGTTCATTGGCAGACGACATCCCTGGCGCCGCTCCGCAGTGCGAACCACACGAACCGCATGAACGGGTCTTCCGGCTTTATCGTGTAATTCACCTTTCCTTCCTTCATCGAACCGGCTGCGTCTGGAGCGTTGGAACTGCGGAATTTGAGCTCTTTCGCCAGGAACGAGACTACCCGATTGTCGAGGCCGTTTTCGCTGCCGGTTTCCTTGTCAAGGAAAGCGAACTCCAGGTTTTCATAGATTGCCTTTACCCAGCCGCGCGCCTGACCGCCGGTCACCTCGATATCAAACGAGGCCTCTTTCGCATTGCCGGACTTAATCCGGATGTGGTTCGCGATGGCCAGGAACGCGTCAAGCCGGGTCAGGTCCATCGCGCTGAGGGAACCGGAATAGTGCAGCGAGAAGTCCGGGGGTGCGATCGGAATCGACATAAGCAACTTAACCGTTCCGGCGTCCATCAGATCGCCCTGCGCGCGAAGCAGGATAGTGGTCGACGCATCGCCGCGGTTGGTAATTCCTGCAACCGACATGCTGATCGCCCCAAACGTCAGCACGCCGGGATCGGCCCCGGCGACCAGCCTCTCCCGGTAGGTCAGGCGCCCCTCGGAAAGGCTGAAGCTATCGATGCGCAACGGTGGCCGGATTTCGGCCAGCGCTTCGTGCACCATGAGCGGACGCTTCACGAAGGGCCCCACCGGCTTGTCCCGATTGACCAAGGCATCGAAGGAGGGCCGGGAAACGTGGACCGAGCGGGCCCGGAACGATTTTCCCGTGAGGATTTCCTCAAAGGCCAAGCCCGCCACGCTGCACGCGGGTACGGCCACATGAAACCGCGTCGTCCGAAACTTATGCGCCGCGAAGAATACTTCATCTCCGACCAGCGGCCGAAACTCGATGCCTTCGGCAAGTAGGGTCGAATCCGGCAGCGAGGCCCGCAGCCGCGCACAGCGGATTCCATATTGCGTCCGGGAAGATTCCACCTCGAGACTTGTCGCATCGAGACGGGCCCCGGCGAGGGCATCTGCCAGGGCGGCCGTGCCCCAAAGTAACCGAACCCAGTGAACCCCGGTCAGCGAAAGCCGGCCGACCTTGAACGTCGAATCGGTCGTACTCAATGTGACGGATTGAGCGACGAGGCAATTGGCACGCACCGAATAATCCAGGCCGCCGATTTGCAACACGGCTCCCGGATGCGCTTCGGCGAACCAGCGCTCGGCCCTCTTCTTGCCAAAGTGGGCGAGCACCGCACCGCCGAACAAGAAGATGAGCACCGCAAAGACGAGGACGATCGCAGCAAGGGGAAGGCCGACCCACGCCGGCGGTTTCCGCAGCGACCGCCCGCGGCCGGGCGGCGCCGCTCCTTGGTGAAGCCAGTGCTTGATAAAGCCACGGTCGTTCATAGGGCGGCGTCAGTTAGGCGCGAAGTCGACAAACCGCGCTCGCTGTCGGGACAGAGCAGCTGACGTGAACGGGGGCCGCGACGTCAAGACCCGGACCGTCTATTCGCAGCAGCAGGACGAAGCTTCTTTGACGGCTTTTTCGACTACTTCAAGGGTCTCGCCGGTGCGCTTCTGAATGCGGCCCAATAGCTCGTCGTGTTTCCCTTCGGCGAATCGGAGATCGTCATCCGTGAGCTTCGCCCANNGATTTCGAGTGTATTCATAGTGCTTTCGTTGGTTAGTTACCATCAGCGTGACGACAATGGAGTTCCCCCAGTCGTTTTGCGGGATAGGCTACGTGATCGGCGGGTCTTGAGCTATGCGGTGTAACCCTACCGGGGATTGGGGGAAGCGCTGGCGGCCGGGAGTGGGAGTCCATGGAATACCCGGCGGATGCTGTTGTATTTGAATAGCTCGGCGTAGCGGGCCCAGGCTACGACGGTGCGAAGGATCTGCGCTGGCTGCTCGTGCGGGAACGCACGCGCCAGCAGGTCGAGGATCACGGCTTCATCAACCTCGCCACTCGCGGACTTCTTCAGCGCTTGGACGATCAGGTCGAAAACGAACAGGCCGCGCAGGGTGGTGTTGAGCAGCTGCTTCCGCGTCTTGATGCCGGCAGCGAGAAACTGTCGCCCGGCCACGGTCATTTCAACGCGTCCGCCCGGGGTGGTGACCCAGCCCAGNNCTCCAGGCTGCCTTCGTTCTCCAGCATCTCTAGCACCCCGATGGCGCGGCTAAGCGAAGCGCCCGGAATCGACTGGACCGGCAAACCACCGACGCCCGCGACCGTGGTAGGAGCGGGTTCGCCCGGCAACACTGCCTGGGTGATGAGCGCGTGAAGTTTTTGGATCAAGGCAAGGAAATCCGGGTGGTGCTCGTCGCGCGGNNTGCGTCACCATGAGGATGGTGTTTACCGGGGAAGTCTTGCTGGTGTAGAGGTCGGTGACTTCGTTGCGCAGCGTCTCGGCGGTGAGCACATCCAGGGCGCTGAACGGTTCGTCCATGCAGAGAATCTCCGGCTGCACGGCCAGCGCCCGGGCCAGCCCGACGCGCTGCTTCATGCCACCTGACAGTTCCTTCGGATACGCCTCCTCGGACCCAGCCAGGCCGACCGCCTCAATCACCTGGCGCACGCGCTGCTCACGCTCGGTTGCGGTGAGCGGCAGATGCGACAGGCCGACCGCGATGTTTTGCTGCACCGTCAGCCATGGGAACAGCGCGAAGTTCTGAAACACCAACGCCATCGATGGATTCAATCCAACCTGCACCTGACCGCGATAGAGGATCTGGCCCGACGTCGGCGGCTCCAATCCGATGATCGCACGCATAAGCGTTGATTTGCCGCAACCCGACGGTCCCAGGATGGCGACGACTTCGTGTTCGCGGATTACCAGGTTGATGTCGTGGAGAACCTCCACGGTTCCGCCGCCTGCGGCGGGGAAGGACTGAGACACGTTGCGGACTTCCAGGAGGGGCGTTTCCATAATCAGGTTTCCAGGGTGAAGCGGGTTTGCGCCCGGTGACTGAGCGGCCGCCAGACGAGCCGGTTGAAGGCAACGACCGTCGCGGCCATGATGCCCACCGCGGCGGCAAGGAAGTGAAAGTCGCCGCGTGCTGTCGCCTGGCTGATCGCCGCGCCCAGTCCCGTGGTCATAAGCGTCTGGCCGCGATACTTCATATATTCCGCGACGATACTGGCGTTCCAGGCGCCCCCCATCGCGGTAATCCAGCCGGTGAGCAAACTCGGAAAGATGGCGGGCAGAATGAGCTGCTGCCAGCGCTGCCGCCACGANNTTGAAGAGGATATACCATTGGGTGCCCAACAGCAGCAACCCGACCGAGCTGATCCCCAAGCCCACCCCGAACGCCAGCATCATACCCACCACAACCGGGAAGATCATCGGTGCCGGAAAACTTGCCGCCATTTGGATGACGGGTTGCAGGGCGTGCGACCAGCGCGGATTGCGACCGATCATCACGCCCACGGGAATTGTCCAGAGCGAAGCGAGGGCGACCGCGAGAACGACGCGCAGGAAGGTGGCCGCGGTGCTGCCGAGGAGCTGGAGCCATTCACTGCCGCTGAGCGCCGTCAGGAGGTGAAGGTACTCGGCGGCGCCGAACAGAACACTCAGCCCGAGGACGGCGAAGAGAAGCCATTTCGACCAGCGGCGCGCATTCACCGCGCCGCCGCCGGGCGCTTCGGCCCGAGTCACCGGCGCGACCGCAGGCGGACGGGTCCGCCGCTGGAAGAACTCCCACAGGAGCGACCCCATCCGCAACAGCCGCGACCGTCGGACCCGTTCCCAGAGCCACGAGCCGGAGGCGGCAGGCGTTTCTTCATCGGTGAACTTGTGGGACCACGCCACCAGCGGCCTCCAGACCACCTGGTCGACGAACACAATCATGCCGAGCATCGCCAGAACGCCGAGCAGCTGCGCTCGCCGGTCACCCTGCTCGATGGCGAGGCTCATATATGAACCGAGGCCCGGCAGCCGGAAATCGTGTTCGCCCAGCACGAACGCCTCACTCACCATCAAGAAGAACCAGCCGCCCGCCATGGACATCATGCTGTTCCAAAGGAGCCCGGTTGCGGCGAAGGAAAGGTCGAGTCGGAAGAACCGCTCCCACCACGACATCCGGGCCAGGCGCGCGACCGCCACCAAATCCGGCGGCACGGATTTCAACGACGAGTAGAACGAAAACGTCATGTTCCACACCTGACCCGTGAAGATCATCAGCACCGACGCGATTTCGAGGCCGATGTTCTGATGCGGAAACAGGTAGACCAATCCCAACACGAATCCTGGCAGGAAACCGAGCACCGGGATGCTCTGCAGGATATCGAGCACCGGCAACATCACTCGCTCGGCACCGGCCACCCGCGCCATCGCGTAGCCATAGACCATCGTAAAGAGGAACGATATGCCGTAGGCAATGACGCCGCGCGACAGGCTGAACAGCGTGTAGAGCGGCAGATAGCGCGCCTCCAGGTGAATCTGAGGGACTTGCTGCAGCGGGCCGCTCCACTCGTGGGCCACGGTGACGAGCGCATAGATGAGCGCGGCCAGCAAGCCGGCCACGGCCAGATCAACCCAGCCGAAGGCGCGCGGTGCTCGGGTGAATTGTCGGTCGGTAACCACGGTGGCTCACGCGATGAATTTGGCGATGACGTAAGCCACGCCGGCCGCCAGGCTACCAACCAGGGCCGTTTGCAGCGCGCCCTTCATCTTCGGAACGCCGGTGAAGTGGCCTTTCACAAAGCCAAACACCGCCAAGGCGAGCAGGGTGACGGCAGCCGACACACCGAGCGCGCGCCCTGAATCGTGCATCAGAATGTAGGGTGCAAGCGGCACCAGACCGCCGAAAATGTAAGACCCCCCGATGGTGGCGGCGCTGCGAACCGCCCGTTTCGGGTTTGGCTCCTCCAGCCCCAATTCAAAGCGCATCATGAAATCACGCCATGCAGCGGGCTTTCGTTCGAGCGCCGCGACGACAGGAGCGCATTCCTCGGCCGTCACCCCATACTCCTGGAAAATGTCCACAATCTCCTGTTTTTCGGCCTCCGCTTTCTCGACAATCTCCTGCTCCTCGCGCCGCCGTTCGTTGAGATAATGCTCAGCGTCGCTCCGGGCGGCCAGATAACCGCCCAGCCCCATCGCGATGGAGCCGGCGGCAATTTCCGCCAGCCCGGCCGTGACGACAATATGGGTGGAGGTCAACGCGCCGGAGATGCCCGCGGCGAGGGCAAACGGAACCGTCAACCCGTCCGCCATGCCAATCACCACGTCGCGGACGGTATCGCTCCCAGAGAAATGTCTTTCGATGTGTTGCATGCCCTCCGGAATTCGGCACACCCGGCGCTAAACTATCTGCAGCACGATCTTGCCGCGCGTGTGGCCGCCCTGGCTAAGGACGTGGGCGCGTTTGGCTTCGGAGAGGGGGAGAATGGTCTCGACGTTTGATTTCAGCTTTCCAGCGTCGACGAGATCGGCGATCGCCTCGAGCTGCGCGGCGTGTGGCTGCACAAAGACAAAGGCCTGGCGCAGTCCGAGCTTCGCAGCGGTGTCAGTGGACGGCGGACTGACGAGCGAGACGAGGATGCCGCCCGGCTTCAGGGTTTTCCAGGACCGCTCCTGGGTGTCTCCGCCAATCGTGTCGAGAACCACATCCATCGCCGGTGCGAGATCCTCGAAACGCATGTGCTCGTAATCGATGATTTCGTCGGCGCCGAGGCCGCGCAGATAGTCGTGGTTGCGCGCCGAGGCGGTGGCGACGACGTAGGCGCCGCGCGTTTTGGCCAGTTGCACGGCGAGCGAACCAACCCCGCCGGCGGCGGCGTGAACGTGATCCAGCGTACGTGGCTTGCGCGCGACTTCGGACTCCTTGATGACAATGAATTCGGCGTAGGCGCCGTCACGCAGGAGGTCCGGCCGGCTGAAGACTTCGTCCCCGGTCTTGAGCCGGGACGTGCCGGGGCCCGTCTCGGTGATCGCTCCGGAGACATCCCAGCCAAGGACAAGAGGGAACGTGTGCTTGAGCTGCTCCTTGAGATGCCCTTCGCGGATTTTCCAGTCCACGGGATTCACCCCGGCGGCATGTACTTGGACGAGGACCTCGCCCGGCCCGCACCGCGGCCGCGGCGCCTCGGTGCACGTGAGCATTTCCGGGCCGCCATAGTGGTAGATGCACACACAGTGCATTGATCGCATGACTTTGTGTCCTTCCTAGTTCTGCGGACGGCGCATGGTCAGCGTGAGGGCCGAGCTGCGGGCTTTTCACGCGCCGTGGTGGATGAAAACGGCGACCCGCCAGCCTGAGCGCGGCTGAGGCGGGGGGCCCGCCGATCGCATTTTTGTGACGACCGGCGGTGTGGGACTACATCACGGTGCGATCTTGTCGCTGAGCCACTGGCGCGACTGGGCGAATCCATCCTTCAAGCCGGCGTAGGCTTTTTCGAAATCAGCCTTGATGGTACCCCACGTGGACTCGGTCGCGTTGGTGACGTCGTCGAGCCGTTTAGTCAATTGCGTCGCCTGGTCGCGCAGGGCGGCGAGCTTCGGCATGGCGTCTGCCTTCACCGCTTCGCTCGACTTCTCGATCTTGGCGGAGAGCTCGTCCAGATTTCGATTCAAGTCAGCCAATTGCGCTTGCATCGCCGTAACGAATTCAGCTTTTTGCGCGAAGGTGTAGTCGCGCATCTGCTGGGCGGCGGCTTTGGTTTCGGCCTGAGCCTTGTCCAATTGCTGCGCAGTCGTCTCTTGGGTGGACGGTTTGCAGCCCACCGCGAATGCGGCGGCGATGATTGTGGTGATGAACAGTATGTTTTTCATGGTGGAGTTGTGATGGTTGACGATGACGTCGGACGAAATGTGGCGTGGCCCCTTGCAACCGGCGTTGCGCGAACATGATGCCCCGCGTTGTCACCTTACACCGGACGTCTGGTCACGGGATATGGGGTGTTGCCCTACGCGGCGCGGGATACCCCGGGGTTCACTCATCAGGCGCTCCAGCCGCGACCGAACTAGAGCATTGGCGAGAGCGGCCGGAGCACGGCTTCCGCCCATTTTCGGCGGAAGGGTCGACGCGCGAATGCCGCCGGATCGATTTCCTGGCTGGCCGCGAAATCATGCTCGAGAATTCGGGCAAGGGCAGCGTTGTGCTCGGGTGAGCGGAAGAGCAGGTTGAGCTCGAAATTCAGGCGCATGGAGCGGTAGTCGAGGTTGGCCGAGCCCACCATCGCCCAGTGTTCGTCCGCCACCGCGATCTTGGCGTGATTGGTGCCTGCCGAGTACTCGAAAATGCGCACGCCGGCGGCCAGTAATTCATCATAGTAGGAGCGGCCCGCGATCACCAGCCACCAGTGGTCGCTCTTCTCCGCCACGAGCAACCGTACGTCCACGCCGCGGCTGGCGGCAAGTTCCAGCGCCGCGAGCAGCACGTCGTCGGGCACGAAATAGCCGGTGGCGATCCAGACTCGCGTCGTGGCTTCGTGGAGGAGGCTGACAATCGATTTGCTCATCGGCTCGTTGGCGCGATCCGCTCCGCCGACCAGTACGTGCATCGGATACGCGGCGCGGTGGACGGTGGCGGGTCGTCTCGGGATCTTCTCGCCCGTGGCGAAGAACCAGTCGTCGGCAAACACCTCCTGCAGCGCCTGGACGACCGAACCGGTGGCCTCGACCTGTACATCGCGCCAGTGACCGAACAGGGGATCGAGCCCCTCATGCTCCCGCCCGATGTTCATGCCGCCGACGAACGCCACGGCGCCGTCGATGATCTGAAGTTTGCGATGATTGCGCAGATTAAGCACGAAGCGACCCCGCCTCGGATCGAGACCCTGAAACCAGGCGAGTCGACCGCCGGCCGCGCGGAAGTCTTTCAGCTGCCTCCGGCGCAAGCCGAAGGATCCCACGCCATCGAGGAGCAGGCGGACCGTGACGCCGCGCTGGGCGGCGTCGGCCAGCAAGCGCAGAAACCGCCCGCCCGTCTCATCGCCGCGCCAGATATAAAACTCGAGGTGAATATCACGTTTCGCGTTTTGGATCCGTTGTTCGAGTGCCGGGTAGAACTCCCTCGCGTCGCGCAGGACGCGCAACTCCTCGGCGGAACTGGCGGGAAGCTGGTTGATCCGCGAGAGCAGTTGCAGGAACTGGCGCTCGCGACCCGGCAGATTCCGGATCGAAACCGCTGTCGCGTCATCCGTGGCACTGGCCGGAGGCCGCTGGGGCGACGGCCAGGCAGAAAATCTCGCCCGGTGCTTGAGCCGGCGGCGCCTGAGCCGATCCGTGCCGAAAAGGCAATAGACGAGGGGACCGAAAAAAGGGATGAAGAGAATGGCCCAAAGCCAAGCGAGCGTCGCGGCGGGCCGCTTCTTGAGGAACAGGAGGTGCGGGACGGCCGCCCAAGTGGCGAGATAGCAGAGGAGTAAAAGGATCTTCATGGGGCAGGCGATCTCCGCCGGGCCGCTTCTTGCCCGATATTAGGCATGGCAGGCTGCGATAATTATAGGGTGTTTCCCCACCGATCCTGCGGTCACGCGAATTCGGCTTCGGGGAGCGAGCGCCACTGGGTAGGTCTTCACCCCACAAATAAGCGCTCGCTGGCAGGGGCATTCTGGGCTAATTGAGCATCTGCGGTCATATTGAATCGCCCTTGCCGGCAGGGCGCAGAGGCGCCGTCGGTGTCGGCGAAGCGCAGCCAGACGCCATCACGATGAACCCAATAAACCCATTTGCGAATCGACGAGGAGCAATCTGATGAAGCGAATCACGGTATTGCTGGCCGAAGATCATAGCATTGTTCGTGAAGGACTGCGGTCGCTGTTGGAGTTGGGGAGCGACTTCGAGGTGGTCGGGGAGGCGGAAACCGGCCGCCAGGCGGTGAGTTTGGCGCGGAAACTCCATCCGACCGTGGTCGTGATGGACATCGCCATGCCCATGCTCAACGGATTCGAAGCCACGCGACAGATCCTGCTCGCGGTCCCCGACACGAAAGTGCTGGTGCTCTCCGCGCACAGCGACGATGAGTACGTGGCCCACATGGCCGCAGTCGGCGCATCCGGCTATTTGGTGAAACAGAACTCCGGGCAGGTGTTGGTCCATGCGATCAAGGAAGTCGCCAGCGGCCGCTCGTATTTCAGTCCATCGATTTCAAAGCGCCAGGAAAACGCGGAGCGGCGAGCTCGGGAAAGCGGTGCCGCACGTGGGAAGCCGAAGCGGGCCTTAACGGGGCGTGAAGCGGAGGTGCTGCAGCTGGTGGCTGAGGGGGCGGCAAATAAACAGGTCGCCGCCGAACTCGGAATCAGCGTCAAGACCGTCGAGAAGCACCGTCAGCAATTGATGGATAAGCTGGACATCCACGACACCGCCGGACTTACCCGACATGCCATTGCGACCGGCGTCATTGAGAGTACAATTCAAAAGACGACTGACTGATCGTGCTCCACGCAGCGACTCTTGCCGGAGAACCCGCGGATGATGGTGCGACGGAGCCGGCGGTTGGCGGTTGTGGGGCTCAACGAGCTATGGATGATCTTGGCAGCGGGCCTTGCTGATGCAGGGATCACGCTTTTGCCGAACACTGCCGCATGATTGTCCGATGACGCTGGAGCACCATCGCAAACTCTTAGCTTCTCGACGCCACCCATCATGGCGCCAATCCGCGCCCGGGCGTTAATTCTGCGAGCGAACCTTTGGCAGCCCAGCGATCGCTTCTTCGGCCTTTCCCAGTTTCACCTGCAATGCGGCGGAGTCGATTCGGCTCGCATCCAACTGTGCCTGGATTCGGACCGTGTCGGCCTTGGCCTCGTCCAACTGGGCCTGCATGACCTTCACCTGAGTCTTGGCGATCTCCACTTCGCCCTGATGCCGGATGGAGGTGACGTTGGCGTCCTCCATCTGGGATTGGAAACCGTTGGATATTGCCCTGGTCTTGTCCAATTGAGTCTGGAGCTCGGCCGCGCCGGCCTTGGTCTTATCCACCAGGCCATCGAGTCGAACTGATCGGGCCTTGGCATCATCGATCTGTGTCTGAAGCTTAGCCGAGTCCTTCTTGGCCTCATCCAGCTGCGCCTGCATCTGAGCCGTGACGGATCCGAACTGGTCGATTCGATTCTGGCTTTCCACGATGGTTGTGTTCAGCGCGCTGACCTTGATCCAAAGCACCACGATGATGATGCAGAGAACGGCAGACAATGCGCCGAGAGCGATGGGCAGAACGGACGTTTTGGCCGGGCCGGGGGCCGGCGCATTGCTCTTCACGTCACCCGAGTCACGAGCATCAGTCTTGCCGGGACCCGAGCCCTTGGCATCGGCTTTCGAAGGGCTGGGAACAGGAGCATCAGTCTTGCTGGGACCTGAGCCCTTAGCATCGGTTTTCGAGGGGCTGGAAACAGGAGCATCAGACATGGTGGCACAAAACTATATCAAGATGCTTTCATGCTGTATGGGGTATAACCCGGTCTCCCGAGCGGTGAGCAGAGGGCTGATTGGTCGCATCCGGGGCAGGAGCAATTACCTTAACCGGGGCAGTTCCAGAGCGAACATGAGCGACCAGTCCACTGGGATCGCCCGCTTCTGGCACTCGTTCGAGAACGATCACCGAATCCAGTTAATTGTTGAGACTATTGACCCCGTGGTGGGGTGCCGTTCAATCTGCAGATTGATCGAAAGCGGGATCGGGCAATGGGTCTGGTGGCGAATCCCTCCCGACCTCGCCAATCGAAAAGGCCGCGGTCTTCGGCATCGTGCGCAGCTAGACCGAAGACCTGGTGCAGCGCGGTCACCAGCATCTCCCCGAGAATCAATGGGTGTCGCCATTATCCCACCTCGTTGTTTACGAGGGCCTTCCGAAAGGTCCTGAGGCGCCAACTATATTGCGCAGTGGCCGACTTTATTATTTGTTCTCTCTCTCGAACCGTGAGATGCGCCCTCAGTTACTCGACGGTGACGGACTTGGCGAGATTGCGCGGCTTGTCGACGTCGCGGCCGAGTTCCGCAGCCAGGTAATAGCTGAGCAGCTGCACCGGCACCGACGCCACGATCGGCAGGACGGCCTCGTGGCAGTCGGGGATCGCGATGATCTCGTCGGCCAGCCCGGCCGGGAACTCGCAACCCTCGGTCGTGATCACGATCGTCTTCCCCTTTCGCGCCTTGATCTCCTGCATGCTGGAAACGACCTTGTTGAAGATCTCGCCTTTCGGCGCAAAGAAGATGGTCGGGCACGATTCGCTGATGAGCGCGATCGGGCCGTGCTTCNNCGCTTGGCGATCTCCTTGATGTGCGGCGCCTGCTCCAGCACTTTGCGGACGAGGTCGGGGGCCTGCCTCAGGGCCTGGACGAACTGCATGCCGCCACTGAAACTCATGTCGCGCATGCGTCCCACATAGAGGGCGAACATCGCGGCAATGAGGAGCTGGGACGTGAACGCTTTGGTCGAGGCGACTCCGATTTCCGGTCCGGCATGCTGGTAGATGCCGCCGTCCGACTCGCGGGCGATGGTGGAGCCCACCACATTGCAGATCGCCATGACCTTGTATCCCTTGCGCTTGGCCTCGCGCAGCGCTGCCAGCGTGTCGAGGGTCTCACCCGACTGGCTGATGACAAAGAAGAGCGTGTTGCGGTGAAGCGGAGTGTTCCGGTAGCGGAATTCCGAGGCGTAATCCACCTCCACCGGAACCCGGGCGAAGCGCTCGATCAGGTGCTCGGCGACCAGGCAGGCGTGCCAGGCGGTGCCGCAGGCGCAGAATTGGAAGCGGTCGATCTGGCGAAAATCCGCCGCCGTGAGGTTGAGGCCGCCAAAGTTGGCCGTGCTCTGATCCTCGGAGAATCGGCCGCGCATGGCGTTTTCCAGGGCGCTCGGCTGCTCGAAGATCTCCTTCTCCATGAAATGCGAGAAGGTGCCGAGTTCCGCGTCTTCGACGGTCCAGGTGACGCGGTCGATGACCGGCGAGACATCGGTAAGGTCCAGCGTGGTGATCGAGAAGTTCTTCGGCGTGATGTGGACGATTTCCCCGTCCTTCAGATAGACGACATTCTGCGTGCGGCTGATCAGCGCGGAGACATCGCTGGCCAGGATGAATTCGGCATCGCCCACGCCCAGAATGAGCGGCGAACCCTTGCGCGCGGCGACGATTTCCTCGGGATGCTCGGTGCAAAGGACGGCGATGCCGTAGGTGCCTTCAACGTGAGTCAGGGTCTTGCGCACACTCTCCAGGAAGCGGCTGGTATCTGGTCGCTCGGGTTCCTTCTGGTAGTGATAGGCAATGAGGTTGACGAGCGCCTCGGTATCGGTTTCCGACTTAAAGGTATAACCCTTTCCGATCAGAAACTTCTTCATCCCGGCGAAGTTCTCAATCACGCCGTTGTGCACAATGGCGAACTTGCCGTCGCTGCTGACGTGCGGGTGGGCGTTGGCGTCGGTCACCCCGCCGTGGGTGGCCCAGCGGGTGTGGCTGATGCCCGTGGTGCCGCTGAGGCGGTGCTTTGCAGCCAGTTTGGTGAGGCCGTCAACCCGCCCGATTTGCTTGACGACTTCAAAGGCGCGGTTGTGTTCGACCGCCAGGCCGGCGGAATCATAACCACGGTATTCGAGGCGTTTCAGTCCTTCCAAAAGAATGGCTGAGGCCTTCTGTTTGCCAACGTAACCAACGATGCCGCACATAATAATTTGCTTTCTTTAAGCTCGCGATTTTAGGGAGTAAGTCGAAATTTGGGCAAGGTTATTGAGCACATGGCAAAGCGTCCGCCTCGCGAGTCCATTCGCCGGCGCCGATCCGCGCGGAATTCCGCACCCGCTATTCGGCTGGTGGAACTCTCCGCGAAACCGCAGGGGCTGGATGCGCCGCCGGGGTGCTCGCGCCCCCCATTAATTCCATGAATATCAATCCAAGCGTACTCGCGGTCATCATGGGCGGAGGCCGTGGCGACCGCCTCTATCCGCTCACCAAAGAGCGCTGCAAGCCGGCGGTGCCACTGGCGGGAAAGTATCGTCTGGTCGACATCCCGATCAGTAATTGCCTCAACTCGGGCATCAACCGCATTTTCCTGCTCACGCAGTTCAATACCGCGTCGCTGCACCGGCACGTGCAAAGCACGTACCACTTCGATTCGTTCGGCCGGGGGTTTGTCGACATCATGGCGGCTGAACAGACGGAGAAGAGCACTGATTGGTACCAAGGCACGGCCGACGCCGTGCGGCGCAACTTCGTGCACTTCCGCACCTGTCCGCACGATTACGTCCTGATCCTGGCGGGCGACCAGCTCTACCGGATGGATTTCCGCAAGGTCATCGCCCAGCACATTGCCACCGGGGCCGACGTGACCGTGGCAGCGCTGGCGGTGCCGGCCTCCAAGATTGCGGGGCTCGGCCTCATGCGCGTGGACGACAATCTCGAGATCAAGCAGTTTGCCGAGAAGCCCAAAGATCCCGCCGTGATCAACAGTCTCACGATCAGCCCGGCCCTCGAGGCGCGCCTGACCGCGCCAGCGACCGAGAAGCGCTGCCTCGCCTCGATGGGCATCTACCTGTTCAGCCGGGACGCCTTGCAGGATGCTCTCAACAACCAAATGACCGACTTCGGCAAGGAGGTCATTCCCAGCCTGCTCGGCAAGAAACACGTCTGCGCTTACCTGTTTGAGGGCTACTGGGAGGACGTCGGAACGATTCGCACCTTTTTTGAAGCCAACCTCGCGCTCGCGCAGCCGCTGCCGCAATTCAACTTCTACACTCACACCACGCCCATCTACACCCACGCCCGCTTCCTGCCCGCCACCAAGATCAACCGCTGCACCATCGACCATGTCGTGGTCGGCGACGGCTCGATCATTACCGACACCACCCTTAAGCATTGTGTGATCGGCATCCGCGCGATGGTGCGCGAGGGCTCGCAGATGGAGGACGTCGTGATGATGGGAGCCGACTTCTACGAGAGCGAGGAAGAGGCGAAGGAAAACGCCGCGCGGGGCATTCCGAGGGTCGGCGTGGGACAGAACTGCCGGATTCGCCGGGTCATCATCGACAAGAATGCGCGCATTGGCGACGGCTGCGTGCTGTCGGTCGACGGCAAACCCGATGGCAACTATCCGCACGAGGTCATGATCGCCGAGGGCGTGATGGTGGTGCCCAAGAACGCCGTCATCCCTGCCGGCACGACGATTTGACGCGGGCGGGCGGGCGTGTCAACATGACGGCAGTCAGGAACGCATTTCCATCGCCAGTCCGGATTTCCAAAGAAAGGGGGACGCAGCCATGAACAAGATCCTCGTCTGCACCGACGGTTCGGCCTACTCGTTTGTCTGCTACGATTACGCCGCGTGGATGACCCAGCGCACCGGCGCGGCGCTGGAAATCCTTTATGTCTCCGACCTGCGGCAGTTCGAGGTGCCGATGGTCGCCGACCTCAGCGGCAGCCTTGGCGTCCAGCCCTATCAGGCCGTGCTGGGCAAGCTGCAGGAGTTCGAGCAGGAGCGGGCGAAGGCCATCCTGGAGCAGGCCCGGAAGCATTTTGCGGCAAAGACGCCTTCCGCGACGCCGACCTTCACGCACAAGCTGGGTTTTCTCGTCGACACCTTCCACGAATTCGAGGCGCACGTCGACCTCATCATGCTCGGCAAACGCGGGGAAAACGCGAATTTTGCCACGGAGCATCTCGGCTCAACGATGGAGCGGGTCGTGCGCGCCAGCCACAAGCCCTGCCTGGTGACCTCGCGCGCCTTCAAACCGGTTGAGCGGATTCTGTTTGCCTACGATGGAGGCAAGAGCTGCCAGAAGGCGCTGGAGTTCCTCGCGACCACGTCGGCCTTCAAGGATCTCGAACTGCACCTGGTGACGGTGGCCGCCCAGAGTGAGGAGGAGACGGCGCTGAAGACGCTGCAGGCAGCCGAGGGCGTGCTGCGCGCCGCAGGTTATGCCCCCATGGCCCAGATGCTGGTGGGCGCACCGGACAATGAGATCGGCACCTACGTGGAGGGGCGGGGGATCAACCTGGTCATCATGGGCGCCTATGGGCACAACCGGATCCGGCAGCTGATCATCGGCAGCACGACGACCGCGATGATTCGCCGCTGCCGGGTTCCCGTGCTGCTGTTTCGCTGAGGGCAGAGAAACGGAAAGACCAAAGTCTGGTGTTTTCGTGCTTGACGGCCTTGGTTAGCGACGCTACCTTTCTTAGCAAAGGTAGCTTGGCCGATCACATCCCATGGGCGTCAACGAAAAATTCACCCCGATCCGCAAGGGACTCCTCGGGTTCCTGCTCCTGAAGATCATCTCTGCCGACAAGGTCTACGTTGCGGATATCCTGAGGCAGCTGAAGGGGACGGAATTCGCCACCCAGGAGGGCACGCTTTACCCGCTCCTGAGCAAGATGCGCCGCGAGAAACTGCTGGACTACGAATGGAAGGAGTCCGATGCCGGGCCGCCCCGCAAATATTACGAGCTGACCGCCCGCGGTCGCGAACAGCTGCGGGAGACTTCCGACTACTGGCAGCGAATCAGCGGCACCGTGAAGAGTCTCGGTCAGCCGCCCGCCTCGTGAACCATCCGCACCCCTGCTCCCATGAATAAGGTCATCACCATTAATCTCAACGGCAACGCCTACCAACTCGAGGAGGGTGGCTTCGAGGCGCTGCGCGCCTACCTCGACGGTGCCGCCCGCCGGCTCGACGGGAATCCCGACCGCGACGAGATCATCGCTGACATCGAGCAGGCCATCGCTGACAAATGCCGGGGGATGCTCGGTACCTACAAGACGGTCTTAAGTGCAAAGGAGGTCGGGCTGATCATCGAGGAAATGGGTCCGGTCGAGGACGCCTCGGCGGGAGCGGACGCGGATCCAGCGGCCGGGGCGACCGCGCCGGGCGGAACACGGCCGGAAACCGCGGGGACGGAGTCAAAGGCGGTCCCACCGGTTCGCCGGCTCTACAAGATTCCCCATGGGGCAATGAGCCCCGGCGTGTGCAACGGGCTGGCCGCGTATTTCAACATCGATGTCTCGCTCGTGCGTTTCCTCTTTCTCTTGTTCACCGTGTTCTGGGGCATTGGCTGCGTGGCTTACGTGCTGCTCATCTTCCTCCTGCCCACCGCGAAGACGCCGGAGGAGAAAGCGGCGGCGCAGGGTCCGCCACCCACGGCGCAGGAGTTCATCCGCCGGGCCAAGGAAGGGTACTACGAGGGCATGAAAGCGTTTGCCGACAAACAGGCGCACCGGGAGTGGCGCCGGAAGTTCCATCGGGAGATGCGTGGCTGGCGGCGGGCCTTCCATCACGAAATGAGAGCGAACACCCGCCACTGGCAGCAGGGATTTGTCCCGCATTGGGCGCCCGGTTTTCAGCCGGGAATTGGCGCATGGTTCGCGCTACCATTCGTCTCGATCCTGCGCGCGGGTCTCGCGTTGCTGTGGATCGTCGCGCTGGTTTCGCTGCTGGCAACTGGGGCGGTGTTCGGGGTGCTGTTACCCGCGGGAATTCCGGTCTGGGCGGGCGTGCTCTGCCTGTTTGCCTTCTATCTCGTCCTGGCCTGGCCGCTCAAGGCCATGCGCCGCGCCTACTACTGGAACGCGGCGGGCGGGCCGTTTTTCGCCCCTCCGTTCATCTACGCTTTCGATGCGTTCATCGGGATTGGGTTCGTGGTCGTGCTCCTCTGGTTGGCCGGACATCACCTTCCGCAGATCCACGAGGCCTTCCGGAATATCCCGCCGCTTGTTCACGAGGCGGTGAATGCCGTGAAGGATTGGTGGGCCGCGCGGTAACGACGGCGCCCGCGGCGTCTTACGGGAACAGGCCGCGCTTCTGCTTGGCCTCGGCCACCCGGGCGATCCCGAGGGTCAGCGCGGCGAGGCGGCGGCTGAACTTCATCTTGCGCTTCTGGTATTCGACGCTCGTCTTGGCCTTGTCGAGGATGGCGCAGAGCTTCGCCAGGACCTCATCGCGGGTCCAGTAATAGTTCTGCAGGTTCTGCAGCCACTCGAAGTAGGAGACGATCACCCCGCCCGAGTTGCAAAGCACATCGGGAATGACCTCGATCTCCTCGCGGCTTTCAAGCACGCGGTCGGCGGCGTTGGTCGTCGGGCCGTTGGCGGCCTCGGCGAGAACGCGGCAACGGAGTTTCGGGGCATTGATCTCGGTGATGACGCGTTCAACCGCCGCCGGCACGAGGACGGTGCAGGGGAGTTCGAGCAGTTGTTCGTTGGTTATGGCCTCGCCGCCGTCGAAATCCCGCAGCACCCGGTTGCACTGCACATATTGAAGAGCCTGGTGGACATCGATGCCCTGCGGGTTGTGGAAGGCGGCGGTGTGGTCGGAGATCGCAATGACCCTGGCGCCATAATCGACCATCGCGAGGGCGGTTTCGTTGCCGACATTGCCAAACCCCTGGATCGCGACGGTGGCCTGGCTGATCGGGATCTTGAGGTCGTCGAGATAGGCCTTGACGAGGTAGGCGACGCCGTGGCCGGTCGCCTCGCGGCGGCCCTCCGAACCTCCCAACGAGACCGGCTTGCCGGTGACAATGGCGGGCTCGACGTGGCCGACGTGATTGGAATAGGTGTCCATCATCCACGCCATGATCTGGTCATTGGTGCCCATGTCGGGCGCCGCAATGTCGACATGCGGCGAGAGAAACGGGATCATCTCCTGCATGTAGCGGCGCGAGAGGCGCTCGAGCTCGCCGGTGGAGAGATTGAACGGGTCCACGATGACACCGCCCTTGGCGCCCCCGAAGGGCAGCCCAACCAGCGAGCACTTCCAACTCATCCACATGGCGAG
>PMBT01000082.1:22971-23645 GCA_003153035.1 Opitutia bacterium
TTGTCGAACTGGCGGCACGCCATGCGGAATACGTCGGAATCGTAGAGTTGGGAGACAACGGCCTTGGACATGGATTAGTAGGTTTGGGCCAGGGTTTGAGGGTTCCTTTGCGGGACACGTTGAGGGAAGGATGGTGCGCTGGCAAATGGCTTCGGCACGGCCGCGGAACAGGCAGAGGTGTGCGGGGGAACGCGGCGCAGGCTGGAGGGCGCGGGATTCCGCCGTTGTCATTTCATGGGGTGGATCCCAGTGATTGGTGCCAATGGATTTCAAGCTGCAGGCCGATTACACGCCCACCGGCGACCAACCCCAGGCCATTGAGGCGCTGGTGGGCTCCCTGCAGAAGGGAAACCGCCACCAGACGCTGCTCGGGGTGACCGGCTCGGGCAAGACGTTCACCATGGCCAACGTCATTGCGCGGCTCAACCGGCCGGCGCTTGTCATCTCCCACAACAAGACGCTCGCGGCCCAGCTCTACTCGGAGTTCAAGAACTTCTTCCCGGAGAATGCTGTCGAGTACTTCGTCAGCTACTACGNNACTACCAGCCGGAGGCCTACCTGCCGTCGAGCGACACGTATATTGAGAAGGATTCCTCGATCAATGAGGAGATCGAACGTCTGCGGATCTCAGCCACGAGTGCACTGGTGAGCCGCCGCGACGTGATCGTCGTGGC